>RDYF01000038.1 GCA_004293285.1 Verrucomicrobiota bacterium | reverse complement strand
GCCCCAGCAGGCAATGACTGGTTTACCCAAGCCATGCAGCAAAGCAAAAAGCGTTGATGGCGGCGCTTCTTTTTGTGTGATCTTCTTCGCAAAACCAATCAATCCAGCGTTTTTTCCGGAAAAAATGCTGGATTTTTTTGTGTGATCGTGCGAGATAAGACACGATTCTTTGCGACTAAGCCCAAAACCTTCCCCAAAAACAAGAATCATAGTAAACCCCTTACCCCTCGTTCTCTTTTCATCGTGAGCGCTGGTTGAATCGCCGTTCGACACTTTGCCTTCTCTCGCTGACTACCTTCGCTCGAGGGGTCGACTACAATTACGGCGAAATCGTTCCACAAACCATCACAGTGATTGCGACGAGTCATGCGCGCGCATCAGGTGACAATATTTCTATCTTTAGCGACAACGGGCTGGGATCCCTCTTCAGCCGCACTGTGTCGCGCGATGTGACTTTTCTCCGCTTCGATCTCTCGCGCTTGTCCAATCTCACACTGGCAGGAGATTGAATAATGGAGTTCTCAATCAAATCAATTCGCCTTGGACATACACTCAGGGAGGTGCCGTGCCAGCTTATGCACCGATCGCTGATAGCGCTCCGCTCACGGGAAGCTTCACCACAGGTAGTTTCGCCAACTGGACGATTTCTCAGAACACCATCCAGAACATTCAAAGCAACCTCGGCAGCTTTTACGGATTCGCCTTAACCGCCGATGCTGGATCGCAGTTGCACTTCAATGGGCTTGCGCAATTGAGTGTTGATGCGGATGTTGCCGACATTCGAATCGTCGATGCCGTCGACTGGAGTGCAGCGACATTCGATGAAAACAACAAAGTTCTCAACGTCGCAGGTACCAGCAATGTGAGTGGCGGAAGCGTTTTCCTTGGCCCGTTCACAACGCTGTCCATCGCCGACAGCGCAACGCTCGACAATGGTAGTTTTTCAGGCACGCTCGATACGAACAATGGCAATTTCATTTTCGGCAGCAGCGCCAACCAAACTTTGAGTGGAAATATCACCGGCATCGGATTTCTCAACAAAACCAACACCGGCAGGCTGACTCTCTCTGGTTCAAATTCCATGTTTGGCGAGATCACGGTTTCCGGCGGCACTCTTTCTCTTGCCAGCAGTGAGTCGATCACACGCCAAAACAATGTCGTGATTGAAAATGGAGGTGTCCTTTCGAATGATGTCCCCGCTGGAGCGGCTCTTACTCTTGGCACGATCACCCTGCGTGGTGGAACGCTCGCTGCGACAGCCCCTTCAACCTTCGCTTTCGGCAACTTCCCCCTGCTCCGCAACATTACGGCAGAAGGAACGCAACCATCGACCATCAGCGCGGATGTTCGGGTGGGCAACAATGAAGACCGAGTCTTTTTTATCGCACCAGAAGCGACACTGAATGTCACCGGACGACTTGGTCACTACAGCGGTGCTTCGTGGGGCTACTTCACAAAAACCGGTGATGGCACGATGAAAGTGTCCGGCCCATTGGAAGTAGGTGGCCTGACCGTGAGCCAGGGCAAGCTGATCCTGGAAGACGCTGCAGCGGGCTGGGAGATGAACAATCGAAATATCACCAACAATGCCACTCTGGAATTTCTCACAAACAGCGGCACACGCACCATGCCACGGAATCTGACGGGAAATGGCGAAGTGATTAAATCGGGCGCAGGCACTCTGGCTCTGACTGGCCCCCTCACTTACACGGGGAACACTACCGTAAATGCCGGTGTTTTGAGCATTGGCGATGGCACAAGCACCGTGAATCTGAGCAACTTATCCACCATCACGATCGCTAGCGGAGCTCAGATGAATTTGAATTTCACGGGCAGTGATGTCGTAGCAGCTCTGACCCTCAATAATGCACCTATGCCCTCGGGCACTTACAATGCCACCTCTCACCCAGAATTTTTCACGGGAACAGGCAGCATCACTGTCGTAGGCTTTGGCGATGGCGTTTGGGCATCGAGCGTAAACAGCGACTGGGATGTAGCTGGCAGTTGGCAAAACAACACGATT
The DNA here is from genome assembly GCA_004293285.1 of Verrucomicrobiota bacterium. Taxonomy (GTDB): domain Bacteria; phylum Verrucomicrobiota; class Verrucomicrobiia; order Verrucomicrobiales; family Akkermansiaceae; genus UBA956. The sequence goes on along the minus strand of RDYF01000038.1, from coordinate 27,669 downwards.
GCGAATGGTTCAGGATACACTGCTACTTTCAACGGCGCAGAGGGCACGAGGATCAATATGCTCTCCCAGCGCTTGATTGGCAATTTGAGCTTTTCCGCTCGCGATTACGCCATCACAAATGCCGCTCAAACTTTGGTTTTGGATAGCGCATCCACTTCTACCATTGATGTAGAAACCGGTCGCACAGCCACCATCTCCTCTAGACTATTCTCAGTCAACTCTGTGACCAAAGCAGGAGGGGGCCGATTGTACCTCGATGCTGGACCCGGCGACAACTACTCGGGGGCCTACAACCACGTCAGCAACGGTCTCACCGTCACTGGGGGCACAGTAGAACTAGCTAGCCAGTATTTCCGCTTTGGCACCATCAATATCGAAAATGGAGCGACTCTTCGCACCATTGCTCCCTGGGCTCTTGGATCTAGCAATCCATGGTTCAGTGGTCGCAGCGCAGGGGCGATTGCAGTTCAGGCCGGCGGCACTCTGACTAGCTCGACGATTGCGAACGCCATTGTCGAAGGTATTACCCTCTTCGGCGGAAGCGTGACGAGTACGAATGTCTCAAGTGCAGATTGGGGCGCGTTTATTCTCGCCTCTCGCCTTGCTGCCGATGGCGAAACGACATCGACCATTTCCGCTGAGATGACGATTGCCGGAAATCAAACCATCGATGTGGCGTCCGGTAGCGATCTGCTGATTTCTGGGATTCTTCGCAATCGCTATGCAACAACAGGCGGCATCAACAAAACGGGACCTGGCACTCTCGTTTTGACAGGTGAGAATGTTTACACAGGACCGACACTCATTAATGAAGGCATCTTGAAACTCGGTGACGGTGCCACCAATGGCTCTGCCGCTCTCTCGAACATCACCAACAATGCGGAATTGGTGCTGCATCCTGCCGGAAACATTACTTGGAATCAATCGATTTCAGGTTTTGGAACTTTGAAGAAACTCGGCAATAACAGCGTCACTGTGACAGCAGCGCAGAATTACATAGGCAATACCATTGTCGAAGAAGGCACCTTGTCTCTCCAAAACAATTCGAATCAAGTCATGCTCGTGAATCTTGTGAACTCGAATTTTGAAGCCCCAGATTACAGCAGTGGCAATTGGAGTTATCTTAACGGCGATGGTGTCACGAATGGATGGTCCATCAACAGTGGCGGCATTGCGAGCCAGGGTTCGCCATGGTTTTCTGCTACGCCGCCAAACGGCGACCAAGCGGCATTTTTGCAGAACAATGCGACGATGTCACAAACAATTACCGTAACGACAGCTGGCACCTACAATGTTTCATTTTCCACTGCCAACCGCCCCGGTTACAATGCTAGCAATCTAAGCATTCGTATCGATAGCAATGTTCTCGGTAGTTGGAGCGCGGCACAACTCGCTTCGAATGGAAACTTCGTAGCACGCAGCACAAGCGCGATCACTCTTCAACCTGGCACTTACACCTTGGTGTTCGAAGCCACGCAAGTGGGTGGAGACTCAGCGACGATTATCGATAACGTCGTGATCTCCGAACCCGTCGTCAATGGCAGCCTGTTTTTTGAAGTTTTAGGCAACGGGGAAAACAATCAGTTGCTCGGTTCCGGAACTGCTGTAATCAACGGACTTTTCCAACTCGATCTGAGCAATGCGGTTCGCACCTCGGGAAATGCGTGGACTTTGGTCAATCATGCCTCGCTGAATGAAAGCTACGGCCCGAATTTCCGACTGACCAGCGGCTTGGGCAATTTTGTCAGCAATGGCGATAATTGGACGCTAACGAACAACTCAGAAGTCTGGACCTTCCAAGAAAGCACGGGAGTTCTCACTCTGAACATCGTGGAAGATCCTTTCCTCAGTTGGATGAACGGCTTCTTCCCGAATGAAACCAACCCCGCGATTGTGGGTCCAACAGCCGATCCTGATCAGGATGGAATTGTCAATTTGCTGGAATTTGTGCTCGATGGCGGAAATCCCAATGAATCGAATCAAGGCATCTTGCCCACTCTCGATGCTTCGGGCGCGAACTTCGTCTTTACTTTCCGTCGACGCGCGGAAACGGCAAGTGTTACATCGCAGACCTTCCAATACGGAACGAACTTGACTGGCTGGACGGATCTTTCCATCGCGCCGTCTACGGAAGTGGTGATCACACCGAACACCCCGAGCAACGGTGTCGATCAGGTCACGATCACGATTCCCAAGGGCACGAATACGAAGATGTTTGGCCGACTCCGCGTGAGTGAGTTGGTGAACTAATTCCCCTGCGGAAATCTCGTGAGAAAAAGGCTGCGTGAACTCACGCAGCCTTTTTGGCGATGCCCTCTAGCGCTTTTTTTGCCAAACGCGTATCCAGTCGATCTCGTAGTAGTTTTTCTCCCAAATCGTCGACGCATCGGGCTTTTTCTCCCAAGCCCCCACACCGAGGTTGATGAGCAAGAACATCGGCTTTTCGGTGTGCTTGATCGCAGCTCGATCGGACACACGCTTGACTCGTTTGCCATCGAAATAAAAATCGATGAACTCCGCCGTCCAGTGCACGCCATAATCGTGAAAATCGGCACTGAGATCGGGCAGCTTCTCAATCCACTGACCGTGACTGCGATGTTCTCGCCAATTTTTTCCGTAATGCAGTGCGACGTGATTGCGATGCGGATTGCTGGTCAAAATTTCCATCACGTCAATTTCCGGCGGCCAGGAACCATCAACAGGCAATAGCCAAAACGCCGGCCAAAAGCCGCGACCTCGGGGAACTTTCAGTCGCGCCTCGATGTAGCCGTGGGTGACTTCGAATTTCCCCTTGGAATGAATCGCTCCCGCCTGATAGGGCACGGGCAGGATTTTTCCGTTAAACTTCGCCGTATCCTTGGCCTTCGGATGTCGCTCCGCCAGCCCGCGAAGGACCAATTTTCCGTCCGCCACCCGCACATGCGATGCATCCATGTAGGCCATGTGGTTGTGCATGGAGCCCCAAGGATAGTTGTAACTCCACTTGCCCTGATGCAGGGTGTTTCCGGAAAAATCATCGTCGAACACAAGCTTCCAATCCTTTTCCACCCCAACCGGCCCCGCAAAGAGAGCCGACGTTAGTATCATCGTCACCATGGCATGCAAAAGTTTCATTTTCACGACTACGGTGCATCTCTTCCGATTCTGACAAAAAATGATGACCTGCTTACTGACAAAACTTCCCCCTTTTCACTCGCAAGCGTTTCTTGCGTTGACCACGATTCTGCATTACACCAAGCGCAGACATTTTCGCCATCATGCAAGGAACATCATTCATTGGATACAGCCGCGGAGCGGTCAACGCCCCACTCACTCACGCCGTCAATCCTGCGACGCAGGAGAAAATCGAGCCAGGCTATGCCAGTCCATCGAACGACGAAGTCGAACGCGCCGTGCAGCTCGCGCATGCCGCTTTTCCGCAATATCGGCTGTCCTCTGCCGCGACACGTGCGGCTTTTCTGCGATTAATCGCAACCGAGATCGAAGCAGTGGCTGACGACATCGCCGCACGCGGTTGTGCCGAGACCGGACTGCCCGAAGCACGGCTTCGCGGTGAAACAGGTCGCACGGTGGGCCAGTTGCGCTTGTTCGCGAGCATGCTCGATGACGGCTCATGGCTCGATGCTCGCATCGAACACGCGCAACCCGATCGCACGCCGATTCCGAAGGTCGACCTCCGCTCGATGATGCGACCCCTCGGTCCCGTGGCCGTCTTTTGCGCCTCGAATTTCCCCCTCGCCTACTCGGTCGCAGGCGGCGATACCGCATCGGCCCTCGCGGTCGGCTGTCCGGTGATTGTCAAAGCGCACTCCTCCCACCCCGGCACGGCGGAAATTGTCGCCTCGGCTGTGATCCGTGCCGCTCAAGCCAGTGGTATGCCGGAAGGTGTTTTTTCGGTACTCTACGGTTCCGGCGTCACGGTCGGCGGCGCTTTGGTGAAACACCCTCACATCAAAGCTGTCGGCTTTACGGGCTCGTTCAAGGGCGGTCGCGCGTTGATGGACATGGCCGCTGCACGCCACGAACCGATCCCGGTGTATGCGGAAATGAGCTCGATCAATCCCGTGGTCATGCTGCCAGGCGTCCTTGCGGAAAAAAGCGTAGCTCTCGCCGAAGGCTTTTTCCAATCGCTGACGCTGGGAGTAGGACAGTTCTGCACCAACCCCGGCTTGGTCTTGCTGCCCGCGGGAAGCGAGAAAGAGTTCATCGCGAGCCTGAGTGAAAAAATTGCCCAAGCTCCTGCGGGCGTGATGCTGAATGCTGGCATCTGCCAAGCTTATCAGCAAAGCACCGCCGCTACTGCCGCACAAGCAGGTGTCACCGCCATTGTCAGCCAATTGCCCGCCGCACCAGGCACGGGCTTGCCCCAGGTGTTTGTGGTGCCTGCCAAGACTTTCCTCGAACAACCTGCCCTTTGCGAGGAAATGTTCGGCCCCGCCAGCCTCTTGGTCGTGGGCTCGGAAGCAGAACTGCTCGCCGTCGCCGAATCGCTGGAAGGACAGTTGACAGCCTCGGTGCATGGCACTGACGCCGAGCTTGCAACCGCATCGACTTTGCTAGAAATTCTCGAACGCAAGGCGGGCCGACTCATCTTCAACGGCTTCCCCACAGGGGTCGAGGTCTGCCACAGCATGGTCCATGGCGGACCTTATCCCTCGACTTCCGATGGCCGCAGCACCAGCGTCGGCACCATGGCGGCCACTCGTTTCACGCGTGCGGTATCTTGGCAGAATACGCCCGATGCCCTGCTGCCCGATGAATTGAAGGAAAGCAATCCACTCGGCATCCCGCGTATGGTCGATGGCAAGCGCTGCTAATCCAGCGCGCCATGGGATCGACGAGCATCAGCGCATCTCAGCCATCGCCCCGGATTTCCGCTATCGCCGACAATCAAATTGCGACGATAGATCGGATCAATGTCTGGCACAAAGCCCAACATGACCATGCGATTCTGATACGCCTGAATTTGATGAACGGATACCGTCTTGGTCTGATCCGTGACGAGCACGGCTCGACCTTTCTTGACCTCGCTCATCGGCGCAAAGGCATAGCGCTTGATCGATGCGGGCACGGGCAGGTTGAGCTTGCCCACCGCAACATCCGCCATTGGCGCGAGCGAGCGGACTTGCACGATGTAGCGCTCCACGGGTTGACCGCTGCGGTCATGAAACATCACCGGAACGTCGGAGGGCCGCGTGTAGTGCGCGGCCATGACGACAAATTGGTCGTCGATCAATGTCGCCGTCCGCGTGTCGTTCCAAGACACTCCCGTCATGTCGAGAATTTTTGTCCAATTGCCCTGCCACTTCGACCGAGCCTTGGCTTCATAGTAGGAAAAAAGTGTGCCCTTTTCGGGCGATGAAGGCAAGATGCCGAGTTCACCCCGACTCAAGTCGCCTGTGCTGCCACATCCGCTCAACAATGCTACGATCAACAGACTTCCCAAGCGCCAGAAAATGCTCTTTTTCATGCTCCGAACAAACATCGCCTGCCTTGCGTCGTCAAGCGCAAAGCCCTGCGCTCGATGCTGGAGAAATTCTCATCACGCCCCTTGTCAGCTGCACCTTTCTGCGCTAGTACATGCTTCATGAAGTCGCTATTCGCCACTGCAACCCTGCTCGCCTGCTCCGTGCTTTTGAACCATGCGGAGGAAAAACCCGCCGCTACCAAGAATGCCGCTCCCCGCGTGGAGATGAAAACATCCCAAGGCCGCATTGTGGTCGAACTCAATGCCGAGAAGGCTCCGATCTCTGTAAAAAACTTCCTCTCTTATGTGGCAAAGAAACACTACGACGGTACCGTCTTTCACCGCGTCATTCCCGGCTTTATGATTCAGGGCGGAGGTTTTGCCGTGGAAGAAGGCCGATTGGTCGAACGCGAGACGGGCAAAGGCATCAAGAACGAAGCACAAAACGGTCTGCGCAATGAAAAGGGCACCATCGCCATGGCTCGTCGCGGCGACCCCAATTCGGCGACTTCACAGTTTTTCCTCAATGTCACCGACAACACGCGTCTGGATTTTCCGAATCCCGATGGCCATGGCTATGCCGTTTTTGGCAAGGTCGTCGAGGGTATGGACGTGGTCGAAAAGATCGAACAAGCTGTCACCACACAGCGTCCACTGGTCATGCTGCACCCCGAAACAGGGCAACGCTTGAGCAACATGAGCCCCGATGTTCCCAGCGAAAACATCGTGGTGGAGTCGGTCCGACTGCTCGAACCGTAACTTACCCGCCTCAGATCTTGCGGAATTTTTCAGAGGAAAAGCCCACCAATCCGCATTGCCTGCCGTGCTGAGAGCTGACAAGCTCTCGCCATCCACTGCTCCTTATGAACGCCGAAACGATTTCCATGATTCCTACCGAACACTCCGATCCCATCAACGCCCAAATCTTGGCCATTTCAGAAGACTTGGTCGCAGGTTTTCAATCGCAACCTTTCCAAGTAATCGCCGAAAAATCGGGCGTGCCCTTTGATACGGTAATCGAACGCATCAAGGCGATGCTGGAAGCCGGCGTGATCCGTCGGGTGCGCCAAACGCTGCTCTCGACCAAACTCGCACACGGCGCACTGGTCGCTTGGAGAGTGCCCGAAGAGCATCTCAATGCCGCTTTTGACTTCATGTCGAAAAACGATCCGTTCTCAGGACACGTGGTGATTCGCTCGACCGATACCGAAGTTTCAGGTTCGGGCTATCGTTTGTGGACGACACTGAAAGTCCCAGTCGGTCAATCGCTCGATCATCACGCCACTGTGCTAAAGCGCTTGGTCAAAGCTGAGGAATACTTGCTGATGCCCGCCAATGGCGTCTTTGCTCTCGGCGTCGGTCACGTCCGACGCAAAACGCTGGAACCCGGAGACAAGACGGATGAACCAGCTGTGATGATGACCACCGCAACCGTCGAGCTCAATGAGGAAGAATGGAAAGTCTTGCTCGCCCTCAAGGAAGAGCTGACCTTGGAGGAAATCGGCGCCAATCCTTGGCAAGGTCGCGCGGAACAAGCAGGTGTCTCGCTCGAACGCTTTTGCGAAGTCGCCCACGAACTCAACCGCAAGAAGGTCATTGGTCGATTTTCGACCTTCCTGGAACACGTCAAGCCATCGGCATCGGGCGAACGCGTCACGCGCTTCAACGGACTGTTCCACTGGGCTGTGCCCAAAGGTCGTGAAATCGAAGCCGGCGCGGAGGTCGGTCGCCATTATTGCATGACCCACTGCTACTGGCGCGAAGGCGGCCCGCAGTTTGGCGATGTCAATATCATGGGCGTAGTCCATGGCACGGAAAAAGCCCGCGTTTTGGAACACAAGGCGGCGATTGACCGACACCTTGAATCGGTGGGCATCCCCGTCAGCTACACGAATGTCTTTTGGGGCGGTCGCTCGGAAATCAAACCTTCGGAAATTTCGCCGAAAGTCTATCAAGAGTGGCATGCTCGTTACCAAGACGTCACCAGCATCGATTGATCGCGCTCACAGCATTTATGCCGACCCTTTTTGAAAAAATCGCCGCAGGAGAAATTCCAGCCGACATCGTCTATCAGGATGATCTCTGTCTGTGCTTTCGCGACATCGCACCGCAAGCGCCAATTCACTTGTTGCTGGTTCCGCGAAAGCCCATTCCTCGCATCGGCGAAGCGACGGCTGATGATCAACTTTTGTTAGGTCATTTGATGACACGAATCGGCATCATTGCTCAACAACAAGGCATCGCAGAAAACGGTTTCCGCGTCGTGATCAACCATGGTCGCGATGCAGGTGAAGCCGTGCCACATCTGCACCTGCACCTGCTCGCGGGTCGAGCGCTGACTTGGCCGCCGGGCTAATTTCACACTGCGCGCTGCTGTGTCAGCGCCGTAGCCAGATTTATCGGAAGATCTTCTTGCCAAATCTAGCTTGCTCGGCCAATTTTTGCGAGACGTGAAGGAATATTTCATTCGCAGAATCTTGTTGATTCCCCCGACCTTGATCGGGATCACGATGCTCGTTTTTTTGATCATGCGCCTCGTCCCCGGTGGACCGATGGAAGAGGACCTGAAAAAGCTCATGGGCCAGAGCGAAGGGAAGTCGATGAAGTCCCGCGAAACCAGTGGCTTTCACCTCAAGCCCGAAATGCTGATGCAGCTTGCGGGCGAATATGATCGGGATAAATCGCATTTTCGGCATTACCTCGAATGGCTCGGCGCGGTGCCGCGCGATGTCAGCAAAAGTGCCGCGCTGTTTGAAGACGGCGCGATGTCTGCGGAAGTGAAAATTCCCGGAACGACGAAGTCGCTTCGGGTCACGCGACAGCCCAATGGCAGTGCCCGACTGGAAGGCATCGATGGCTCGGAAGTGGCCGACTGGCATGTGCGCATTCAAACCCGAGACGACCAATGGCGACTTTGGAAAGCCTATGTACCCGGCGCGAAGGAGATGCCCGCAGAGACCAAAGATCGCGCGGAAATCTATCGCAGTGAGTTTGCCGGATTGCTGCAAGGTCGGTTGGGCATTTCGCGACGCTATCAAGACCCCGTTGCACTAATGATCCGCGAGCGCATGCCGATCTCGCTGTTTTATGGCATTGTCGAAATCATTCTCATTTACGGCATCTGTCTGCCTTTGGGAATCGTCAAGGCCATCAAGCACCGCAGTTGGTTCGACAACCTGAGTTCGATTGCCGTCTTTGCAGGCTACGCCATTCCCGGCTACGCTCTGGGCGCGCTGTTGGTGGTGTATGTCTGCGCACCAGGCCATTTTCCCATGGGCGGCTTTGTCAGCGATGACTTTGCCGATTTGAGCGCTTGGGGCAAAATCAAAGATCTGTTCCATCATGCCGCCATGCCGCTGGTCTGTTACTTGGTGGGGGCTTTTGCGATGATGACGATGATGGTCAAAAACAGCCTGATGGATCACCTCGCTGCCGACTACGTGCGGACCGCGATTGCCAAAGGCGTGAGTTTTCCGCGCGCGGTGTTTCGTCATGCGCTGCGCAACTCGTTGATCCCTCTCGCCACGACGATTGGCAACAATGTCAGCATGCTTGTCGCAGGCAGCATGTTCATTGAGAAAATTTTCGACATCAATGGCTTCGGGCTGTTGCAGTTCAATGCCCTTGTCGAACGCGATGAATACGTGATCATGGGCACGCTGACCATCGCCGCACTGCTGATGCTGATTGGCAATGTCATCTCCGATGTGGCCGTGGCTTTGGTCGATCCTAAGATTCGCTTTGATTGATGACTTCATGAATTTTCCCCGCAAAATCGCCATTCTGCTTCTCCTCATCGTCATCGGTTCGGGAGTAGGACGATTCTATGAACTGGAGCTGCCCTCGCTGCGCTGGTTTTTCTCATTTGCTTTGAGCGAGTCATGGGCCAAACGCTGGCCCGATCTCGCGCCGAAGTTCGCCGATGCGGTCGGCATTTTTTGGCTGTCGCTGCTCAGCATCGTGGCCGTATGGCTATGGCTGCGCGGACAGTCCTTCGCATGGAACCCCATGACTCTGCGTCGCCTCAAACGCTTCCGCTCGCTCACCCGGGGCTATGTTTCGTTCTGGCTCTTGCTCGCACTGGTCTTGCTCACGCTGCCCGATCACTTGCTGGTTGGTCGCAAAGCGCTGGTGGTTCGCTACGAGGATCAATGGCATTTCCCCGCCTTGGTGAAAAAAAACTACACCGCGGAAGATTTTGGCGGCGAGGCAAAACAACCTCTGGACTATCGAGATCTGCGCGATCATTTTGAACGCGAAAACGATGGCAATTTTGTGCTGATGCCCCTCGTGCCGTGGGATACAACCTTTGATACCGATGAATTGCAAAAAGTCGCTCTGGAGTGGCGCGATGGCATTTGCTACGAAGCCGGAAAATCTCAGCCGTATCAGGGATTGGCGACCTCTTATGATCCGCTCGATCCGACGATCAAACAGCGCGAAGCGACATTCCGACGCGGTCAGTTGCAGGGGTTGGCGACTCTGTACAATCGCCAGGGCGATCCGATTGCCAAGGAGCAATGGCAGGCAGGTCAATTGCTGAGCCGCGAGGTGAGCGAAGGCAGTGATACGGAAATCGATCCTCGACAAAGCAAAGACTACTTCGCCCTGCAATACCCGCCCAGCCCACCGTCGATGTCGCGCGCGCACTGGCTCGGCACAGATTCGCGAGGTTGGGATTTGTTTGCGCAAATCTACGGCGGCTTGCAAGTGGTCTGCAAGGCTTCGCTGCTCTACGTTGTCCTGACTTTTGCCATCGGCATCAGTCTCGGTCTCGTCAGTGGCTACTTCGGCGGATGGCTGGATTTGATCATGCAGCGCTTGATCGAGGTCATGAGCAATATCCCGTTTTTGTTTATTGTCATGATCATCGCTTCGCGCATCGGTCGCGATCAAGTCTCGATCGTTGCCATCATCGCAGTGATGAGCGCGTTTTCTTGGATCGGCGTCAGCATCTATCAACGCACTGCCGCCCTGAAAGAACGCGAACGCGATTATGTCGCCGCCGCCCGTGTTTTGGGGGCGAGCACTCCTCGCATCATTTTCCGACACATCTTGCCGAATGTGCTATCGACCACCATCACGCTGATTCCGTTTTACGTCACGGGCGTAGCCACCTCGCTTACGGCTCTCGATTTCATTGGCTTCGGCTTGCCCGATCGCTACCCCAGCTGGGGCACTTTGCTCGCCGATGGCCTCGCCAATTTGGAAGCACCGTGGATCGTCGGCTCGGTGTTTGTGGTTCTCGTCGCACTTCTGCTGCTAATCACTTTCATTGGCGAAGCGATTCGCGAGGCTTTTGATCCGAAAAAATTCACCACTTACCACTGATGCGCATCGGTTTTTTGCTCCTTTCTCTTGTGACCTTGCTGATCTTGCCGCAGTGCGAGCAACGTCAGACTTTTGCGGCGCATGACAATACGGAAGAGCGTCGACAGTTTTACGAGAAGTTCAATCGCGAGAATCAACTGGCAACGGAACAGAAAATCGCCAAGCTGCGCCAACAACTCGCTGAACAAGCGGATTCTCCGTCGGTCGCGGACTGGCAACAGCAAATCGCTTCGCTCGAGAAAAAGCTGCGAGAAGGGCCTTTTTTTCAGCGCAAATCGATCGATGAATTGCCGCAGGATCTGCGCTGGGAAAGCAATGCGAACGAACCAGAAATTGGCTCGCCGCAAGCGAAGAAGGGCGGCACGTATCGAACCTTCTTCCCCGGCATGGCTTTTCCGCCCACGATTCGCGCGCTGGGCAAGGGCGGCAATAACAATTTCCGCGCCTACCACTGGGATTACATCGAACTTGGCTTGCTCGCCATGCACCCGAACACCGGACAACTGATCCCTGCGCTCGCCGATCGCTGGGCGGTGGCGGAGGATCAGCAAACGGTCTATTTTCACATCAACGAACTCGCGCGCTGGTCGGATGGGGAAAAGGTGACGACGGAGGACTTTCTGATGTCGTTTTACATCTATCTTTCCCCTTACCTCACGGAACAATGGTATCGCACGTTTTATGGCGAACAGTTTTATGGCATCACCACCTATGGCGATGATTGCCTTTGTGTCCGACTCGCGAATCCGAAACCGTTCACACCGTTTTATGCGAATCTGCTGCCGTTTCAGAGCAAGTTCTATCGCGAGTTCGGGCCCGACTTTGAGGAGCGCTACAACTGGCGAACCCGACCAACCACTGGTGCCTATCAGATTTTGGAGTCCGACATCAAAAAGGGCGAGTCGATCACACTCACTCGGGTGAAAAATTGGTGGGCCAAGGATCAACGCTACTATCGCTATCTGTACAATCCCGATCGCATCGAGTATCGATTGATCCGCGAGCTCGACAAGGCCTTTGTCTTATTCCAGCGTGGTGAAATCGAAACCTTCCCTCTTGGTCAACCGAAGTTCTGGTATGAAAAAACCGAGATCCCGCAGGTGTTCAACGGCTACATCGAGAAGGCGACGTTTTTCAACGACTACCCGCGTAGTCCCTATGGTTTGTATTTCAATCTCGCCGATGCCACGCTTAGCGATCGCCATGTCCGCATTGGTCTGCAGCACGCCACGCATTGGCAGCGAGTGATCGACTACGACATGCGCGGCGATGCGAACCGCTTGCACATTTTCAATGATGGCTTTGGTCCGTATTCGGAGACCAACATCACCGCGCGAGAATTTTCACCCAGCAAAGCCGCCGCTGCATTTGCCCAAGCCGGCTATACGCAAAAAGGGCAAGACGGTGTTTGGCGCAATGCGGAAGGCAAACGTTTGTCTTTTCAAATTACTTACCCCAAGAGTGCGTTCACCGATCAAATCATGCAGCGACTCAAGGAAGAAGCCTTGAAAGCAGGTGTGGAATACAAACTGGAAGCGCTCGACAGCACGGAAAGCTATCAAAAAATTTCTCAGAAGAAGCACCAAATCTCCTTCACCGCTTGGGGCACGACTCCGCCGTTTCCTGATTACTACGAGTTCTTTCATTCGAGCGATGCCTATGAACCGGGCACCAAAACACCGCGCATCATGACGAATAACATTTTCACCTACGCCAATCAGCAAACGGATGTGGTGCTCGAAAACAATCGCAATGCGCGCACACTTGAACAAGTGGCAAAGACCAGCAAGCAAATGGAAGCTATCATTCATCAAGAAGCACTCTGGGCCCCAGGATGGAAGAAGGATTTTTATCGCTATGCTTACTGGCGATGGATCAAATGGCCGGAACAACACAATACTCGCATCAGCGATGAACCGGAGATGAGCTATGTTTTCTGGATCGATGAAGACGCCAAAAAGGATACGCTCGATGCCATGAAAGAGGGTCGGACTTTTCCGGAAGTCAATCGCGTGTATGATGCGTATCGAGTCAACAAAGGAGGTGCGAGTGAGTGAGACATTGTTGAAGGTTGATCGACTGATAACGGCTTTCGATACCGATGCAGGCTTGCTGCGTGCGGTGGACGAAGTCTCTTTCGAAGTTCGGCGCGGACAAACACTTGGCATTGTCGGCGAGTCAGGTTGCGGTAAGAGCGTGACAGCGATGTCGATTGTCAAACTTTTGCCCCAACCCAGCGGTCGCATTTTGGATGGCAGCATCCGCTTTAAGGATCGCGATCTGGTCCACGCGAGTGGCGCAGAGATGAGGAAGATCCGCGGCAATGAAATTGGTGTGATTTTTCAAGAGCCGATGACGGCGTTGAATCCTTCGCACACGATTGGCAAACAACTGTGCGAATGCTTTCTTCTTCACAAACCCATGTCGCGCAAAGAAGCATGGCAAGCTTCGGTGGAAATGCTGCAGTTGGTGCGCATCCCCGCCCCCGAACAGCGCATGCATGATTATCCGCACCAACTCTCGGGCGGAATGCGTCAGCGCATTGTCATCGCTCTTGCCATGGCTTGCCGACCCGATCTGATCATCGCCGATGAACCGACTACGGCGCTCGATGTCACCGTACAGGCGCAAATTTTGGAACTCATCAAGGAGCAGCAACAGGCACTAAACAGCGCGATGATTCTGATCACACACGATCTCGGCGTGATTGCAGAAACCTGCGATGAAGTGGTGGTGATGTACGGGGGACGTGTCGTGGAAAAAGCTCCCGTCGAGGAGATTTTTCGGGCACCCCGACACGCCTATACGAAAGGTCTGTTAGCCTCGATGCCGCATCTTGATACTCCTCCCAAAACCATGCTTCCCGTCATTCCAGGCATGGTCGAGTCGCTGCAAAATTTCGTGCGTGGTTGCCGTTTTTGTCAACGCCTGCAACGGCAAGGCACCTCGACTCTTGAACGCCCAGCTTTTGTCGAAATTTCTCCGCATCACTGGGTTGAAGCATGCCCTCTCTGTGTCGATTCTCTCTAAACTCCATGTCCACGCCCTTACTTCATGTGCAAGATCTGAAAGTCCACTTCCCCGTGCGAGGTGGCTTGCTGAAACGAACCATCGGCGCAGTGCGGGCGGTGGATGGCGTTTCGCTGTCGATTGCCGCAGGCGAAACGCTGGGACTGGTCGGAGAATCCGGATGCGGGAAATCGACTTTAGGCAAAGCGATTGTCCGACTCAGCAGCCCACAAGCAGGTCGAATTGTTTTTGATGGACATGACATCACGCATGCCAGCCAAGCGAAAATCCGACCTCTGCGACGCGATTTGCAGATGATTTTTCAAGATCCATCGGAGTCGCTAAACTCGCGTCAAAGCGTGCGATCGATTTTGGAAGAGCCTTTCATCGTTCACGGACTCGGCACTCCCCGGGAACGCCAGCAGTGGGTCAATGAACTGCTAGAACGGGTCGGCTTGCCGAGTGCATCGGCCGACAAGTATCCTTTTGAGTTCTCCGGCGGCCAACGACAACGCATCGGCATCGCCCGTGCAATCGCACTGAAACCCAAGCTGATCATTTGCGATGAACCAGTCAGCGCGCTCGATGTCTCGGTGCAATCGCAGGTGCTGAATTTGATGCTGGAACTGCAACAGGAAATGGGCCTTTCGTATCTTTTCATCGCGCACGATTTGGCCGTTGTGAAGCACATCAGCGATCGCATCGCCGTGATGTATCTCGGGAAAATCGTCGAACTCGCAAGCAGTGAGGAACTCTATCGAAATCCTCGACACGCTTACACCAAGGCTCTTCTCTCCGCGATTCCTGTCGCCCGACCTGGCCATCAAAAGCAGCGCATTTTGCTCGAAGGCGATGTCCCCTCGCCCATCAATCCGCCCGCAGGCAGTGCTTTTGGTCATCGCATCAATCACCCCCGCTATGCCGAAACGATGGGCATGGATCTCTCGCTCAAGGAAATTGCCCCCGATCACTGGGTCGCTGCCGATCCTTGCTGCCTCAGCGAGGAAGATTACGCGCTATGCCAGTCGCTCCCCTAACTGACGCATGACTTTTCGATGCGGTGTTGCCATGGGCAGCTGCTCGAGCATTTCCGCACTGATCCACTGATCGTTGTCGTGCGCCTGCCATTGCCGCGGACGATAGATGCGCAGGGTCACTCGATAACGCGTGATGCCGTAGCTGACTTGCAACAACAAGTCTTCCGCCGATACTTCATCAGCTTGACGCAGCGGCAACCGCCACATGCCCTTGCGCCGCGAGCCTTGCTCTTGCTGAAGCAAAATCGCACCCTCTTCGTTCTCGACCCAAATGGCATGTTCATCGATCGATGTCAGTTCCGTGCGCTTTGCCTTGATCGGCAACAACTCCGGCTCACGCGATCGACAAAACTCTGCGAGAGGACATTGCCAACAATCAGGCGAACCCACTCGACATATGCTTTGCCCTAGCTCCATCAAAGCGGAGTTGAAAAGCCGGGGATGATCATTATCTAACAAAAATTCTGCGCGCTCCCATGCCATGCGAATTCCGACAGGCGAATCGATCGGTGTCTTGTCATCGAACAACCGCGCAAACACACGCATGACATTGCCATCGACCAGTGCCGTAGGCAGATCGAAAGCGAAGCTGCGCAGCGCACCGAGGGTATAACGACCCACTCCCGGCAGGGCGAGCAACTCCCTTTCGCTCTCAGGAAAACGACCATTGTGTCGATCCAAAACTGCGCGTGCAGTGGCTTGGAGCATGCGTGCTCGACGGTAGTATCCAAGCCCTTCCCACGTCCGCAGCAGCTTTTCTTCGTCGGCCTGAGCGAGCGCGACGAGATCGGGAAAGGTCTGCATGAATCGATCGTAGTAGCCCTTGCCCAATACCACCGCCAGTCGCGTTTGCTGCAGCATCACTTCCGATACCAAAATGGCGTAGGGATCGCGCGTCCGACGCCAAGGATAGTCTTTGCCGTGCTGCGCAAACCAATGCAACAAGGCGCTGCGAAACGCCGCGTTTTCCTTGATCAGATCGCGATGGGCCAGAGGTTTGAGCACGCACCACGATGCGCCAAATTCGACCATCCGCCAATCTCTTTTGCATTTTTTTCTGTGCCAAAAGCCCCGCTCCAGCCTAGGATGACGCAAGCAAACTCGATGACTTCCTACACCGCCGACCTGACGACGCTTCAAGCACAAAAACTGCACGATTTGCTCGCGCGGCAAGGCTTTGTTTTCTACGACAAACCCCACACGCTGTTTGCCGCGAAGAAGGCCAAGCTGAGCATCAGTGCCTATCAAAAAGGTCCCAAGGTGCTGATCCAGGGCAAAGGAACGGCCGAATTTGTCGAGTTCCATCTCGAACCCGAAATCCTCGGTGTCGCACGACTCGGCTATGAAGAGGTCCATCAACCTCACATGTTTGAACCACATTTTGGCATCGATGAAAGCGGCAAGGGCGACTACCTCGGACCACTCGTCGTTGCCGGTGTCTTCACCGATGCCACGATCACCAAGCACTTGATGGCGAAAGGAGTGATGGATTCCAAACGCATCACTTCGTCAGCAAAAATCCGACAACTGGCGCAGATCATCCGCGAGACCAAAGGCATTGCCTACTACATCCTGACTCTGCCTCCACTGCGCTACAATGAACTCTATGATCAGTTCGGCAATCTCAACCGACTGCTCGCTTGGGGGCATGTCGCGGTATTGGAAAAGCTGATCCCGCAAGTGCCCACTTGCCCGCGCAGTCTCAGCGACCAATTTGCCAAGGAGTTTGTCTTGAAAAAAGCCCTCACAGGCAAAGGTTTACGCATCGAAGTAGAACAGAGAACCAAAGCCGAATCCGACATCGCCGTAGCCGCTGCTTCGATTCTCGCCCGCGAACGCTTTGTCGAATGGATGGAAAAAACTTCGGCAGCATGCGGCGTGACTTTGCCTTTTGGCGCCTCGCCCGCGGTGAAAAAGGCGGCAGAATCGATCATCAAAATCCATGGTGCCGAGAGCCTTGGCAAGGTCGCGAAACTTCATTTCAAAACCACCAAAGAACTGCAAAATCCTCTCGACTTCTCCTGATCTTTCGCCAATAGAACTCCGCGCCATGCAGAGTTTTGTTTCGTAACAATTTCGAAATCCACCTTCCGCAATTTTTTATCATCGATCTTAGGAATTTTTTCACTATGCCATCTCTCACCAAACGCGATCTAATCCTCGAAATCACCAATCAACTCAGCCATCGCGAACTGTCGCAGGCTATCGTCACGGAAGTCATCGACCAACTCATGGAATGTGTCACGGATCGACTCTGCAATGGCGAAAAAGTCATCATCCGCAATTTCGGGGTGTTTCAAGCGATTGAATCGAAGGCCAAACTAGGACGCAATCCACGCAATCCTAGCAAGACCTACGACATCCCCGCCACGGCCGTGGTGAAGTTTCGCCCGGGCAAGGAACTGAAGGAGAAAGTCGCTCGCTCGCTTCCTCTCATCCGCGAAAAACGCGCGTAAGCAATCGATGCTTGCACCACCCTCCGCGCTGTGCTTGCTTGACGCATGATTTGGCGCTCACGCAACCGCACTCTTGATCTATCAAAGCGCGGTTGCATCATGGGCATTCTCAATGCCACGCCCGATTCGTTTTCGGATGCCGGACAGCATTTGTCTCTGGATCGGGCGCTGTATCATGCCCGACAAATGATCGCGGAGGGCGCGCTCATCATCGACGTGGGCGGTGAATCCACACGCCCCGGCGCTCCAGCGGTCAGTGCGCAGGAGGAACATCAGCGCGTCATTCCCATCATCAGCGCACTGCGCCGTGAATGGGACGGCTGGATTTCGATCGATACCAGCAAAGCCTGTGTCGCCGAATCGGCATTGGCCGCTGGAGCCGATATCGTCAATGACGTCACTGGCTTGCGAGGTGACCCTGAAATGGCGGCGCTCTGTGCACAACAGCATTGCGCCGTTGTGGTCATGCACATGCAAGGCTCGCCCGACACGATGCAACGCAACCCACAGTATGGCGATGTCGTGGAAGAAGTGCGCGCTTTTTTCTTCGATCGATATGACGCCCTCATGCATGCCGGCATCGATCACGACCAAATCTGCTTTGATCCCGGCATTGGCTTTGGCAAAACCCCCGAACACAATTGGTTGCTGCTTCATCACCTAACAGATTTGATCATCCATCAGCGCCCCCTTCTGCTCGGACTTTCTCGCAAGTCGTTTATCGGCCACAGCTTGCAATCAACCGATATCCAACATCGCTCATGGCCCACCGTCGCCCTCACTGCCCTCGGCCGGGAGCGTGGGGCTTTGATTCACCGCGTCCATGAAGTCCAAGCCAATGAACAGGCCCTGCGGATGACCGAAGCGTTACTTGGCGCATAGCATTTTTTTCATACTGCCATAAATTTTTCGTTATGGTACGAAAAGTGCTTCTCAACTGCGCTTCTTTGCGCCATGATGCCGCTGCCCCATGGCAGATGCCTCGCTACATCAGTCGCTGAACCAGCAGCAAACGCTCACGCCCCAAATGCGGCGTAGCTTGGAAATTCTCCAGTCGAACAGCATGGAGCTGACTCAGATGATTCATCAGGTGTTGGAAATCAACCCAGTGCTGGAACAAATCGAGGACGAGTGGGATGCCGATGCCGAAACGAGTGAGGACGACTCGGCGGATGATCTCGATGAATACCGCGATCTCAATGAAACGGATGATGACTACCGTGAACGCGATATCATGCAGCATGGTACCAATAGTTATTCCGCTGATGATGAAGAACGTCGACAGTTCCTCTACGACTCCATCGTCGCTCCCGAAACGCTGCAGCAGTTCCTCACCCAGCAAGTGCAGCAAAGCATCACCTCGGATCAGATCAAGCAAGTGGTAGTTGCACTAATTGGCAATCTCAATGAGCGCGGCTTCTTGGATATCCCAAGCCATACTCTCGCAGAACGACTGTCGATCAAGCCCGCGTTGATGGACAAAGCCCTAGCGTTGCTGCAATCGTTTGATCCTCCAGGCATCGGTGCCACGGATTTGCGAGAATCGCTTTTGATACAGCTGCGTCGACTGCAGAAGGAGGACACTCTCGAATACAAAATTTGCGATCTCTATCTCAACGAGTTGGCCAGACGCCATATTGCTCAAATCGCGCGAGCCTTAGGCACCACCGCAGAGCGTGTGACAGAAGCCGCTTCCCGGATTGCTCAACTCGATCCCGACCCTGGTGGTTCTTTCTGCCCGACTTCCAATCCTCACATCACGCCCGATGTCATCATCAAGCGCAACCTCGAAGGTGAATTCGAAGCAGAACTCACCAACGACTATGTCCCGCGCCTGCGCATCAGCGACTTTTACAAAGATCTCCTCGCCAAAACGGGGAGTGACAAAAAAACCCTCGAATACATCCGCGAAAACATTCGTGATGGTCGATCCATCATCAGCTCGATCGAACAACGTCAGGAAACCATTTTCCGCATCGCCGAGCGCATCATCGCCCGACAAGAGCCATTCTTGCTTTTCGGCTCAGCCAAGCTGCGACCGATGACCATGGCGGAAATCGGCGACGACCTCGGCATGCACGCTACCACCATCTCTCGTGCGGTGTCGGGCAAGTATGTCCTCACCCCTCACGGCATCATGGAAATGCGCGCATTTTTTGCCACAGGCTACCAAACTTCTAGCGGTGCCGAGTTCTCAAACGCAGCCGTGCGCGATGCCATCCAGCGCCTGATTCAAAACGAAAATCCCGCCAAGCCGCTCTCCGATGACTCGTTGACTAAAGCTCTCAACGCAGAGGGCATTGATATCAAACGTCGCACGGTCGCCAAATACCGCGAACAACTTCACATCCTACCCTCGCACTTGCGCAAGCGCTAACACTCTCGCACGGTGAATCGAAGTGGAAGTCGATGGCTCACTTTTTCTAACGAAATTTGACACGACTGAGCTTGATCCCGCGACCTTCCGCCCATGCATTGCATCGATGCTCAAGGCTGTGTTGGTATTAGATGAATGAACGAAATCAAGCATCCGTCCTTTATTTTCTTTGGACTAAAATGTCACGTCAAAGGACATGCCCGCAAGCGCTACGTCGTCTGCGGCATCATCGAGCTTGACCGATGCCGCCACGAAGGGGCTGAGGGAGACATTGGGGATCAAAAAGTAGGTGTAAGAAAGCCTTGCATCCAAGTTGTGAAATCCTTTGCTGCCATAAAAATCATCCGCATAGCTCACCCCACCCTGTGCAGCCAAAATGGAGGATTGGCCGAGCGACTTGCTCCACAATACTTGCGCCGTACTGAAAAACGATTCCGCACCCTGGTCATACACGCAATCCGCGCGAAGATCCCAGTTTTCTGACAAATGAAAGGTGACGAAGGGACCCGATTCCCAACCGTCACGAATGAATGTCGATTGGAAATCGCGATAGCCCATCGACCATCCCGCACTATACCAAGTGTGATCGTAACGAAGTTCCACCAGACCTGTCAGCTCAGAAAAGTTGCTGATGCCGTTTCCCTGCGCATGAATGCCGCGGAAGTTCAGCATCCACTGATCGGCCAGTGCATATTCGCCCTCGAGCTGATAATCATACACTTCATCGGCGATCTGATAACCGCGATGCACCAGTTCCGTGCGATACCCAGCCATGGCTTCAATGCCCCATGGAATGTAAGAAGCCGTTGCCATCGTGCCCCCGATCAGCAAGCCCGCGAAAGTCATCACAAATTTTCTCATGCCGACGATGCTAGATCATCATCCACAAAAACCAACTCCAAAATTTTTCCACTCCCGCGCCATAATCAACAACCACAACAGCAATACAGCCCAGAAAAAGTGTAACCCTAAAACGCAACAAGTGTTACCGATGTATTGACTGCGCCATTTTTTTGGGACTGGTCACTGGTCACTGGTCACTGGTCACTGGTCACTGGTCACTGGTCACTGGTCACTAGTCACTGGTCACTGGTCACTGGTCACTAGTCACTAGTCACTGCTCACTGCTCACTGCTCACTGCTCACTGCTCACTGCTCACTGCTCACTGCTCACTCATCACTCTCCCCCCCCTCCTTTGCTCTGGTTTTCTCCACCATCACAGGCTAGTTTTTCGGCGTGGCAGTAATTGGCATCCATGGCGCGCGTCAGCACAATTTGAAAAATCTTTCCTTGGACATTCCCAAAGGAAAACTCGTGGTGATTACCGGCCCCAGCGGCTGCGGCAAGTCGTCGCTGGCTTTTCACACTCTGTATGCCGAAGGACAGCGCCGATATCTCGAATCGCTCTCGTCTTACGCGCGACAATTCATGGACCAACTGGAAAAACCCGATGTCGATCGCATCGAGGGTCTTTGTCCTGCAATCGCAATTGAACAACATCAAGGCTCTCTTAATCCTCGCTCGACCGTCGCAACGGCAACAGAAATTTATGATTACCTTCGCGTTCTCTGGGCCGCCATTGGTATCCCTCATCACCCACTCACTGGAGAACGACTCACCCGCATGAGCTCGGCCGACATTGTCGCTCATCTCAGCCAACTGCCCACCGGCACGAAAATCATCTTGCTCGCTCCTGTCGATGCCGCGCTGATTCGCGAACCGAAAACTTTATGGGGCGACTTGCAGCGACAAGGATTTGTGCGTCTTCGACTCAATGGCGATTTGATCGAAATGGATGCCATTCCCGACGACGTATTGATCCGCTCGCTCGAAATTGTGGTGGATCGACTCATCGTTCGCGAGGGTATGGAATCACGACTCGCGGATAGCATTGAGTCGTGTCAGCGTCTATGTGGCCAAGAAACCAAGGCCTTGATCCAAGCTTCGGGAGAGGAATCTTGGTCGGAACTCAGTTTTCAAACCAGCTACCGTCATGCAGAATCAGGTTTTGTGATGGAAGAACTCAGTCCCAAACATTTCTCCTACAACTCGCACCTTGGTGCATGCGAAAGTTGTGAGGGCACGGGAACGGAGCAATTCTGTGATCCTTCTCTGTTGCTCGATGCTCCCGAAAAGCCTTTATTGCAGGGCGCCATCCGCGGGTGGTGGAAGGCCAAAGGACCAAGAGAAACGCAGTTTTTGCGAGAAACGAAGGCCTTGCTGAGTCGCCATGATTTACCCGCAGATTGTTCTTGGGAAATGCTGCCAGAAAAGCTCCGCGAAATCATTCTCTTTGGCGAAAAAAGTTCTACAACCGAGCGCAAGAGCTCTATCAAACCGCTGGAAGGACTTTGCCCCGAAGCAGAGCGTAAACTTCGCCAAGCCCATTCGGAAGCGGTGCGACGCCGACTCCAGCGCGTCATGGCGCATCGCGATTGTCGCGATTGCCGAGGACTGCGACTCAAGTCGTCGATTCGCGCCGTGAAGATCGCTCACTCCGATCAACCTTGGCTGGGCATTCAGGAGTTTTGCGAACTGCCCGTCGAGACCGCAAGAACTTGGCTGCGCGGCATCACTCTCGAAGCGGAAAAGGCGCCCATCGTCCAGCGGATCATCGATGACATTCAGCAGCGTCTCAGTTTCCTCGAAGAAGTCGGACTCGGTTATCTATCGCTGTCTCGTCGGAGTGGCACTCTCTCGGGCGGTGAATCTCAACGCATCCGACTCGCCTCTCAACTGGGCAGCGGGCTCTCAGGCGTCTTGTATGTACTGGATGAACCCAGCATCGGCCTCCATGCCCGCGATACCCAGCGTTTGATTCAATCGCTCTTGCGCCTGCGCG
Source organism: Verrucomicrobiota bacterium (assembly GCA_004293285.1). Classification (GTDB taxonomy): domain Bacteria; phylum Verrucomicrobiota; class Verrucomicrobiia; order Verrucomicrobiales; family Akkermansiaceae; genus UBA956. The sequence goes on along the minus strand of RDYF01000038.1, from coordinate 5,149 downwards.
ACCTCGGCAATTCCTTGGTTGTTGTCGAACACGATGAAGCCATGATCCGCGCGGCCGATTATGTCATCGAGCTCGGCCCCGGAGCTGGCACGAAGGGCGGTGAATTGCTCGGTGCCGGTTCTTTTGCGGAAATTGCCCATCTGCCGACGATGCGATGGCTGACCGATCCACGCCCGTGGCCTGCGGTGGAGGAGATCGACGCCATGACGCCTAAGCTGTGCTTTTTCGGCGTGACGGAAAGAAACTTGCGTGGCATTGATGTCGAAATCCCTCTCCAAAAAATGGTCGCGCTCACCGGCCCCAGTGGCAGCGGCAAGTCGACCTTAGCCGAGGACATCATAGGTCGAGCTCTGACTCGTCACTTTCATCAGTCCGGCGAAAGGCCCGGATGTTTTGAACGCATGAGCGGAGCGGAGCACCTCAGCAAAGTCATCGTCATCGATCAATCGCCGATTGGCAAAAGCCCGCGCTCGAACCCTGCAACTTTCACGGGACTGTTTGATCTTCTTCGCGATCTATTTGCTAAGCTTCCGCTGTCGCGCCAGCGCGGCTACACGGCCAGCCGATTCAGCTTCAACCTTCGCGGCGGACGCTGCGAACGCTGCGAAGGTGCAGGACGCATGAAAATTGAAATGCATTTCCTGCCCGATGGCTGGGTGACTTGCCACGCCTGCCAAGGCCGACGTTTCAATCGCGAAACCCTCGAGGTCCTCTACAAAGGTCACAGCATCGCCGATCTGCTTGCTTGCACTGTCGATGAAGCCGCGCAACTTTTCCAACCCATTCCGAAGGCCGCTCATTTGCTTAGCATCCTTCAAGAATTGGGACTCGGCTATCTCTCGCTCGGCCAATCGGCCCACACTCTTTCCGGAGGAGAAGCTCAACGCCTCAAGCTTGCCTATGAACTTGCGCGTCCGACAACTAGCCCAACTCTGTACCTCTTCGATGAGCCCACGACCGGCCTGCATTTCAGCGATATCCAACTTTTGCTCAAATCCTTCCGTCGACTCCGCGATGCGGGACACTCGCTTTTGATTGTCGAACATCAGCTCGATGTGATCGCCGCTTGCGATTGGGTCATCGACCTCGGGCCGGATGGCGGCAACCGCGGCGGACAGATCATCGCGACTGGTCCGCCGTCGATCATCGCGACTTGCCCTGACTCTGCAACAGGAGCGGCACTTGCGGCAAGTCAGGCGCAAACGAAAATTTAAACAAAAACCCTTACAAGCTTCGCTCCCCCTATGAACAACGATTTCCCCATGAGTGCCGCTGTCAGTCTCTCACCATCTGCCTCTGCATGGCGCGATTGGCTTATCACCAATGGCCCGCGCTTGATGCTCTTTGCCAAAAACCAAACCCGCAATGCCGAAGACGCCGAAGATGTTCTCCAAGACGCCCTCGTGAAGCTTGTCGAAAAAATCAACAACGGCAGCTTCGATGGCGGACAAGACATGTGGATGGCTTATCTCTACACCACCATTCGCCGTCTGGCCATCGACCTCAGCCGCAAGGATGACCGACGTCGCAAACGCGAAGATTATGTGTCGCACGAAGTCGAATCAGAAGCCGCGGAAAAGTTCGATCCGTGGTTTGACTCCGATGCCTCGGACGATGAAACCCGCGCGCTTCTCGAAAGCGGACTGAAGGACCTGCCGAGCAAGTTTTCGGAAGTCGTCATCCTCAAAATATGGGGAGAAAAAACATTCGCCGAAATCGGAGAAATGCTCGATATTTCTCTCAATACCGCAGCCTCACGCTATCGTTACGGGCTCGATATCCTCAAACGCAAACTCATTGAATCCAAAACCAAGGGCGACCTAGCTCTCTGATCTTTTTTCGACCACCTGCCTTCTCTATCATTATGGATATCCCACGCAAAGATTTGGAAAAACTCCTTGAGTCACTCCAGCCGACCCCGCTCGCGTCTGCTACACTCGAGCGCTTAGAACGCACTTTATCGCAGACTTCGCTACTCGATGCCTCTCACGCCGCTGTGGAAAAACAATGCGAGGCTCTGGTGCCGCAAGCTCTGTCGCCAGCATCGCTGGATCGTTTGATGCATGTGGTGCAACATGTCCCCTTCGCTGTAGACGACAAAGTAGTCCTCTTCCCCGGCTCTTCGAAATCGAAGCCCCGTGTCGCATCGCGACTCGCTCCTTTGCGCCGCTATGGGGCTGCCGCCGCGGTGGCTACCATCGGCGGGCTCGCCGCCCTGTTTTCTCCTCCTGTCACTCTCGCACCAGTGGTCTCGCAGTTGGACCCTTCACCACCTACCGCCATGATCCCTGCCGCGAAAGGCAATCATTCTGTCGCCGCTTCAAACAGCGCCGGCATCGTCGCGACCAGTTATGGCTCGGGCATTGAACGCGCGGACGATGAAGGCATCATCTGGACCCAGGACCGACAACCCTGTCGGGTGCTGCGCTTTCAATACCAAGATCGCGTTCTGGTGCGTGACAAAAATGGCATCGATCGCATGCTCCTGATGCCGCGCGAGGAATTGTATGTGCTTCCTGAAAAATGCGATTGATTCCCCCCGGCGTTTTATCGTAAATGACGATCATTAAACTCCATTATGAAATTTTCACTCCTTGCCTTTTCCAGCTTTGCCTTGGTCTCGCAGCCTTTGTGGTCGCTGGAAGCACCGAAAAAAATCGCTCCTTTGGCTCCATCGCAACCACCCTCGGGGGAAGTTGTTCCTGCTGCCCCTTCTAACAAACCTGAAGTCTCTGAGCAAGCGGGTGAAGCGAAAAAAGCACTTCGACCTTACCTTGGCGTTGGCCTCGATCCCGTTCCTCTCCCTCTCGCAAAACATTTGGGCTTGGAACCAAACAGCGGCGCGCTGATTCGCGTCGTTGATCCCGCAGGACCAGCCGCGAAGGCCGGACTTCAAGAGGCGGACATCCTCACGGCCATTGATGGCCAGAAGGTCAAATGCCAGAAGTCGCTCTGCCAAATCATGCGCGATCACCAAGTGGGCGACAAGATTAAGGTTTCGTACCTCCACCGCGGCGCAACTCAGGAGTCGACCCTTGAACTCGCAGGCCGCGATGAATCGTCGATCCCCCTATCGGAACCCGAAAACGAGGACCCTCTGATGGCCGAGGACATGCTGCGCAGCTTGCCGAAGGAAATGCGCGATGCCATTGAAAAGAATCTCAAAGCCTTGGAGGGCATGCAGGCCCTTCCTCAAGCACTCGGTGCAGGCGGTGCATTGCCAAACGGCGGCCCTGTGATTCCTGAATTGCAGAAACGCATTGAAAAAATGCTCAAGGGCATCCCTGTGCCGCAAGAACTCGGCGAACTGCAGGCTGAAGGACAGGCTGAACTCGGCGGCAATGGCATTGAAATGCGCAGCACTCTCAAAATGATGGATCAAGACGGCAACATCGAGATTCACCGCAATGGCGATTCGACGGAAGCGAAGGTGTTCGATAAGGACGGCAATCTGCAGTGGTCGGGTCCCTACCAAACTCCGCAAGACAAGGCTGCCGCACCACCAGAAATCCGCGATCGACTTGATGCGCTGAACATTGATACCACGGGAAATGGCATCCAACTGCGCATGCTCCCTCAGCGTTAGGTGACGATTTTTTTCCGATAAATTTCTCGTCGTAGGAGCGCGATCGTGGTATCCCACTGCAGCGCTCCATGAATTGCTCGTTACGGTCATCGCTCGCCCGCCTCCTCGCTATCTGCTGTATCTCTAGTATGATGTCGTGCGCCGTGCGCATGCCCAATCCTGCGTTGTCAGGTCGCAACACTTTGCCTGTATCCTCCGATTACGATTTGTCGCGTGATGCTTTGGTGCCGGTCTATCTGCTGGCCGATTCTCTCCACACTTCGCTGGCTTTGCCTTACGACTGGCTGGTGGAGTCGGGCTTCTGCCCACCACCCAATTTGCAGTTCTCTCGTGGCCCCTCTCGCTATGTGGTGATGAGCTGGGGCGATCGTATCGCCTATGAACAGCGTCGATGGCTCAAACCGAGCGAGGTGTTTTATGCCCTCTGCATGCCCTCGCCTTCGGTCACGGAAATCATCCCGGTTTCTTGGAAGGTGGAGGAGGTTTGTTACCAACAACGCATTTTCAAGCGGGACATTCCTCGACGCTATGGTCGACAACTCGCCACTTTTTTGAACTCTAGCAACCGTTTCGATGCAGACGGGCACCCCAAAGTCATAGGACCATCAAGCTGGGGACAGGGCGTTTTGCTGGATAGCCAACATTCTTACTACTTCCCCCGCATCTGCAATGTCTGGACGGCTCAGGCCCTGGAATCGTGTGGTCTGAAGATCAACATTCGCAAGGCCATTCACGCCAATTCCTTGATCAAACAAGCACAAAAGCAAGGGTTTGAGTGGGTACACCGAGGTCATGCAACTTCCGACTACGGCCGCGAGGCGGCTCGACCTCGCGACCCATGAGCTCGTCCCATCCATGGTCCGGTCAGGAAATCGACCAATTCCTGCTCTACCTCGCCACCGAGCGCGGACGATCTACGGCGTATCAATTGTCGGTTCGACAATCGCTCGATGCCCTCCATTGCTGGTCGCTACAGCGACAACTGGCGCTGGCCGACATCGGCACGGAGGAGCTGTCGACGTTTTTGACTCAACGCAAAGAGGAATCGCTCGCGCCCTCTTCGCTGCGCATCACCACGGTGCATCTGAAAATTTTCTTCCGCTGGTTGACTCGCATGAGCATCACAGAAATGGATCCGGCTGAACCTTTGCTTTCACCCCGACCGGAAAAAAACCTGCCGGAAACGTTTCACCGTGATCTGTGCCGACAACTTTTGGGAAGCATCGATCCCACCCAAGCCCTCGGCTCGCGTGACCGCGCGATCCTGGAATTGTTTTATTCATCGGGCCTTCGCTTGTCGGAACTCTGCCAAGCTCGCTTGGAACATCTCGATCTCTCGGAAAAATTTCTCCGCGTCACAGGCAAGGGCAATAAGACTCGCATCATTCCGCTGGGGGTTATGGCGCAGCAAGCGATCGAACACTACCTCGCCCACTCGCGCCCGACTCTGGTGAAAAAACGCACTAGCTCACACATTTTTCTCTCGGTCCGCGGCGGTGCTCTCTCGCCCGATCGGGTGCGCGAAATCGTCAAGGAGCGCGCCGCAGCCGCGGGCATTGCCCA
>RDYF01000228.1 GCA_004293285.1 Verrucomicrobiota bacterium | reverse complement strand
CCATCTTCCAATCATGGATCACAACTTCAATGAGCGTCTAAAAAAGCGAGTGGGAGGTACTCTTAGGAATCTTCCCACGTTAACGCGGGTTGAGATGCTACGAGCCAACGCCCAAATGTTGAAACAACAATCCCCATGGAAACCACGGACCAATGATGGAACCCTCGTTCGGAAAACTGTTGGGCTTGCTCGCTGATGCAGGAGTAGAATTCGTGTTGGTCGGTGGTCTCGCCGTCACCCTTCAGGGTTACGTGCGCTTCACGGAAGACGTTGATATCTTAATCGAATCCAGCCACCACAATATCGAATTGCTGCTGGCAACATTGGCAAACTGGGGCGAAGGATTCGCTCGCGAATTATCAGTCGATGATTTTACCGATGAAGAAGGTGCCATCCGTATCGTCGAGGAGGCAGAACAATGCCAGATTGATCTGTTCACCCGTATCTCAGGACGGAAATATGCCGATGTCCTTAGCGACGCAGATTCTTTTCTCCTCAATGGCCGAGTCATCTACTTTGCCTCAAAATTGTCGTTGATCGCTTGGAAGGAAAAATCTGCCCGCGAAAAAGACCGACTTGATGCCATGGCACTCCACGAACTCATCGAGAACCCCCATGCCTTCGATTAAACCAAAGACCTGTGCACCTCATTTTTTAAAAAACGGTAAGGCAGTTGCCAAAATGTTCTAGGTTCTTGTTTGCAGGTCGCGGGTTGCAGGTTGCGGGTTGGAAGTCTGAAAGTCTGAAAGTCTGAAAGTCTGAAAGTCTGAAAGTCTGAAAGTCTGAAAGTCTGAAGGTCGGAATCCAAATCGGGCCCGCGCCTTCGGCCCTTCGGGCCACCTCGCTTTGCTCGTGTCCAAAACGGCTACAAGCCTTCGCCGTTTTTCAACATTCAAAATTCCCTCCCCATCTCCCATCTCCACCATCCCTTTCCGTCCATGCAAACAGATCGAGAGAACATCGATGATTCCCGCGGCATGCCACAATGGCGAGCCGCTCAGCGGGCGATGCCTATTGCGACAAAAATGGAACTGATTGGGCGCTTCATCAGAGAAACACGCAAGCTCGAAGCCATTAAAAAATCATGCACGAAGTCTGTGACATCTTGGAGCAACTCGTCCGCGAGGGTACCTTGATCCGATACGCCATTGGTGGAGCTACAGCTGCCGGTTTTCATGGCGAACCATTGGCTACCCGAGACGTCGATGTCTTTGTTTTCATGGATGCCGCTCCTGGACAATTGCTCATATCTCTGGAGCCTGTTTTTGCACGACTCCGCGCGCTAGGATTCGATGAATTCGAGGAGGAGGGAATTCTGATCAACGGGATCCCCGTGCAATTTCTCCACGCGTCACCTGGCCTCGAATCAGAAGCGGTCGAAGCTGCTACAGTAATCGAGTGGGATCATCACCGAATGCGAGTGATGACGCCCGAGCATCTTGCCGCCATCGCTCTGACTGTGGGGAGGCCAAAAGATCGTGCACGTATGGTCTATCTTGTGGAGCTCCCCATTTTTGATCGAGATTTTTTCCACGCAATTCTCATGCGTCATCAACTCACGAGCCGTTGGCAAGAATGGGCTCTCGCACTGGGGCTCTTGTCTGAGAACTAATTCATCGTCAGGACCAGAAAGCGCAACTCCGTAAAGATCACTGGTTTTTGGTTCTTGGTTGCGGGTTGGAGATTGGAGATTGGAGATTGGAGATTGGAGATTGGAGATTGGAGATTGGAGATTGCGGGTCTGAAAGTCTGAAAGTCTGAAAGTCTGAAATCGAAATCGAAATCGAAATCGAAAGTTCTTAGTTCTTAGTTCTTAGTTCAAAGTTGGACGTTCAAAGTCTATATCTTTCGACCTTCGACCTTAAGACTTTCCCACCCTAATTGCCTACTGCCTACTGCGTTGACTCAGGCGCGCCGCCCGCGCCTTCGGCCCTTCGGGCCACCTCGCTTTGCTCGTGTCCAAAACGGCTACAAGCCTTCGCCGTTTTTCAAAATTCCCTCCCCATCTTCCATCTTCCATCTTCCATCTTCCATCTTCCTGTTCATTCCGTATGCCAAGAACGGCGCCAAAATGATTCAGCGAGTATGATTTACATGGAGTGATCAGTATGGTAAAACCGAATCACGAAAATGAAACAAGAACAGCTCATTAAGCGAATTAGCATTGATCCAGAGATTTTCGGTGGGAAACCGATTGTTCGTGGCCGCCGCGTCGCCGTTGAGCATGTGCTCGACATGTTAGCTGCTGGAGATAGCCCTGACACCATCTTGTCAGGTTATCCTTGGATGGAACCAGAGGACATTCAAGCGTGCTTGGTTTATGCTTCTCTATTAGCACGGCACGAGAGAATCGAACTTATGCCTGCCGCCCTGGCCTCCTGATGTCTGCAATTCTTCTCGATACTTGCGTGTGGGGTGGCACCTTGTCCGCACTCATCGAATTAGGACATGATACTTTTTGGACAGGATCTTGGGATCAAGACCCGGGAGAACAGAATCATCCTTGAGAAAGCCTGCCAAGACCATAGGATACTGGTGACTTTAGATAAAGATTTTGGCGAACTCGCTGTTTTCCAAGGACTGCCGCATAACGGTATCATTCGCTTAACCGGATTTCGGGCATCTCAGATGGCAAAAATCATTGATTATCTCGTCAGGAATTACCAACAAGACCTGACTCAAGGAGCCATCATTACGGCAAACCCTGACAGAATTCGCATTCGGAAGTCGGGCTAAATCCTTTAGAAGTCCATCGCGAGCGAGTGTCTTGGTTCTTGGTTCTTGGTTCTTGGTTCTTGGTTCTTGGTTCTTGGTT
>RDYF01000227.1 GCA_004293285.1 Verrucomicrobiota bacterium | reverse complement strand
CTTCCATCTTCCATCTCGCCTTCGCCGTTCTTCTGACTTTCAGACCTTCCCAACTCCTTTGCCGCTGATGAAAAACAAGCATACGATTCTTCAAATCATCCGAGGCATTGAGCCGGAGATCCGTGACTTTGGGGTGGCGAATCTGTGGATGTTCGGTTCGGCGGCACGCGATGAAACGATCATCCATGATGTCGATTTTTTGGTCGAGTTTGTAGACCGACCCAGCTTTATGGCATTCATGAATCTAAAATTCTTTCTTGAGGAAAAGATCGGAATGCCTGTCGATCTCTTCACTAAGCAATCCTGTCCGGATCGCTTTATGCGTCGAATCAAATCCGATCTTCTTCATGTCGCGTGAACCTTCACTCCGTCTCGAAGACATTCTCGAGGCAGCCGCTCTCATCGAAAGCTACATCGATGGGTTTGATGATGAATTGTTCATGAAAGATCAGCGCACGGTCGACGCAGTCGTGCGAAATCTGGAAATTGTCGGCGAAGCGGTCAAGCATCTACCGGAAGAAATGACAAATCTCTTTCCCGAAATTCCTTGGAAAGCCATTGCAGGTTTTCGCGACATCCTCGCTCACTGCTACTTTCGCACGGAAGAGGCAATCGTTTGGGATGTTGCCAAAAATCATATTCCCCAGCTTGCGCAAGTCATCCGTAAGATCCATAGTTAAGGTAGAGAGCAGAGTTAATGTTGCAGGTTGCGGGTTGCGGGTTAAGAATCGAAATCGAAATCGAAATCGAAATCGAAATCGAAATCGAAAAGTTCTTAGTTCTTAGTTCTTAGTTCTTAGTTCTTAGTTCTTAGTTCTTAGTTCTTAGTTCTTAGTTCTTAGTTCTTAGTTCTTAGTTCAAAGTTGGACGTTCCCATTTGCCTTTCCAATATCCTTATGTCTTCTATATCTTTCGACCTTCGACCTTAAGACTTTCCCACCCTAATTGCTCACCGCCTACTGCGTTGACTCAGGCGCGCCGCCCGCGCCTTCGGCCCTACGGGCCACCTCGCATTCACTCGTGTCCAAAACGGCTACAAGCCTTCGCCGTTTTTCTGCTCACTGTCCACTGCTCACTGCCCACTGCCTTTCATTTTGACTCAGTCGCGCCGCCCGCGCCTTCGGCCCTTCGGGCCACCTCGCTTTGCTCGTGTCCAAAACGGCTACAAGCCTTCGCCGTTTTTCAACATTCAACATTCAAAATTTCTTCCCCATCTCCTATCTCTTTCGACCTTCGACCTTAAGACTTTAAGACTTTAAGACTTTAAGACCTTAAGACCTTCGACTTTAAGACTTTCCCACCCTAATTGCCTCCTTGCATCCATCGAAAAAACATTTATGATCATGCTATGCAAGATTATCGACATCGTATCACCATAGAGCCTGGCAAACGCGGGGGAAAACCCTGTATCCGGAACATGCGCATCACCGTTTATGATGTGCTAGGCTGGCTTGCCGTCGGCATGAGCCGAGAAGAAATCTTAGCGGATTACCCAGAACTCACGGCGGAAGACATTCAGGCATCATTGGCATTTGCCGCTGACCGCGAACACCACCTCATTGCTGCCTCAGCATGAAGTTGCTTTTCGACCAGAACTTGAGTCACCGTCTCATTAGCCTCCTTGATGATCTTTTCCCGAATTCACAGCATGTACGTGGGTTGGGCTTAGCTGAAGCTGATGACCTCACCATCTGGAACTACGCGAAAGATCATGATCTGGTGATTGTCACGCAAGACTCTGATTACTCGGACTGGAACAAGCTGAGAGGCGCACCTCCGCAGATCATTTGGTTGCGATGTGGTAATGCAACGCTCGATCAAATTCACGGCAAAATCCGCCATGCGAAAGAGCGTATCGACTTATTAGAAAAGCCCGAAGCTGAGGTCGATATCGTGGAAATCTGGTAACACAGCCAAACACGACTTCCGCTCAAAAAAATCAAAGATCGTTCTTGGTTGCAGGTTGCGGGTTGCGGGTTGCGGGTTGCGGGTTGCGGGTTGCGAAAATTCAACATTCAAAATTCAACATTCAAAATTTCTTCCCCATCTCCCATCTCCAATCTTCCGCCTTGATTCTCCCGTCGCTGCGCTTACATTCTTTCCATGAGCAGGAGGTGCCATCTGAACAGCTGGCGATAACAATGCCGCACAAATCCTATTTTGATCAATCACATGTCTGAACGA
>RDYF01000226.1 GCA_004293285.1 Verrucomicrobiota bacterium | reverse complement strand
CGACCGAAGAGCATGACGGAGCCTTGCATGGTGTTGTCAACCGATTGCAAATCGACCCGCATCAAGCTGGATTGAGTTTGATCGCCGAGAAACAATTGCCCAGCATAAGGTCCGAAAGCTCCTGCACTGCGATCGACCACAGGATGTCCTGGGGAATTGGCATAGCGATTGTGTGGCAACCAGACGGCGCAGCGTTCGGCACGATTTTTCCAAAATTCATAGCGAATGGGTGTCGAGCTCGGTTTCATTTTGGGCAAAGAAACGAGGCTCGATGGATGACCGTAAAATGCGTTTTCTTTCAGCACAAAGATTTTGGAGGATCCAAAGTATTCGCCTTGGTTATCGACCACCAGCGTTGTGCCGTCGGTCCATGACCCTAGCCCGGCGGGGCTGCGCAGGCCGGAGGCGATTGGTTGGAACTGACCCTGCGGTGTGACGCGACACGCCCATCCGCGATAGCCTCCCATGCTGCCCATGAAATTTCCTCCAGCCTTGTAGCTCGCGCGGGGATCGTCGCTGTGACAGAGATTGAGTGTGAAAAGGTAGTTCCCTTGCGCATCGCGAATCAGCCCGTGGGTGTATTCGTGATAATCACCATGAAAACCAAAAGCATCGCAGACGGTCTCGTATCGATCGGCAAAACCATCGCCATCGACATCCGTAAGCCGTGTGAGCTCGGGCTTTTGGGCGATGACGATTCTATCGCCACGATCATCTTCGATGTGCAGCCCCAAGCACTCGTAGGTTCCTTCGGCAAAGCATTGCCATTTTCCATCGCGCAATCGCCAAATGCCTGCAGTGCGTGTGCCGACGACCAAAGTGCCATCGGCAGCGAGGTCGATTGCGGTTGGCTCAAACAACAAAGGTCGACCCCAAAAATCGTGAGGTGCCGACCATTGCTCCGCGCGATACCCCGGAGGGAGGGTCACCGTGCTCGGTTCGATCCGACGTTCTTGCGGAGCGCGATTTTCTTGCTTGGCCAGGGGTCGCTGGTTCGATGATCTGCGCTCGTAGCACGAATCGATTTTTCTTTCCTGCCGGCAAAGTCCAAATGCCTTGTTTGAATGCACCGCCTTCTAACGCAACATCACGTAGGCCATTCTCGCGAAGCATAAAACGTTGGGGCTGAGCAAGGCGGGCCTCGATGGTCACGGTGAGTTGACCCGATGAGGATATGTCGATGGTTTGCGTCAACGCCAACTCAGCGAGAAAATCGCCACCCTTCCAAAGGTGTCGGGCAATCGCGGCGTTGTCGCCGAGATCAGGCTGTTTGAATTCGAGATCCACGGCCTCGCCTCGCATGTTCCACGGCAGCAACAGCGGTTCGGCATCGAGCAGCACTTTTGCCGCACGACCTAGGTCGGACCCGGGAATGCTGCGCCCCGTGCGCTCTTTTTTGAGGTTGAGAAAGCCGCCCGACCAGACACGTCGGACGGAGAGATGACGCGGATCAAAGCTGAAGTGAAATCCTGTGGGCAGACCGACATGCACCGCACGCGCACTGGCTCCTAACACAGGTGCACGCAGCACGATAGGGCGCTGGTCGACCAATACTTCATCGGCGTCATCGAAAATCGATTCGTGCTTTTTTTCTCTCGTCGATTTCCCCATCACCACTGCCGGACCGTTTTTGCCTTCGGCCGCCTGATGACGAAGGAAATGCGCGATGGAGCGAACTTGATCATCGGAGAGCAACTCCTTGGGAAAAGCGGGCATGATCGCGGGGTAACCTTCTGCGAGTTGTGAAGCGGGTTGGCGCAGTGAGGAAAAAAGATAGGCTTCGTCTGCGGCGACTTCGATCCGCTGATGCGACGCATCGAGCACGGCGCGTTTGCCAGCGGGATTTTGGAAACGATTGTACAACGAGGGTCCGCTTTTGATCGAGCTGTCAGCGGCGTCGATCGCATGACATTCGGCGCAGCCCATGACTTGGAATAGTTCCTTTCCCTCCGCCACCAAATTGACCTGCTCTGCGGCGATCACAGGAAAAGTCAA
>RDYF01000111.1 GCA_004293285.1 Verrucomicrobiota bacterium | reverse complement strand
CCGCGCGGTCGATAGAATAGGCTGTGTTGGGGTCGTTCTGTTTCATGTTATTGTTTACTGGATCAAGTTGAAAGTTTTTTGGAAACTAGGCTTTTCATGCGCGGGGCCTTGCGATCCTCCCCGTCCCGGCTAGGAGGACCCGTTACCGGGCGGGGGGGTCCCCCTGTAACGGGGCGGCAAGCGTCCGGGGTGCGTCTTCGAGTTGAGGGGCAAGGCCTTCAGGGTCTTGGTTCGGTGGTCATTGGCTTCTAGTCTGCTTTCTGTCTGTCGGTCGTCGTTTATCGGTGGTTAGCAGTCTTCCACCCCGTCCACCCCGTGGGGGGTAACTTCTAAGAATCCATACACCTGATGTATCGATTCCACGTTTAACCCCCCTACGGGGTGGACGGGGTGACGAGGTGACTCATCTTGTAAAATGGTAGAATTTTAGGGGCTTCCAATTTCCGTTCTCAGCTAGTGCTTCTTTCTCGATACGGGTCACTTTTATCGACTCGATCACTACTTGCTCTGCCTGTGCGTCGGTGAAAATTTTGCGCATAATCTTGCCAATCGTCATGAACGGCTCTTCCTTGGATCCACGCCTTATTGGCAACGGAATGTCTGCATCGTCACATATCTCAGCGAGATGCATTGCTGATAATTCTTCGTTTGGTCTAACCTTGACGGCTTCGATGGCAGCAAGTCGCAACCATTGCAATTGTGGGTTGGCTGTCCTCATTTGTTCCTCTTGGTGCCCGTCCATGATTGGTGGCATTCCAATAATCTCTGTCACAATCCAATCGAGAGATTGAACCCAGTCTCTAAAGTCGTGTCTGCTCTCACCTGACTTGGGTTTTCCTTGGTGAATCCAATCCCGCACGACGGCGAAAACCGCGCCAAGATAAAGATGCTGATTCGCTTTTACGTGCTGGAGTAGATCACCCTCAGGAAAAACTCTGTAACGTGCATCAGATGGTCTCTTGGTAATCTTCGTCACAATGCACCGATTCGCCGCGTCTCTGGTGAGTTCTGCGCCGTTGGTACTGATCTGCCACAGATAGTGACGGGTCTCGATCGTGGTGGACGTGCGCAAGGCTCTTGCTGTCACAGTTCCATGCCCTCGGACTGCCGTCTCCAATATGGTCGAATCGAGACGGGATCTAAGGTTGTCGATGGTGATGAACGGTTTGCCATCAATCAACGCCGCTGAAATTGACTCATCGAGACTACCAACTCCACCACGTGCTTCAGTAATGACCGACGGAATTTCACCATAGATCGCACAAACGATTTTCTGCCGATACGTTTTACCGGACTGCGACTGATCGGCTTCGGCGAAATCGATTGGGAAGTCGCAATTCAGCAAGTCTCCAAACTTCAAAGCCGGGCTAATAAAGCTAGCCATGGCTCTTGACCCATCTGCCGGGGTGCAAAAATTGAAGTCTGCTAGTAAACTTTTCAAGAGTTGGACCGCTTCACCCAGCGGCATGTCTGGAATCGGTTTGCCCTTAGTAATCAAGGTGCCACCACCGTGATGATGATAACCTTTTTGAAGGATCACTGGACGGCCGTCTTCATCTTGGCTGATGACGGGCGCGCTTATGACTCGGCTGATGACTGGCAGGTAGTAACGAGCCGCATCGGTTTGCAGAATTGTTTTGGCATGCTCTTTGGGAAAATTGGTCTTCCTCCAAATCAAATTACCATCAGGCTTCTCTTCTCTACGTCGAACGGTGTGACCGTATTGAGTGAGCGTCGCAACCAACCGTTCTGCTTCCATCATCCGCAATTTCGCGCCCTCGCTGGTTGTCTCGATCACCTCGTAGATCGAGAAATCACGCAAAAAAACACGCTTTTTCTCGGCAATAACCGGAAAGATGATGCGGGCCGCTTCCTCGTGCGTGATCGATCCTGATGGCACTGGAAAAACGCCGTGGGGGATCTCAGCAGCGATGCTTGGCAATTCCTCAGGGTGATCGCTCATGGGTTTTGCCCTCCTTTCACCGTCTTAGATTTAGCATCGAGAAGAACCGCGGCATCTATCAGAACCTTTGTTTGCACTGCCAGCAAGCTGCATACCCGGGTCAAGTTGGCCCTCACGGTCTCGGCTGGTAATCCATCGCGTCCGCCTTCCCCGAAGGTGGTGAAATCCTCACTGTTCAATGATGTCGTCGAGAGAGCACCAATGATCGATGAGCGGATGAGCTCGGCTTTATCGGGATGTTGAGTGGTTAGGCGTTCCGCGGCAGATGCGGCAGCTGAGGCTAAGTTAGCGACGGCTCTGGAGTAATGGACGTGCGATGACTTTGGTGCTCGCACCAAATCAAGCGCGAAATCATAGGGGTGCTTGGTGATGGCAGAGAGAGCTGGTATTAGGAAGTCTGATGGATTCATTTTGAGGATATTCTTGATTTTTCGATGATCCTCGCTAAGAAAGTGCTGCGTGCTTTTTTCTAAGCGAGGGCGAGCTGGTCTTATGGCTGGCTCGCCTCTTCTTTTTTGAGTGCTTCGAGAGTGCGGTTGACGACGTTGTTTAATCCTTCGTCTGTCAGGCTAGTGAGCTGGATCTGTGCTCTGCCCTTGTCGTCAAATTGACGAAAAGCCTCTCTGCGTGCACTCCGCATCTTACGATTGCGGCGGTTCACTTCCCGGCCTCCTTTCTCTTAGTGCGATGAATTTTGAAGTGCGTGCGGGACTCTCTCGATTCGACAAAAAGGTCAATCGAAGTTTTTCTGATACGAACGGAACGTCCGATTCGAACGGCGGGAAGATCACCGCTCACGATAAGCATATCGATCTTCCTTACTGACTGCCGAAGAATTTCTGCGGCTTCTTGGCGCGTGATAAGTGGCGTGGTTTGCATAACGTGCTAGATCATGCGCCCCCAATCGCTTCAGGTCGTCGGCATTAAATTAAGATTTGTGCCTACCTTTTCCGCTAGATCATGGTTCAAGATGGTCAAGATGACTTTGCTGCCATACGCGAAACCATCCTTTTTTGTCTCCAGTCTCAGGCGCATCTTTGTAAAGGCTCCTGCGGGAGAGAATGTATCTCCTTAACTCGCGTTTTTTGGGCTCTCTGCCAACTTCTCCCTTGAAAGAAAGGTAGGCTTCATACGCATAAAAATTTCGATGTGGTAAGCTTTCTTGCTCTCTTTTTGCCTTCACGATTCTCTTGAAACTCTCTTCTAACTTATCCGCGTCGTAATTTTTGAGCATGTAGGCAAATCGCTCTCCCAAACTGGAAAAATTGATCTCGCACCCCGGTTCGAAGGCCTGGGTGATAATTAGTTCGCCGATTGTCATGCGATGGCCCTTAGGGTTCACTCTCAAGGCTCTGCGATTCTGCGCAACGGTATTCCTCTTGAGCATTTCCTTGAACTCTTCGAGAATTCGCCTCTCTTCAGCATCGCTAAGAGTCGTGTTAGCAGGTGATTTCTTTGCTGTCTTCTTCATGCCAACCTCTTTTCTTTAGTAATTTGAACGATTTTCTTTGAAGAGGTGATCTCCCAGAATGACGACGCGTATTCTTGTGCCGATGGGTTCGCGTAGTGCTCCCACAGCATTGACGGGTTGCCCTTGTGTCCTAGCTGCATTGAGGTCTCCCCGGCGTTGCGAAAGTGGTAAAGGTGGTAGGTCGCGAAAGAGTGCCGTGCCGCATTGGATGGGAATTTGAATGATTTCGGCGGCGCGCCCCTTTTTTGCTTTCCTTCGATCTTGTCGGGTCGTCGCAAATGTTTGAGGGTTTTTCGATAATAATATCTTCTTTTCGATGCCGTAGGGGCCAAAGGTCCACTTTTCATTTCATACGGGGCTAACCATTCTGCCAACATCGGCAGGATCGCAACGATGCGTTCGTCTCCCGTCTTCGATGCCTCGGCAGGTATCGTGATGATCTTTTTTTTCAGGCTCACCATTGACCAATCGAGCCTTGCTGCCTCGGCATCACGCACGCCGGCAAAAAACTTCAGCAACCAAAAGGGCAAGATCGGAGCTGCAATCTCTTCCACTGTAAGCAGGAACTTTTGCACATCGCCTGGCATCATGATCTCAGGGGCCTTATTTCGAGCAACTCGATGAGCTTTCGTCTTCTTCCGGCTAACAATGGGGACGGGATTGCTGGTGATCCAACCCCGTGCCATGCAAAAAGCAAAAAACGTCCTGCACGTTCTCTTGCTGTTGTCTCTGGTCGTGATGGATGGCTTCTCACCTAGCTTGTCGGGGCGGGTGTTCCGAAGCCCATTGAACCAATCGGCAAAAGTGCCCTCATCAATGGCACTGACTAGCTTGTCGCCAAATTCCTCAGCGAGACGGCCCACCCTATGGCTGACTGTCTTGACGTGAACGTCACTAGCTCGCTCTGATTCGAGGTGACGCACGTAAATTTCAAGTGCCCTGCTGACAGTTATTGATGCATTACGGTCTTTCCACTCCTTCACGTATTGACGGACCATTACTAGCAGGTCTGGTGCCGTGGGGGTCTCGGCAGCAAATGCTCGCCAACAATCCAATGCCGACCGCTCATCATTAGAGACAGTGCCAAATGACGTTCCATTGATACCCAGTTCACGACGTTTCTTTTCTGCAAACGCCATTGCTGCCGTCTCGCTGGTGAAAACTTTTTTGCACCGACGGCCATTCTCGCCGGGGTAAAATACGCGGTGAGTGCATGTCGGGTGCCCTGCCATTTCCGATACTCTTACAAGTTCTTTCATGCGGATTCTTTATCATTCTACTCAGTGCAATGCAAGAGAAATCTGCTCCTATCTGCTCCTAGATTTTGAATTTTATTGATAAATCAATAATTAGCGATGGCCTCCGAAGCCGTAGGTACAGGTTCGATTCCTGTCGGGCCCACCACGAGAAAAAAGGAAATCATGGGATCGACCTGCCTATGGAGTCGGCGAAGGAAGTCATTCCTCTAGCGAACCACCGGCGAGCAAGAGGAAAAGTCCAGAAATCGATAGATTCCTCCATTGCTCAAACAACGATTTTTCCGTAAAGTTCAGTCCTCCCTGGTCAGGGCAATGTCTCAATCCGTCGCATGCCACTGATTTCACATCCCGAAGCCATTCCACAACATCAAGCGCCCCCCGAACACGAGTCTCCGCAGTCACCATTTTTCTCAACTTAACCCCAACAACACTCTCCATGTTATCCATCAATTCAGAAGAGCTCACGCGTATCATCAAAGAAGTCATGGCCGACCACGCCGCAGCGCCTGCAGTTGCGAATCGTAAGACAGCCCATGAGCCGATGACTTGCCGGGCGGCAGTTCTCACCGGACCGGGGAAGATCGACATCAAGACCTTTCCCATCCGCGAGATCAGCGACGACGAAATTCTCATCCGTGTCGAAGGCTGCGGAATCTGCGGCACCGATGTGCATGAGTTCCGTGGCGACCCGATGAAACTTGCGCCTCTCGTGCTCGGGCATGAGGGCACGGGCGAAGTGGTGAAATTGGGAAAAAACGTCACTCGAGACAACGGCGGCAAGCGGGTCGCTGTCGGTGATAAAATCGTAACCAGCGTGAGCAATTGCGGCAAATGCGATGCCTGCCTTTACACCCCGGCGCGGCTCAACCTGTGCGAAAACCTCCGCGTCCACGGCCTGATTCCGGACGATGAAACGCATCTCAACGGCTATTTTGCCGAATACATGATCGTGCGTGCTGATTCGACATTTTTTGTGGTGAACGACCTGAGCCTCGAACTGCGCATGCTCATCGAGCCTGCCGCTGTGGTGGTGCACGCACTGGAACGAGCGAAAAGCACCGGACTGATCAACTTCCGGACTCGCGTTCTCATCCAAGGCTGCGGACCCATTGGCCTGCTCATGCTGGCCGCCGTGCGGGCGGCAGGCGTGCAACACATCATCGCGCTCGATGGCGATGAAAGTCGGCTCGACATGGCTCGTCGTATGGGAGCAGAAGCCACCATCAACTACAAAA
Source organism: Verrucomicrobiota bacterium (assembly GCA_004293285.1). Lineage (GTDB taxonomy): Bacteria > Verrucomicrobiota > Verrucomicrobiia > Verrucomicrobiales > Akkermansiaceae > UBA956. Next base: position 3,744 of record RDYF01000111.1, on the reverse strand, counting down.
ACTACCAAGGGCCAGATGGCGTGACCGAGGCTGTGAAAGCCGCCACCCGCGGCCGCGGTGCTCATTTCGCCTTCCAATGCACGGGCGTGCCAGCTGCCGCCAGCAACATCTGGAAATACGTCCAGCGCGGCGGCGGCATTTGCGAGGTCGGCTTTTTCGTCGACAACGGCAAATCCGAGATCAATCACCACAGCGATATCTGCGCCAAGGAAATTTCCCTCGTCGGCTCATGGGTTTACACCGTGGATGAATACCCGATCGCCTACAATTTCCTGCGTCGCGCCCAAGGAATTGGACTGCCCGTGGAAAGCCTCATCACCCATCGATTTTCCCTCGATCAAATCGAAGACGCCATGCAGGTCAACATCCGCCAAGTAGGGTTAAAGGTCGCGATCATCCTCTGATCCATTGCCCCATTGGCAAAAAAATGGCATCTCACGATCATGGCCTAGCCATGCAGAAGGATCGCCGTGGATTTCAACCACCTGGCTGGTTGCAGCAATCGACACCGGAATACCGCAGTGGCAGAGACAAAATCCAAAATCCAAAATCCAAAATCCAAAATCCAAAATCCAAAATCCAAAATCCAAAATCCAAAATCCAAAATCCAAAATCCAAAATCCAAAATCCATCTCCCATCTCCCATCTCCCATCTCCCATCTCCCATCTCCCATCTCCCATCTCCCATCGCTGACACGCTGTTGATCGGGCCCACCATGAGAAAAGTTTTACTGATCCAGATTTGCGGAGGCGCTAATTGCGGTTACAGTGCATTTCGGTGATCAGTAACAACATGGCAGAACGACGAGTAGAGCCCGAGTGGCTCGATGAGCTGCCTGCCGACGACCCGCGCGCTGTGCGGTCACGCAAAGAATTGCGCTGGATCAATTGGCTGATGGGAAATGAGCGATGGATTCTCCAGCAATTGTCTCGGCCCAACATGCCCCTGCAACAAGGCATCATCGAGCTCGGCGCGGGACAAGGCGATCTTTGCCGCGCGATGCATCGACGTTTTCCGACATCTCCTGTCACGGGCCTGGATTTGCAAAGCCGCCCAAAGGATTTGCCAACCTGCGTGGAATGGATCGCGGGGAATGGCAAAAACATCGCCCCAAGACCCTGTGGCGTGTTGGTGATGAACTTGTTTTTGCATCATTTCACCGATGAACAACTCAGTTGGTGGCGCGCATGGGTAGAGCTGGCGGATGTGATTGTGATGAACGAACCTCTGCGACGCAAAAGCTCGCACGGTTGGGGTCGGCTCCTCTGGCCACTCTTGCACGACGTCACCAGGCACGACATGCATGTCAGCATCGACGCCGGCTTTGTGCGCGGCGAGTGGGCCGCGCTGTGGCCTGAGCTGCGTCAAACTTGGCAGATTGAGGAATGGGAACAATGGCCGGGAGCCTTTCGCAGTATATGGCGCAGGAAATGAAACAGATTCGCCTTGTCGGCGGCGGACTCGCGGGCTTGGCCTTGGGCATTGCCTTGCGTCGACACGGCGTTCCGGTGGTCGTGCATGAAGCGCTGAGCTATCCTCGACATCGAGTCTGCGGCGAATTCATTTCTGGCGTCAGCGAGCAAACGCTGGCATCGCTAGGCATCGCTCCCTTTTTCGCCCAGGTGGCGCGACCCCAAGAAGTTTCTTGGTGCCATGCCGAGCGCGAATGGGCACGATTCCGTCTGCCGGAAGCCGCCTATGCGGTGTCGAGATTTCACCTCGATCAAGTGCTTTGCGAGGAACTGCGCGCGCTAGGCGGGGAAGTGAGGGAAAAATCCCGACAAGTCCCGCAGACGGAAGCAGGCTGGGTGTGGTCGGCCGGTCGTAGGCCCACGCAAGGTCCATGGATCGGCCTCAAGGCGCACGTGCGCGATGTGTCGCTGCGCGCAGGATTGGAAATGCATTTGGGCACAGATGGCTACGTCGGCTTGGTCGAGGTCGAAGACGGCTGGGTCAATGTCTGCGGCTTGTTTCGCTCAGACTCATCGATTCGCGCCAAAGACGAACCGCTGCTCTTGCCCTATCTGCGACGCGAAGGCTTGATGAATTTGACCGAGCGACTGCAACAAGGCACATGGCGCGAGGGCTCGGTCAGCGCTGTCGCAGGCTTCCGCCTCGGCGGGCAGCCTCCCTTAGCGAACTTGATCTCGCTCGGCGATGCTCACAGCATCATTCCCCCTTTCACCGGAAATGGCATGAGCATGGCGCTCGAAGCCGCTGCACTCGCCGTGGAACCATTGGTCGATTACGCACAGGGTCGCTGCGATTGGTCGCAAGCTCAGCAAACCATGGCTGCGGCGGCCCAACGAAAATTTGGACGTCGACTCGGCTGGGCTTTGGCCTGTCAGCATTTGCTGTTAGCGCCGTGGTTTCGCCGACCTCTCGAAATTCTTTCACAACAGCAGTTGTTGCCTTTTCACACCTTATTCACACTCACTCGACGCTAATGTTTTTGCAATCCATCGCCTCCGCCTTTCCCCTTGCAGCGCTTCGTCAGCAAGACTGCTTCGCCATCATGCAACAAAGCGATTGGTTTGCTGAATGCACCCCGCGCTCCCAGCAGTTGTTAGAAAAAGTGATGTTAGGCGAATCCGGCATCGAGCAACGGCACTACGCCTGCGATGACCTACCGCGCTTGTTTTCCCATGGCGCACAGGAATTGAACGAGCGCTACGAGCAAGAAGCCCCGAAACTGGCGAGCGAAGCTTTGCAAAAAGCGCTCAGCAAAGCGGACCTCAGTGCCGCCGATCTCGATGCGCTGTTTGTTTGCACCTGCACGGGATACTTGTGCCCCGGTGTTACATCGCACGTAGCGGAAATGCTCGGCCTGCGGGCTGATGTCTATCTCAGCGACCTTGTAGGGCTCGGCTGTGGGGCCGCCATTCCCACCTTGCGGGCGGCACAGAATTTTCTCGCAGCCCACCCGTCTGCACGTGTCGCGGTGGTTGCTGTAGAAATTTGTTCGACGGCCTTTTTCGTCAACAACGATCCCGGCGTGTTGATCAGCTTGTGCCTCTTTGGCGACGGAGCCTCCGCCTCGATCTGGTCAGGTGAAGGCGCACCGGGTCAGTGGCGCGCAGGACATTTTTCCACCATTCACCTTCCCGAGCATCGCGAGAAAATCCGCTTCCGCAATGACCAAGGAAAACTGCGCAATCAACTGCACCGCAGTGTCCCGCAATTGGCCGCATCGGCGGTGGCAGAGCTCTATCAACAACGTCGGGCCGACCCCGATCAAGCAATCACCCACTCCGGCGGCAGAGACGTCATCGAAGCGCTCGAAAGCGTGTTGCCATTTTCGTTAGAAGAAACACGTTCCGTGCTCGCGCGCTGTGGCAACATGAGCAGTCCCTCCGTTCTAGTCGCCTTAGAGCAGCGTCTCAAAAATGTCGGACAAGATCAGCGATACTGGCTCACCGCCTTTGGTGCCGGTTTCGCCGCCCATTCCTGTGAAATGTGGCGCTAAGGAGCAGGAATTTTCAATTCCTGCGCTTTCGCTCGAACACGGCGATTGACCCAACAAGTCGCATTGAGAAAAGATCGTTCACTATGGAGCAGGAATTTTCAATTCCTGTGCTTTCGCTCGAACACGGCCATTCACCTAACAAGCTCCATCGCAAAAACAAGGTTCTCCTTCAAAAGCCAAAGGGATTGCAAATCCCTTCTCCTTACGACGAATTTTCAATTCCTGTGCTTTCGCTCGAACACGGTGATTCACCCAACAAGCTCCATCGCAAAAACAA
>RDYF01000225.1 GCA_004293285.1 Verrucomicrobiota bacterium | reverse complement strand
GAATTTGCTTGTTTTCGTCGTTTTCTTGTGATGATCTTGTTCGGAATGATGATGGAACAAGTGCAGATGGTGATACTAGTGGTGGGGCTTGGGATGCAGATCGCTGTGGTTTTCCTGTTGTGGCGGCAATCGCGTGCGGCGAATGAGGGGCAGCAAGCCGCTCTGCGGGAGATGCTGCATGGCATCATGGCGCAGGAATTTCGTGAAACGCGGGCGGAGTTGAACCAAGGCATGCGCGACAACCGTCAAGAAATGGCGCAGGGATTGAAGGATTTTCGCGCGGAACTGACCGAGCAACAGCGTCAGAAATTCAGCGAGCTGGTGCTGAAGCAGGAGGAGTTGGTAAAAACCACAGAAGCGAAGTTGGAGCGAATGCGCGAGACTGTGGACGAAAAACTGCACAAGACCCTAGAAGAGCGGCTTGGGCAATCGTTCAAAATCGTCAGCGAGCGACTGGAAGCAGTGCAGAAAGGCTTAGGGGAAATGCAGAATTTGGCGCAAGGGGTGGGGGACTTGAAAAAAGTGCTGACCAACGTCAAAACCCGTGGTGTGGTGGGTGAGATTGCGTTGGGCTCCATTCTCGAGCAGTTGCTTTCCCCCGAGCAGTATGATGCCAATGTGAAGACCAAAAAGGGCTCGAACGATCACGTGGAATTTGCCGTGCGTTTGCCGGGCATGGAGGCGGGCGATGGTCATCACGTCTACTTGCCCATCGACGCCAAATTCCCGCAGGAAGATTACCTGCGCTTGCAGCAGGCTTATGAAGTCGGCGATGTCACCGCTGTCGAAGCCGCGAATCGCGCTCTCGCTCAGGCGGTGAAAAAATTTGCCAAAGACATTCGCGACAAATACATCGATCCACCGCATACGACCGACTTCGGCATCATGTTCCTGCCCATGGAGGGCTTGTTTGCAGAAATCGTGCGACAACCCGACTTGGTAGCGCAATTGCAGCGCGAGTTTCAAATCATCGTCACCGGTCCCACGACCTTGGCGGCGATGTTGAACAGCTTGCAAATGGGATTCCGCACCCTGGCGATTCAGAAAAGAAGCTCCGAAGTGTGGCGCATCCTTGGTGCGGTGAAGACCGAATTTGG
>RDYF01000110.1 GCA_004293285.1 Verrucomicrobiota bacterium | reverse complement strand
CATGGCATAATAGGAGCTCCTTTCGTCACTCCTAGTTTACCAATGTGTTACCCATGTATTGAATCAATTGTGTTACCTATGTTCTGAACCTGCACCGGAGATGGGAGATGGGAGATGCGGGGGGACGTGGTTTTGATCTTGTGGTTGGTGCGCGATGCTGCTAGTTTTGGGCATTCGATGAAAACGTGGATGCGACAAATGAATGTGTTGGTAGTTTTGGGGATGCTGACTCAATGCGCAGCTCCAGGATTGCATGCTGATCGTGAGGCATTTCGTGCGGCGGATGCTAATGGAGATGGCAAGCTGAGCCTTGCTGAGGCGGAAGCTTTTGAGTATCGGCGCATTTTTGATTCCGTTGATCTCGATGGCGACGGCGTGGTTACGCTACAAGAAGCGAAGGAGATTTCGCCCGATTTTACTTTGGCAAAATTCCGCGAATACGATTTGAATCGGGATGGCAAAGTGACTTACGCCGAATTTGAGAAAGTGCAAAAGGCTAAGGGTGACGTGAAAAAGCGGTTTTTGGCGGCGGACTTGGATGGTGATGGCTTTGTCACCAAAAAAGAAGCTGACACTCGGGTGAAATTCTTGCGCGACTACGCAGGCGGCTCGATGTAACGAAGGAAAGATCGATTGATGATCGCTGTCACCGATGGGCTAGCTGTGCCGGGCTTGGTGGAGGAAATGCAACTTGCATTTTCTGTCGATGGACCTTTGGGTCGGTCGCGCGATTTCGAGTATCGGCCCCAACAACAGCAGCTCGCTGTCGCGGTTGCAGAAGCTTTGATTGGTCGCAAGCCCCTATTGGCAGAAGCGGGCACGGGCGTAGGGAAATCGTTGGCGTATCTGTTGCCTGCTGCGCGGTTTGCGCTGGAATCGGGTCGCAAGGCGGTGATTTCCACGCATACCATCAATTTGCAAGAGCAGTTGATTCGCAAGGACATTCCCATCGTCCGCAAAGTACTGCGCGAGGATTTTCCGGCGGTGCTTTTGAAGGGTCGACAAAACTACCTTTGCCCCGTGCGCTTGCGTCGAGCGCTAGAACAGGCCGCCGATCTTTTTACCAGCAGTGAGGACCAAGAGTTGCGCGCCATTGCCAAGTGGGCGGAGGGGACGAGCGATGGCACGTTGAGCGATTTGCCCTTCCAGCCCTCGCCGAAAATCTGGACTCAGGTATGTAGTGATGCGCACGTCTGCACGGCGCGACTCTGTGGTCCGCGGGGCAATTGTTTTTTCCAAGAAGCCCGCAAGGCTGCGGCGGATGCAAAAATGGTCGTGGTCAATCACACGTTGTTTTTCGCCCTGCTCGGCGCAGCGGACGATTTGGCATCGGCGGATGCAGGTGCTCTCGACGGATTTCTTTTTCCGAACGACTTCGCCGTGCTCGACGAGGCGCACACCATCGAACAAGTCGCGGCAGTGCAACTCGGACTGCGCTTGAGCCAATCGGGCCTGAAATACGACTTGCAGCGCTTGTATCATCCGCGCACGAAAAAGGGGCTACTGAAGAGCTACCAAAAAGCCAGCGTGATGAAGGCGGTGGAGAATTTGCTCTATCGTGCCGATGACTTTTTTGAGCAAGTGGGCGAGCAGGTGAAGTTCGGTGAGTATTCGCGCGAATTCCGAGTGCGACGTCCGGGCTTGGTGGAAAATACCTTGGCTGAGCCACTGCGCGAGCTGTGGTCGGAGATCGATGCCTTGGCAGAAAGTGTGGAAAACGACACCAGCAAGGCGGAGTTGGGCGATGCCGCGCGCAAGCTGCGCGAGGTCCATGCGACGGTGCAAACTTTTCTCGATCAACAGCAAGAAGGCAATGTCTATTGGGTCGAGCGCGGCGGGCGAGAGGAAATACAGTATTCCCTGCACGCCGCACCCGTGGAAGTGGCAAGCGTGCTGAATCGACTGCTTTTCGCTCCGGAAAAAACGTGCATCATGGCGAGTGCGACTCTCGGTGTAGGCGATCCTTCTCTCGGTTGGTTCAAGAAACGCGTGGGCGCGGAGCATGTGCGCAGCATGTGCATCGGCAGTCCTTTCGATTACCAAAAGCAGATGTCGGTCAAAATTTTCCGCGACATGCCGGAGCCGCAAGATGCTCGTTACAACAAAGCTTTGGCCAAGGCGATCCAGCTATCGGTCGAGGCCAGTGAAGGACGGGCTTTTGTGCTTTTTACCAGCTACCGTGCGATGCGAGATGCGGCGGCGCAGTTGGAATCGTTTTTCCGCAAAAAAGGCTGGCAGTTGTTGGTGCAGGGCGCCGACATGACGCGGCATCGTATGGTCGAGGAATTTCGCAAGGATGTGCACAGCGTGCTTTTCGGTGCCGATAGCTTTTGGACGGGAGTCGACGTCCCCGGCGAGGCGCTATCGAATGTGATTGTCACGCGATTGCCCTTTGCCGTGCCGGACCATCCATTGACCCAGTCGCGCGTCGAAGCGATCGAAGCCAGCGGCGGCAATGCGTTTATGGAATACAGCGTCCCTGAGGCAATTTTGAAATTCCGTCAAGGCGTTGGGCGCTTGATTCGCACGACCAAAGATATCGGGATGGTGCACATTTTGGACAATCGGATTTTGACCAAACGCTACGGCAAAAATTTCCTCGCAGCGCTTCCCGATGCGCCAGTGGAGGAAGTTTTTCTGAATCCTCGATGAGTGTCGCAGGATCGGTCAAAGCACCTTTTCTATCAGGAAAAAAGTCGCACGGACGAAAGCCCGCCGTCGGGCCGCAGGACTTGCCCGGTCATGAATTGACTGTGATCGTTGAGGAGGAAGTCGAGCATGGCGACACAGTCTTCGGCTTGCCCCACCTGCTGCAGCGGGTGCCGTCGGTGAGCGAGGGGGCGATGACATTGACGCGAATCGTCGGCGCCCACTCCGCAGCGAGGCTGCGGGCGAGTGCTTCGAGCGCGCCTTTGGCGGCAGCGATCGATGCGTGAAAGGGCATGCCTTGGGCGACGGCGATGGTGGAAAAAAGCACCACCGAGGCCTTGCCGCTGGCCTTGAGCGCGGGAAGAGCCGATTGCAGAGCGTGAATCGCGCCGCCGACATTGACCTGCCAATCCTTGAGGAAGTCATCGGTCGAGAGACGATGAAAAGGTTTGAGCGAAAAAATGCTGCGCGGAGATCCCTTGGGCGAGCAGTGTTTCCGGATGACGACAAGCGACCGACACCTCATGGCCGTGGGCGAGCAAATGTTGCAGAGTTGCGGCTCCGATTCCTGAAGTTCCACCGATGAGAGCAATGCGCTTTGACATGCGACAAGCTCGACGAAAAACGCCGAGCGTCAACCCGACGCCTGCGATTTTTTAGGATGCAGCACGACTCAATTGCTCGCGGCGATACGCGGTGGGCGAGGTTCCCGTGATGCGCGCGAACGAGCGATTGAACTGTGAGAGCGATTGGTAGCCGATGGCGTAGGCAATTTCCGAAACGCGAACGTCGGGACGCAGTAGCTCGCGCTTCGCCCAGTCGATGCGACAACGGTTGATGTAATCCGTCAGCGTAAGGTCAGTCGACTCTTTGAAAAGTCGGCAAAAATGCGACTCCGAAAGACCAGCGACACGTGCGACATCGCCTAGGGGCAGTGCGGCATCGAGGTTTTCGTGAATGTAATCGATGATGGCGAGTTGCTCCGTATGCACCGAAAGCTGTTCGGCGAAGCTAGTGAGCAAGGTGATCATGCTCTGGTAGCGCGCGGGCTCGATCGTTTTTGTCTGAAAATAAGCTTGGCGCAGAAGCTCCAGATCCTTTGGGGGGACCGTCTTGCGGCCGATCATGTCCATCGTTTCCTGAAATGATTCTTCATCCGGCGGACGCGAGAACATTTGTCCGGTTTTCAGATACGCAACTGTGGTAGCGCCGAGTCGAACAGGAACCGCCGTCGCATAAAGCCCTGCAAAGCAGTGACAAGTGGCAGGGCCAGAGACATCGGCGTCTTCCATCAAGCGCTTGTTGACATCGATGCAGGCATGGCACGCCGTTTTGCAGAGATTCAATTTTTCACAAAAAGGACTGCGATTGATGCTTTGATCGTCGAGGCACCATTTTTCCGTGTCCGACGTCACCAAGCGCAGCGGCAGGCCGGTTGCGGCGCGGAAAGCGTCTTGGTAAATCGTAAAACGTTCCGAATGGAGCAATCGCTCATAAATCGCATGTTCGAACGATTTATGCGGGGGGAGTTGCTGGGATGCAGAAACCTCGTTTGACATCGCCATCGGAATACAAAAGATCGGATGATTGATCAACCTTAGAAATCGGTTTTTTGAAAGAAAGTGCGACGATCGCCAAGGAAACCAACGAGCTCAGCGGCATCAAAATCGCAGCGAGAAGGGGATTCATGGCTCCGGCTAGTCCGATCCCGATGACACAAATGTTGTAGGCTAGCGCAAAAAGAAAGGCTCTTCGCACGCCACGGTCCCGCTCGTGAGCAAGACGGAACATTTGAGGCAAAAATGATAAGCCTGCGCCCAGTGTGTAAAAGTCGGATTTGCTTTCTAATAAAGATCGATCCGTGACCGGTGTGCCCGTCACATATGCACCATCGAAGGCGAGAGAATCGTTCGCGCCATCGCCGAGATATAGGGTGTCGGACGAATCGATTTTTTTTACCGTCGTGGCTTTTTCTTCTGGTGATTGACCGCCCCAAGCGCAGTCTTGCGGGATGTTGAGTCTGGCAGCAACGTGACGAACTTTTTCTGCATGATCTCCGGAGCAGAGGAAAATTTGCATGCCCGCGTGTTGCATCGATTGGATGGCAGCTTGTGCCGACGGACGCAGGGCGTCTCGGAAGACAAAAGACGCCACGATGGCTCCGTTGCGACACAATACAGTGTCTTGCTCGTGTCCCGCTTGGCCGATGTGTTGCCAGCCCGACCGACCGAGCGACCAGAGCGTTTCGCCGTCTTGCCACATTACGCCCATGCCCGGAGTCTCGGAAATGCGACCTTGTTTCGCGTTTTGGAGCAGCAGCTGCCCACGACGCCCTAGGTGCTCCAGTAGGCTTCGCGAAATCGGATGCAGCGAACCATGGGTCATTCTCGCCAAGGCTTCCACCGCGCTCTCGTCTATGGACGTCAAAACCTCAGGATTTTCGAGCAGCGGACGCTCCATGGTGAGGGTTCCCGTTTTGTCGAAAATGATTTTTTTGACCTTGCGAATGCGCGACCAAAACGTCGTCGATCGCAAAAATACCCCCCATCGCTGCAAGCGCGACGCCGCCATGTCGTCGGCCAGCGGAATGGCGACCCCGAGGGCGCAGGGACAGGAAACAACGAACACGGAAATCATCACTTGCAGACCGTGAATCCATTGCTGGTGAGAGGCATGCCAGAGAAATCCCGCCATTCCAATGACAATGATCGCGGCCAGCCAATAGCGGAGAAGTCGGTCCAAGAAAGCATGACCACGCTCCTGCAACATCGGATGCCTCCAGCGCCACGGCGTCGCGACTGAGCAAAATGGCACCTGCGGGCAAGCGCGAGCCTGCCTGGAAAGAAACGGCATCGGCTTCGCCATTGATCCATTCTAACGAAAAAGAGGCATGGTGATGCGTTACCACCGCAGCCACGGGACAGGCCTGTCCGGGGCGTAGCAGAAAACGTGTGCCAGCGGTGATTTTTTCTAACGAAATCGAAGTCGTGAGATCAGTGGAGTCGAAGTGCTGCGGCACCGGTTGCTGGCGGACGAGTCGTTTGCGATTGCGCTCCACCGCGGAGGTTTGCAAAGCGCGACCGACCAGCATGAGAAAGACAAACATCGCGACGAAGTCGAAATACAGCAAGCCCTCATGATCGCGTTGCCAGCCGATGATCGAACCGATGTAGGCAGCAATCAGGCCGAGGGCAATGGGCAGATCGATGTGCACCGTGCGCATTTGCAGGGCACGCCAGGCTTTTTTGATAAACCACGTGCCGCCGATCAGCATCGCAAAAGTCGCCGAGAGAAACGTGATGAGGCGGAAAAGATCGGCGAACATGAAGTCGCGTGGCATGCCCAGATACGTCGGCAGCGTGAACGCCATCGCATTCAGCGCAAAGGCACCGCAGAGACCGAGTCGTGCCAGCAATTTCTGCTGCTCGCCGTGCTGGCCTTGTTGTTCCTTCGGCGCGGCGATGTAGCCGAATTGGGTGATTTCTTGCAAAAATCCTGCGATGTCGCAACGTCCTGGCAGCCATTCCAGATGCAGCAGTCCTTGCGTCGGATGAGCCGCTGCGCGCACCGAACCAGGGTAGCGGGCAAAGATGGTCTCGATCATCCAGACACAGCCAATGCAAGAAATGCCATCCAGCGCGAGGTCGAGCGACGCTTCCTCGCGTTGCGCGGCCTCTGCCTTTTCCACCAAAGCGGCGATCCAGGAAAAATCGTGCTCTTCGAAAGGTCGACTTTTCACGGGAGTTGTCGCCAGCCCTTGTTTGAGTTGGTAAAACTGATCCAGTCCACTGTCGTTGATGAGTCGATAGACATATTCGCACCCATGGCAGCAAAACTCCTCTTCGGAACGACGTGGGGAAAACGAAGTATGGCAATGTCGACAAGATTTCATGCCCGCGAGTTTGCTCACGGACCGCCGACATCGCTACGCGCCAGTTGCGGATCAGCGCGCAAGAATTCGCAATGGGTTTTGGGAATTTGTTATGGTTTTTTTCATTTCCACTTGTCAAAGGGGTGTTTTTTCGATTGCATCGCTCATGGCAGACTTCCCATTAGCTTTCTCGTTTGACGATGTCTTGCTGGTGCCCGCACGCAGTGCCATTTTGCCTGCTGATGCGCAACTGGGCACTATGCTGACGGCGGGCATTCCCCTCAATATCCCCGTGGTTTCTGCGGCGATGGATACCGTTTCGGAGTCGGAATTGGCCATCGCGCTTGCTCGCGAGGGCGGCATGGGCGTCATTCATCGCGCTTGCACGATCGAAGAAGAGGCGGCGATGGTCTCCAAGGTCAAACGCTCGGAAAATGCGGTGATTCTCAAGCCTTACACGTGCTCGATGCAGCAATCGGTCGATGAAGTGCGTCAAGTCATGGCCGTTCACGGCTTTTCCGGGTTTCCTGTGGTCGATGCCGAAGGTCATCTGATGGGCATGGTCACCGGACGCGATGTCCGTTACTTGGATCGCACCGATGTCACTGTCGCCGATGTGATGACGCCACGCGATCGACTGATCACGGCGGCACCCGACACGCAACTAGAAGAAGCTCGTCGCATCCTTTACCAAAATCGGATCGAGAAATTGCCACTCGTCGACTCGGAAAACCGACTGGTTGGTCTCATTACGGGTTCCGACATTGAAAAGCGTGTGACCTTTACCAATGCGGCGAAAGATGCCAGCGGACATTTGGTTTGCGGTGCTGCAGTGGGCGTGGGTCCGGAGTTTCTCGAGCGGGCGCAAGCAGTGATCGAAGCAGGGGCTGATGCGTTGTTTATCGATGCTGCCACGGGCCACACGACACGGGTGATGGAGGTCATTTCCAAACTGCGTGAGCTTTCGGATCGTCCGGTGATTGCTGGCAATGTCGTGACTGAGGCTGGTGCCCGTGATTTGGTTTCCGCTGGGGCGGGAGCGATCAAAGTGGGAGTTGGCCCCGGTTCGATTTGCACCACGCGCGTGATTTCGGGGGTCGGCATGCCGCAGTTCACTGCAATTCGCAATGTGGCCGACTACTGCCACGAGCATGGCGTCAAAGTCATCGCCGATGGCGGCATTCGATACTCGGGCGACATCGTCAAAGCTCTCGCCGCCGGGGCGGACTTGGTGATGCTCGGTTCGCTGCTGGCAGGCACGCGTGAAAGTCCGGGTCAGACCGTGCATTCGCAGGGTCGACGTTTCAAAACGTATCGCGGCATGGGTTCTTTGGGCGCGATGCGCAAAGGCTCGGGCGATCGCTATGGTCAAAACAGTTCCGGCAAATTGGTCGCAGAAGGCGTGGAAGCCCGCGTTCCTTACAAAGGCCCGCTCTCGGATGTGGTCTATCAATTGATGGGCGGCTTGCGGTCGGGCATGGGCTACGTCGGCGCCGCGAATTTGCAAGAGCTGCAACAAAACGCCCAGTTCGTGCGCATCACCACAGGGGGCTTGCGCGAAAGCCACGTTCACGACGTCGTGCTGACGGAAGAGCCGACGAACTACCAGCCCATGAGCTGATTTTTTTCACCACATCATTTGATTAGACAACATGCACGAATTCCATCACGTAGCGGTCCTCGACTTTGGTTCCCAATACACGCAATTGATTGTTCGCAAAGTTCGCGAGCTGGGCTATTACGCCAAATTGTATGCGCCGGAGGATCTGGCGGAAGTAGGGTCGCCCGGAGCGATCATTCTCTCCGGCGGTCCACGCAGCACCAGTGAGCCCGATGCGCCTGACATCGACTTTGAAAAGCTGAAGTCGTTTGGCTGTCCGGTGCTCGGTGTTTGTTACGGCATGCAATTGCTCAACATCAAGTTTGGCGGCACCGTGCATGCGAGCAATCGCCGCGAATACGGTCCTGCCGCGCTGACTCCGAATGTGCGCGAGGGCCTTTATGAAGGTCTATCGGCTTCCTCGCAAGTGTGGATGAGCCATTCCGATACCGTGGATGTGTTGCCTGAGGGCACGAAAGTTCTTGCGGTGAATCAGCATGGCACGCCGGTTTCGTTGCAATGGTGCGAGGGATTTTATGGCATTCAATTCCATCCCGAAGTGACGCACAGTCATGAGGGTCAGCGCATTTTGCACAATTTCTTGCTGACGGCAAAAGAGCTGCAAGCCTTCCGCATCGACGACTTCAAACGCGAGATGATTGAGGGCATTCGTCAAACCGTCGGCGATCGTCAAGTCGTCTGCGGCGTTTCGGGTGGCGTCGATAGCACCGTTCTCGCCGTCTTGCTCAAGGAAGCAGGGGTGAAAGTGCGTGCCATTTTTGTCGATCACGGCTTGCTGCGCTTGAACGAAGGCGATGAAGTGCGCAACAACTTCCATCGCATGGGCGTGGAGATCGAAACCGTCGATTGCTCGGAGTTGTTTCTTAACAAACTCGCAGGAGTCGGAGATCCCGAGGAAAAACGCAAGATCATTGGCAATTTGTTCATCGATGTCTTCTGGGACACGGTGGGTAATGCCGAAATGCTGGCTCAGGGCACGTTGTATCCCGATGTGATTGAGAGTGCCTCGAACGCCAAATCCAAGGCCTCGAAAATCAAGACTCACCACAATCGCGTGGATCGGATTTTGGAACTTCAGGCGCAAGGGAAAGTGCTCGAACCCCTGGCGGAATTGTTCAAAGACGAAGTGCGTGAGCTCGGTCGATCGCTGGGAATTCCCGAGGACATCTTGCAGCGTCATCCTTTTCCTGGTCCAGGCTTGGCCGTGCGTTGCCCAGGCGACATCACGGCGGAAAAATTGCGCGTGATTCGCGAGTGCGACGCCATTTTCATCAATCAGCTCAAAGAAGACGGCTGGTATGATCGCGTCTGGCAGGCTTATGCAGGTTTGATCCCTGTGAAAACCGTGGGCGTGAAAGGTGACGAACGTTCGTATGAGTGGGCGACCAACCTGCGTGCGGTGGTCAGTGAAGATGCGATGACAGCTGACTGGGTCGATCTTCCCTACAGCTTGCTGCGCAAGGCGAGTCACCGGATTTTGAATGAGGTCAAGGGCATCAACCGAGTGCTTTATGACATCTCGACCAAGCCACCCGCGAGCATTGAGTGGGAGTGATCTCCGCTGACTGTCAGTTCCTTGGATTCAGGGCATTTCTTCGTGCAAATGCCTTGACCATGACAGCTCATCGGCATAAGCAGACGCATGACATTTGATCAACTGGGCCTGAGCGAGGCAGTATTGAGCGCGGTAAAGGAATCGGGCTACGACACACCTACGGCCATTCAGGCACAAGCGATTCCGCTGATTTTGGCTGGACGCGACGTCGTCGGCGCTTCGCAAACGGGCACGGGAAAAACGGCGGCCTTTGCGTTGCCATCGCTGTCGAAGGTGCAACCTCTCGGCAAGCCACAGATTTTGGTGCTGGAGCCGACGCGGGAACTCGCTCATCAAGTGGCGGAGCAGTTCATCAAATACGGCAAGCACACGGGACTCAAAACCGCACTGCTCTACGGCGGTGTGGGGCTCGGCGAGCAGTCGAAAGCGTTGGAAGATGGCGCTGATATCGTCGTGGCGACCCCAGGTCGATTGGTCGATCACTTTTATCGGGCGACGATGCGCTTTGGCGCGCTGAAAATTTTGGTGCTCGATGAGGTCGATCGCATGCTCGACATGGGCTTTTTGCCGCAAGTGCGAAAAATCGTCAACCTCTGCCCTTGGGACGAGCGTCAGACCTTGCTGTTTTCCGCGACCATGCCTGCTGCCATTCAAACCTTCGCGCAGTGGTGCCTGAAGGACCCTCTGAGCGTAGAAATCGCCAAGCGCGAAGTGGCGAGCTCGGTGACGCATGCTTTTTATCCCGTGGCGATGGATCAGCGCGATGAGTTGCTGGTCGGCTTACTCGATCGCACTGAATGGCAAAGTGTGATGATCTTCACCCGCACCCGCAAAGAGGCCGATCAGGTGACGGAAATGCTCAAGGAAAATGGTCACCCGAAAGTCGTTGCGATGCACAGCGATGTTTCGCAAAAAGACCGCATGGAAGCCTTGCAAGGATTCCGCGATGGCAAATACGACGTGCTGGTGGCAACGGACGTCGCCGCGCGCGGGATTGACATTTCCGGTGTCTCGCACGTGATCAACTACCGCGTGCCAGAAAATGCCGAGGACTACGTGCATCGCATCGGTCGGACGGGTCGTGCCGCAGCAGAAGGCGATGCTTTCACCATTCTCACCGCCGATGAACTCGATTACGCGAAGTCGGTGGAAATTTACGTCAATCAGACCATTCCGCGCAAGAAGCTTGAGGGCTTTGACTACATGTATACGGCGATGCTAGACGACGATCCGATTCGTCCGGTGCGTCGCAAATCTTCGGGACCGCGCAAGCGTCGATAACGATCTTTTTCTTCATCATGCGTGTCTTTGCGGTGGATCCAGCGGTGAGGAACACAGGCTATGCCATCGTCGAGGGCGATGCCCGCTCGCCGCGTGCGCTCGACTACGGGGTGATTCGCATTCCCAGCAAGGACTCGCAATCGACGGCCTTGTCGTCGATTCGTGCACATCTCTACGAACTGATCAAGCAGTGGCAGCCCGATGAAGTGGCGGTGGAAGGGATCATTTACGTGCAATCCCATCAGACCGCCATCAGCATGGGGGCCGCGCGTGCGGCGGCTTTGATCGCGGCGGCGGATCATGGGCTGAGTGTTTACGAATACGCCCCGCGCAAGGTCAAAATGGCCGTGGTGGGCAAGGGCACGGCGAGCAAAGATCAAGTCGCGTTCATGGTCCGCGCCTTGCTAGGACTGAGCGAGACGCCGCCCTCCGATGCGGCGGATGCTTTAGCGCTGGGCATGGCGCACTTGCAAGCGACCGATCCTGTGCGCAGTCAGTTGTTTGAACGACGTCTTGTTTGAAAAATCATCATGCTAGAACCAACGCTCATCTCCTACGAACAAGGCCTGTTGATGCAAGAACAGGCAGTGGCCGATCTGCTTGACGGAAAAGCTGGGGAACGCGTGATTTTGTTAGAGCACGAGCCCGTTTACACGATTGGTCGGTTGCGCGATCAATCATCACTCCGCGATCCCTCGCGATTGCCGCATCCGGTGGTCGAGACCAATCGCGGCGGACAAGCGACCTATCATGGTCCTGGGCAATTGGTGGGCTATCCGATTCTTGATTTGCGGCAACGCGGGCAAGACCTGCACATACACCTGCGGATGATCGAAGACATTCTCATCGCGAGCTGTCGCCAGTGGGGCGTCGAAGCCCAGCGTCGAGATGGTTTAACCGGCGTGTGGGTGGCTGACCGGAAAATGGCATCGATCGGCGTGGGTGTGAAAAAATGGATCTCCATGCACGGATTCGCGCTCAACGTCACGCCACAGAGTTTGAGCGGCTTTTTCGCGATTACGCCGTGTGGGCTCGATGGCGTGCAAATGACCTGCCTGAGCCAAGAAGCGCAACAAGACATCAGCGTTGCACAGTTTGCCGAGACCGTAACCCAAACCTTCCGCCAAATCGCGGGGGTGGGGTAGT
>RDYF01000109.1 GCA_004293285.1 Verrucomicrobiota bacterium | reverse complement strand
TAAACACCGCAGTAGGAGTTCGCGCCGTGCCCCAAGATTATCTCAATGTAGCTAAGGTTTTGAAGCTCTCTCGCAGCAAGACTCTATTCAAAATTCTCATTCCCGCCTCATTGCCCTATATGTTCACAGGATTCCGACTTTCTCTCGGCATTGCCTGGCTGGTCATCGTCGCGGTGGAAATGCTCATCGGTAAACCCGGCATCGGCGGTTTCCTCTGGCAACAATACAATGCCAATAGCTACGCCCACATCATTCTCTCGATTCTCACCATTGGCACCATCGGCTTTGTGCTGGACCGCTTGATGAGTGTGATCGAAACCCGATTCAAAACCGCATGAGCACGCCATCACTTCTCCAGTTGCAATCGGTCCACCAACAGTTCGGCGCTTTGTCGGTCCTGAAAGATGTAAATCTCACGGTTCATGAGGGCGATTTCGTATCGATCATTGGCTATTCGGGCACAGGCAAAAGCACGCTGATGAATCTCATTGCCGGTCTCCTCCGCCCAACTTCAGGTCGCGTGGAAATGAATGGCACCACCATCAAAAACCCGGGCCCGGAACGCGGCATTGTGTTTCAAAATTATTCGCTGCTGCCTTGGCTTACCGTAGAGGAAAATGTCGCACTCGCCGTCGATGAAATTTTCCCGCAGTTGTCGAAATCCGAACGAGCGGATCGAGTTGCTCATTTTATCCAAATGGTGAAACTCACTCCCGCCGCGAAAAAAATCCCGCGCGAACTCTCGGGCGGCATGCGCCAACGCGTCGCCGTTGCGAGAACGCTCGCGATGAATCCGCGCATCCTCCTTTTGGATGAACCGCTGTCGGCTCTCGATGCTCTCACTCGTGGCACGCTGCAAGATGAAATTGCGGAAATCTGGCAACAAAATCGCACCACGGTGATTTGGATCACCAATGACCCGGATGAAGCCATTTTAGTTGCCGATCGCGTCATTCCGCTTCTTCCCAGCGCCGATGGTTCGACGCTCGGTCAAGAAATCCCCATTCAGCTCGATCGACCTCGCTCGCGCACGGAGACGATTCTCACACCGGAGTTCAAGGATTTGAAATTGTCGCTCGTCACCACTTTGCTGGATGCGAAAAAATCGAATGTATCTACCCAAGCGAAAAAACTTTCACCGCCCGACATTCTCCCCGAGGACTTGAATGATCCTCGTACTCGACCCTTTTTCGACCGCTCTCCGCGTCGGCGTTCGCAATTGCAAAAAGAGGAAATCCGTATCGAGTCACTCTAACATTTTTTACCATGACTCCTGTTCTCGAACTTTTCCAACTCTCGAAATCTTTCGGTGCAACCACCGTCGTAAAGGATTTTAACCTCAACATCGCTCCAGGCGAATTTGTCACTCTCATCGGCCATTCGGGTTGTGGAAAATCAACCGTGCTTTCGATGGTCGCAGGGCTTACGAGCATCACTCAGGGCGGGATGATTTTATCCGGAAAGGAAACCACCGAGCCAGGTCCTGACCGCGGTGTGGTGTTTCAATCGCCTTGCCTCTTGCCATGGATGACGGCTCGCGAAAATGTCATGCTCGGTGTGAATCAGGTCTACTACACAGCCTCGCGCCAAGAAAGACGGGAACTTGCCGAATACTATTTGCATGTCGTCGGTCTCGGGCACGCGATGGATCAATACCCCGCACAGCTCTCTCAAGGCATGCGTCAACGGGTCGGCATTGCTCGCGCGTTTTCTCTCCAACCGAAAATGCTGCTGCTGGATGAACCTTTCGGCATGCTCGATTCGCTCACGAAGATGGAACTCCAAGAGGTGCTGCTCGATCTCTGGCGTCGCAATAGCCTCACGACTTTGATGGTCACTCACGATGTCGATGAAGCCATTTTCCTCTCCGATCGCGTGGTGATGATGACCGATGGACCCGAAGCAGAAGTCGGCGATATCCTGACGATTCCTTTTGAACGCCCCCGCAAGCGCAAGGAAATCCTGACGGATCCGCGCTACCAAGACATTCGGCAGCACTTGCTGACTTTCCTCAACGAGCGCTCGCACATACGTCCTTCCAAGATGAAAGCATAAGAGGAATCGACCTTCGCCGTCGCAATCATGAAGCGCAGTCATCCTCATGAGGAATCAGCTTCCTAATTGATTCATCATCCCACGTTGGCATGGCACGCGTGCTGCATCATGGATGGGGAACATCGAATCATCATGAAACGCCACATCATCGTCATCGGCAACGGAATGGTCGGACACAAGTTTTGCGAAAAACTGACCAGCAAGGATCAAAATCAACAGTATCGTCTCACGGTTTTTGGAGAGGAACAGCGCATCGCTTACGATCGTGTTCATCTCAGCGAATACTTCCAACCTGGTAAATCGGCCGACTCTCTCGCTTTGGCAGATCATGCTTGGTATGCAGAACGCCAGATCGATCTCATCCTCGGCGAGCGGGTCACGGGCATCAATCGCGAGGAAAAATCGATCTCTACGGCATCGGGTCGAGTTCTGAGCTATGACCTCCTCGTTCTCGCCACAGGCTCCGCTCCTTTCGTGCCTCCCATCCCCGGTCGTGAAAAGAATGGGGTGTTTGTCTATCGCACCATCGAAGATCTCGATGCCATGAAAGCTCATGCCAAAAATGCCAAGCGTGGCGCAGTCATCGGCGGCGGTCTGCTCGGGCTAGAAGCCGCTAAGGCGATGCTCGATCTCGGCGTCGCCGATACCCGCGTGATTGAGTTTGCACCGCGCCTCATGCCCCGACAGATCGATGCAAAAGGCTCGACCATTCTCGAAGCGAAACTCAAGGAGCTCGGCCTAACGATTCAGACTGCTACGAACACTACAGAAATTGTGGGCGATGACACGATTCAAGCCATGCGTTTTGCCGATGGCACAGAGGCGCCGATAGACATGTTGGTCATTTCTGCGGGCATTAAGCCAAGAGACGAACTTGCTCGTAGTTGCGGACTGGATGTCGGCGAGCGCGGGGGAATTGTTGTGGATGAAAATCTCACCACATCCGATCCGAATATTTACGCCATCGGCGAGTGCGCGTTACGTGGCAACATGATTTACGGACTCGTTGCACCCGGCTATGAAATGGCCGAAGTGGTCGCCTCGCAACTCACCGGCACCAGTAAGTCCTTCGTGAGCTTTGACATGAGCACCAAGCTCAAATTGATCGGGGTCGATGTCGCCAGCTTCGGCGATCCTTTTGCAGAGGGCGATGAAGTGCGCAGCATTTGTTATGAAAATCATACAACAGGCGTCTACAAACGCATCAATGTTAGCAGTGATGGCACTCGCCTGTTAGGCGGCATCCTGATTGGCGACGCAGAGTCTTACAACATGCTGCTGCAACAAGTCGTCAATCGACTGCCCTTGCCCGCGAATCCAGAAGACCTCATCCTCGGATCACGCGGTGGGGCAGAAGCCGCTGGCGCTGGCATCATGGCATTGCCAGATGAAGCGTTGATTTGTTCCTGCGAGGCCGTCACCAAAGCGACCATTTGCGATGCCATTCGCAGTGGCACGGAAACGGTCGATGGCTTGAAGAAATGTTGCAAAGCAGGCACCGGCTGCGGTGGTTGCATTCCGATGGTCAAGGATCTGATTGCCGGCGTCATGAAGGCCGAAGGTCGCTATGTGAAGAAAAACATTTGCGAACACTTTGATTACTCACGACAAGAATTACTGGATCTCGTCAAGCTCGGCAAGTTGCGCGACTTCGATGAAATCATCGACAAACACGGACGCGGTCACGGTTGCGAAGTCTGCAAACCCATCGTTTCCTCGATCCTTGCCAGCGCCTATGCGGAAACGGCGAACAAAAAACCCGTCGCGCAGGACTCGAATGACCGCTTCCTTGCCAATATTCAAAAAGGTGGAACTTACTCCGTCGTGCCGCGCATTCCGGGTGGCGAGATTACTCCTGACAAGCTTCTCGTCATTGGCAGTGTCGCGAAAAAATACAATCTCTACACCAAAATCACCGGCGGTCAGCGCATCGATATGTTCGGCGCACACCTCTCTGATTTGCCAGCGATTTGGGAAGAACTTTTGGCAGCAGGTTTCGAAAGCGGTCACGCCTACGCGAAAGCACTACGCACGGTGAAAAGCTGTGTCGGTTCGACTTGGTGTCGCTTTGGCCTTCACGATTCGGTTTCTTTCGCGATCGAAGTCGAGAACCGATATCGCGGACTGCGTGCACCACACAAGCTCAAGTCTGCCGTCTCGGGCTGCATTCGCGAATGCGCAGAAGCACAGAGCAAGGACTTTGGCATCATCGCCACAGAAAAAGGCTGGAACCTTTATGTTTGCGGCAATGGCGGTAGTAAACCACGACACGCCACACTGCTCGCACAGGACATTGATAAAGAAACTTGCATCCGCTACATTGATCGCTTTCTGATGTTTTACATCAAAACCGCCGACCCGCTCACTCGCACGGCACCATGGCTGGAAAGCATGGAAGGAGGTATCGAGTATCTGCGACAAGTAGTCTGCCACGATAGCCTCGGCATGGCGGCGGCTTGGGAAGCCGAAATGGAATCGCTCGTCGGAAACTACCGCTGCGAGTGGCAAGAAGCCGTGGAAAATCCCGAAATCCGCAAGCGCTTTACGCACTTTGTCAATGCGCCCGAAGTGAAAGACCCAACGGTCTCTTTTGTCCCTATGCGCGATCAAGTCAAAGCTGCCGATTGGCAAACCAAAGCAGTTCTACCAATTGCTGAATCCTCTACTCTCTAATCGATCACTTTTTTCATTATGAGTTCTCACGAATCTTCCTCACTCACTTGGCATCACGCTTGTCACGTCACTGACGTGCCCGATGATGGCGGCTCTTGCGTATTGTTAGAAGGAAAACAAATTGCGATTTTTCACTTCAAGCGCATCAATTCCTGGTATGCGACGGACAACGAATGCCCTCACAAGCAACAAATGGCTCTGTCGCGTGGCATGATTGGCACTCAGGGCGATGAACCGAAGGTGGCTTGCCCGTTTCACAAGAAATCATTTTCTTTAGAAAGTGGCCAATGCCTGAGCGGCGATGACTTTTGCATTGCGACCTATCCGGTCCGCATCGAGAATGATCAGGTGTTCATTGGTCTCTAGCCACCATGAAAACGCTGATTGATGAACTGCTCTCGGAGCAATCTCGATTGCAAACTCCTGTCGCCGTTTTTTCTGATCTTCACGATCGCAGTGCACTGCGTACGGACGCTTTCCGTCATCTCATCCCGCTCACCAAACCCGGCAAGGGCGAGCAATACGCGTTTGAAGTTTCGCTGGATCGATGCACGGGCTGCAAGGCTTGTGTATCGGCTTGCCACTCGCTAAATGGACTGGACGACGATGAAACTTGGCGCGATGTCGGGATTTTGTTAGGTGGTGACTCCGCTCCTGCATGGCAACAAACCGTCACTAGCGCGTGTCATCATTGCGAAAAACCCGGATGTCTCGAGGGATGTCCTGTGGGGGCTTATGAAAAGGATGCCGAAACGGGGATTGTACGCCATCTCGATGACCAATGCATCGGCTGCTCGTATTGCATCTTGAAATGCCCTTACGACGTGCCGAAGTATTCGTCGAAACGTGGCATCGTGCGCAAGTGCGACATGTGCCAGCAACGCCTCGCTGTCGGCGAGGCTCCGGCTTGTGTCCAAGCATGTCCCACGGAGGCCATTCGCATTGTCACGGTCTCACAGCAATCGAGCCAATCTCACATCACCCGCCTCTCGTCGATCGATGGCTTGTTCTCGCATCGATGGAATCGCCCACCGCAAGCGAGCACGGAGGAGCCGCGCAGCATTGCCTCGCCCAGCATCACCTTGCCGACGACTCGTTACATCGGCCGCGCCGTGCCGTCATCTTCTTATGCCGCCGATCAATCGCTGCTTCATCCGCAGCATCGTCACATGCCACTTGTGCTCATGCTCACTCTCACACAGGCAGGCATTGGTCTGATTCTTGGTTCACCGCGCGAGCTCGCTTGGCTGGGAGCTCTGGTATTTTTCATGGGTATGATCGCCTCGGTCGCTCATCTGGGGCAACCACTCAAAGCGTGGAGATTTTTTCTCGGACTCAAAACCTCATGGCTCTCACGAGAAATTCTCGCGTTTAGCGCTTTCGCTCCTGTGCCGGTCGCCCTCGCCGCTCTACCGTTTGTGCCGGATTTTCCCCACCGTGATGAGATCGAGTCGAGCTTGCGCATCGCATGCTTGATTCTTGGACTCGTCGCCGTTTTCACCAGTGTGATGATTTATCACGATACCCATCGACCCTTCTGGCACTGGCAGCGCGGGACCATCCGCTTTTTCGGCACGGTCTTGGCCTTTGCCTTTTATCAACAGCCGTTGCTTCTCGGTGTGATCGTGATGCTGAAAATGTTGAGCGAATGCGCAATAGTGCGGCACCGACACACAACGGATTGGTCGCCGGATCGCCACAGTGCGCAGTTGCTGTGTGGTCCGCTGCGGAATGTCCTGTGGATGCGAATAACTCTGGCTCTGCTCGCACTCGCTTTGTCGTGGATTCATCCGATGCTTTCTCTGCCACTTTTGTTGGCAGCCGATTTGCTCGAACGAATATGCATTGATTTTTTCCTCAGCTCATTTCCTTATGTTTTCTTCGCTTTTCAAACAACACGATGGACCACTGACGCGCGATTTGGTGCAATCACCGGCCTCGTTCGGACTCGGACAAATCCCCACCAGGCTGCACCCGCATCGCACGGTTTCTTCGATTTGCGGTTACTGCGCCACGGGCTGTCAGTTGCAAATTCATCTGGATGAAGAAGGCAGCGCCATCAATCTCAGTCCGCAAGCAGGCTACCCTGTGAACATCGGCATGGCTTGTCCGAAAGGCTGGCAAGCACTTGACCCGTTAGATGCACCAGACCGTGCGACGACTCCCCTTTTGCGCGATGAATCAGGAAATTTGCAAGCCATCGATTGGCCGCAAGCGCTCACGACTTTCACCACGCGTCTGAAAAAAATCCAACAGCAATTCGGTCGTGAATCCGCCGCGTTTTTATCGACAGGACAAATCCCTTTCGAAGAAATGGCCTTTCTCGGGTGTCTTTGGAAATTTGGCATGGGATTTCTCCACGGCGATGCCAACACGCGGCAGTGCATGGCGACTGCGGTCACGGCTTACAAACAGGCATTTGGCTTTGATGCACCCCCAGCCACTTATGCTGACTTTGAGGAAAGCGATGTGATCCTTCTCGTCGGCTCGAACTTATGCATCGCTCACCCGATTTTATGGCAACGCGTCATGCGCAATCAACGCAAGCCTCAGATCATCGTCATCGACCCACGCGCGACGGAGACCGCACAAGCCGCCACGCAGCATTTGGCGATTCGCCCTAAAAGTGATTTGACGCTCTTTTACGCTCTCGCTCACTGCATCATTCGCGATGGCCGCATTTGCCAAAAGACTCTTGCGCAGTGCGTCGGCTATGACGAGTTCGCCGCTTTTGTCAAAGCCTACACACCTGCCATGGCTGCGGAAAGATCGGGACTCGATGTCGCGACGATCGAGCAATTGGCACAACTGGTCTCTGATCCTAACAAGCGCGTTTCTTGGTGGTGGACCATGGGGATCAATCAATCGTATGAAGGCGTGCGCGCGGCCCAAGCGATGATCAATCTATGCCTCATCACAGGGCAAATCGGCAAACCCGGCACGGGTCCGAACTCGATCACCGGCCAATGCAATGCCATGGGATCACGACTTTTTTCGAACACGACTTCTCTCGTCGGTGGTCACGATTTTGCCAATCCACAGCACCGAGAAAAGGTCGCACGCCTACTAAAAATCCCCCTTGATCGCATCCCGGAGCAAGCATCTCTCGCCTATGACGAAATCCTCGACGCTGCCGCGCAAGGAAAAATCAAAGCGCTCTGGATCGTGGCGACGAATCCTTTTCACTCTTGGGTGAATGTCGAAAAACTTCGTAAATTACGAGAAAACCTCGATTTCCTTGTGGTCCAGGACATGTATCACAGCACCGAGAGCGCCCGCGTCGCGGACTTGGTGTTACCGGCATCGGGATGGGGCGAAAAGGACGGCTGTTTTATCAATTCGGAACGTCGCATCGGCACCATTTCTCAAGTGCGACGCGCTCCCGGCATGGCTCTATCGGATTTTCGCATTTTCCGCCTGATCGCCGAATCATGGGGCTGTGCCAATTGGTTCAGCCGCTGGACTGATCCTGAGTCGGCTTTCGAATTGCTCAAAAATCTTACAATCGGTCGCCCCTGTGATATCACGGGCATGGAGAACTACGATCACATTCGCCAACGCGGAGGCATTCAGTGGCCTTACCCCACGGGCACTGGCGATTGCGCCAAGGAACGTCGGCTCTTTGAAGATCTGCAATTTTATCATCCTGATGGCAAAGCGCGGCTGCTCTTTGACCCACCATCGGTGATGCCGGAAGAGGCGGATGCCGATTACCCGCTGTTATTGCTCACAGGCCGCGGCAGCAGCAGTCAGTGGCACACGCTGAGTCGCTCGGCGAAGTCGGATGTTTTGCGCAAGCTCTGCCCTGCCGAAACCTATGTGGAAATTCATCCAGCCGATGCGCACGCACTGAACATCGGCGAACAAGACACAGTCACAGTTCAATCGCGCCGTGGCTCGATGCAGGCCAAGGTCTATCTTGCACCGACCATGGCGCGCGGTCAGGTTTTTCTGCCTATGCACGATGCCCAAGTCAATCAATTGACGCATCCATCGTTCGATCCTCACTCACGACAACCGAATTACAAAGCCTGCGCTGTTCGTTTGAAAAAATCATCGAGTCATTGACAATTCCCTCCAGAGAGGCGATGTCCCGTGACCGCAGATGTCGCTTTTTTCTGAATCCAAAACCACCATGCGCCTCGCCGTGCCGCTGATCATTGGCCAACTCAGTCAAATGATGATGGCTGTGGCGGATACTCTGATGGTCGGGCAGCTCGGGGTCACGGAGCTGGCGACTCTGACCTTTGTGAACTCGGTGTTTTACATTCCCTTTGTCTTTAGCATGGGCGTGCTGACGGGCGTATCGGTGCTGAGTTCGCGTGCCCGCGGCGCGGCGGATCCTGCTAGCGCACGTAGCAGCTGTCGGCATGGTCTTTTCCTGAGCTTAGTGGTTGGCCTGGGCTTTTTCGGTCTATCGCAAATCTTGCTGCCCTGGTTGCCGAGCCTTCCCCAACCCCCGCGCGTGCTGGGCTTGGCAGGCAGCTATCTCTCGATTTTGATGGCTTCGCTGATTCCTGCTTTGGCATCGATCGCTTTGAAAAATCATGCCGATGCGATGAATCGTCCCTGGCCCCCTTTTTGGATTTTCTTAGGAGGTGTCGCACTGAATGTGCTGTTGAATTGGATTATGATCTTCGGTCACTGGGGTTGCCCTGGGGTTGCCCCGCCCTCGGGATGAATGGGGCGGCATGGGCCACGCTGATCGCGCGATGCGCCACTTTAGGCACCTTGTTTTTCTGGCTCACGCGCAGTGCATCTCTGCGCGACTGGGTGCCGCAGCACTGGTTGCGCTGGCCGCAACGACGGGAACTCCGAGCGCAGGCAAAAATTGGTTTTCCTGCGAGCTTGCAAATGCTTTGTGAAGTCGGTGCTTTTTCCGCCGCTGGATTTTTGATGGGGCAATTTGGCGAACTGGCGATGGCGTCCCATCAGATTGCTCTGACCTGTGCCTCGAGCGCTTTTATGATCCCACTGGGTTTAGCCATGGCGCTGACCGTGCGGACGGGCGCCGCTGCTGGTGCGAACGATGCAACGCAGCTCCGCCAGGTGGTGAAGTCGGGCTGGGTTCTCGCCACTGCTTGCGGGCTGTTCAATGCCGCCTTGTTTTATGGGGGAGGTCAATGGTTTGCTCTCGGCTTCACTCAGGATCCCGCAGTGATTTCCGTCAGCGTCAGCCTGCTGTCGATTGTGGCGGTATTTCAATTGTTCGATAGCGTGCAAGTCGCTTCGGCCTCCATGCTGCGCGGCTTGCAAGATGCGCGGGTGCCCGCACTGATGGGTTTTGTTTCTTACTGGATCATCGGACTTCCTGTGGCACTGCTGCTCAGTCGATCATGGGATTGGGGAGCTCGCGGAGTATGGTGGGGGCTCGCCGCTGGCCTCTTTGTCGCTTGCGTGACCCTTGGACCAAGACTCTATCGGCAAGTATTACACCACTGCCATAGACTTACCACTTCGGTGTCCACGCCGGATCTTCCGCACGAGCCGTCTTGAGGTATCGCTCGATAACCCGAACGATTTCGGGATGCTGCTGAGCCACGTCATGCTGTTCCGCGATATCATGCATGGTATCGAACAACTGCAAGGGTTGCTTCGCGCCACCACGTCGTAGCGCTTTCCATCGGCCTTGATGCAGCACGGCTTGCTGAAAACCATTTTCGTGAAATTCCCAATACAGGAATGGCTGCACTGGCTGTTTTTTGCCAAGCAAGGTCGGCAGAGCGCTAACACCATCGATGGTCTTCGGCACTGGACTAGCCACCAG
>RDYF01000037.1 GCA_004293285.1 Verrucomicrobiota bacterium | reverse complement strand
GGCTTTGTGATTGCAGAAGTCGACCTCCGCCTGCGCGGCCCTGGCAATGTGTTAGGAACGGCCCAAAGCGGCATGGCCGAAATGAAATTCGCCGATTTCTTAGCAGACCCCACACTACTGCGCGAAGCGCGCGCACTGGCGGACCAGGTGATCGCACGCGATCCCCAACTGAACCGCGAGCACGCGGCACTGCGATCCCTGATCGGTGAGGCAACGGATCTCCGCGATCATCGCGACTGAGGCTGTCACGCCGATTTTCCCTGTCGCTTCGAATTTTCCACGTCTCGTCGCCCCATGAAAGTGCGACGATCAAGCTAGAGAAAGACTAAAAGAAGCAGGTTCGGAATGTTGAATCTCGGGATCATTGCCATGGCAAAATTCGGATAAATTCTGAAATTCTGTCAAAACCAGTCGCGATTACCAGCAGGCGTTCCGATCAGGGAAGATTCTCTCCCTCGCTTGATCGCCTTGCCCATGAATGGAATGATTGTTGCTTTACTTCATTCGTCAGATCATTAGGATGCTCATACTCCCTTGACCTGATTTTTCCCTTTTTCCCATGAAATCATCACTATACCCCTCTCGACCGTTCCAAAAATCTCGCCTTGGGTCGAGATGGCCCGACTCGGGCTTGATGCCGATGGCGCTATTGGCAAGCACCTTGTTGCTGAGTTGCTCAAAAAAAGAAGCAATCACACCACCACCGCCGATTGTCGTGATCATGGAAATGAAGCCTTCCGAAGTGGCCATTTCAAACACCCTCATCGGTCAATTGGACTCATCCGAAACCGTGGAAATTCGCGCACGGGTCGAAGCCTTTGTTGAGGAAATCCCTTTCACGGAAGGCACCGAGGTCAAGAAAGGTGACTTGCTTTATGTGATGGATCGCAAGCCCCTCCAAGAAAAGCTCGCCGGTGCCCAGGGCATGCTCGCAGAAGCGCAGGCGGCTTTGAAGAAATCGGAAGCGGACGTTGCCCGACTCTCACCGCTTTTTGAAAAAAATGCCATTCCTCGACAAGATCTGGAAAACGCCATCGCGGCGACTGAGGTCGGCAAAGCCAGTGTCCAATCGGCTCTCGCCCGCGTCGAGGCCGCCCAACTGGACCTCGGCTATTGCGAGGTAAAAGCCCCCATCGATGGCCTGATCGGTGCCAGCTTGGTTTCGCGCGGGGAATTGGTCGGCAAGGGACAAGCTACGCAACTCGCCACGATCTCCGCACTCGATCCCATCTGGTTTTATGCCAATGTCTCGGAGGTCGAGTATCTCAAGGCTCTCGCCAAAAGCAAGGAACTGCAGCGCAAGCTCGAAGACCTGCCGCTGAAGTTGCTGCTCGGCGATGGATCGGAGCATGCTCAGGCGGGCCGATTTGTATTCATCGACCGCGCTGTGAATCCGAAGACGGGCACGCTGCGCATTCGCGCGGAGTTTCCCAATCCCGAAAAAACCCTCCGACCCGGCATGTTTGCCCGCGTCCAAGCCGATATGGGACATCGCAAAAATTGTCTCGAAGTCCCTGAACGAGCCATTGTCGACCTTCAAGGCAAGTCCTTTGTTTGGGTCGTCGATGAGAAAAATCTCTGCTCACTGCGCCCCGTCGCTGTCGGCGAAAAAAACGCCTCGAATTTTCTGATTCTCGATGGACTCAAGGTCGGCGACCGAGTCATTGTCGAAGGCATCCAAAAAGCCCGCGATGGTGGACTCGTGAATGCCATGACACCTGCTCAACTCGCGGCGGCCAAAGCCGCGCATCAGGCTCAACAAAATTCCCCCAAACCATAAAACGACATGGCCGATTTCTTTATCCGCAGGCCCATCGTCGCGATGGTGATTTCGATCCTCACGGTGATCATCGGTCTGGTCTCGCTTTCCCGACTGCCCATCGCCGAGTATCCGACGGTCAGCCCCACTCTGGTGCAAGTATCGAGCTCTTACCGCGGTGCTGCTGCGGAGGATGTGATGAATTCGGTGGCTACCCCGATTGAATCTAAAGTCAATGGCGCCGACCAACTGCTCTACATGCAGTCGTATAATACGAACGATGGAAAAATGTTGCTGAATGTGACATTCGACGTCGGTTCTGATGTCGACATCATGCAGGTGAACACGCAAAACCGCGTTGGCCAAGCAGAAGCCCGCTTGCCCGATGCCGTGAAGCGTGAGGGGGTCGTGGTGAATCGTTCATCGCCCGACATTTTGCTCGCCATTGGCGTCTCTTCTCCCAAGGGCACGCACGATGGCATTTTCTTGGGCAATTACTGCGATCTTCACTTGATCGATGAAATCAAACGCGTGCGCGGGGTGGGCGATGTGAAAAATTTGACCTCGCAGGATTACTCGATGCGGATCTGGCTGGATCCCGATAAACTCTCGTCGCTCGGTCTAACGCCGCAGGATGTCACGAATGCCATCCGCGAGCAAAATGCCCAATCTCCTGCTGGCGTGATTGGCGCGGAACCCGCCCCCAAGGGCCAAGAGAGCCAGTTCAGCATTCGCGCTCAAGGGCTGTTGCAAAAGCCCGAGGAGTTTTCGGAAATCATCATTCGCTCGGAAGCCGATGGCTCACAGGTGAAGATCAAGGACGTCGGACGCGTGGAACTCGGTGCCCAAACATACTCGCTCCGCGCCCGACTGAATGGTGCACCTGCTGGAGCCATTGCCGTCTATCTGGCACCCGGCGCGAATGCACTGGAAACCGCCACGGAGGTGAAAAAAATTCTCGCTCAGGCGGAATCGAAGTTTCCTCCCGACATGGAGTACCAAATCGCCCTCGATGCCACCTTGCCCATTAAGGCGTCGATGGAAGAAATCGTTCACACTCTGGTGGAAGCGATCATTCTGGTGCTGATCGTCGTGTTTCTTTTCCTGCAAAGCTTCCGCGCCACCATCATCCCCATGCTCACGGTGCCGGTTTCTTTGCTCGGTGTTTTCATCGTGTTTCCGATGCTCGGCTTTAGCGTCAATACGCTGACGATGTTTGGCTTGGTGCTAGCGATTGGCATTGTGGTCGACGATGCCATTGTCGTGGTCGAAGCCGTACAGCACCACATCGAGCACGGCAAGACACCGGTGGAAGCGACGCGTCAAGCGATGAAAGAAGTCTCCGGCCCGGTGGTCGCGATTGCGCTGATTCTTTGTGCCGTCTTCGTGCCCGTCGCTTTCATGGGCGGGGTCACTGGTGCGCTCTATCAACAATTTGCCATCACGATCGCCATCTCGGTGATTTTTTCTGCCATCAATGCTCTCACGCTCAGCCCCGCACTCTCGGCGATGATGCTGCGCGCACCAAGCCCAGGAAAGGGTCCACTCGCTTGGTTTTTCCGCAAGTTCAATCAGTTTTTCGATCGCATTACGCAAGGCTACGGCACCATCGTCGGCGCGCTGACCCGCAAGGCGACGCGTTCGATGCTGCTCCTGGTCATCGTCTGTGGCGGCATTTATCTGATCGGTGGACTGGTGCCATCGGGCTTCATTCCCGATGAGGATAAGGGCTACGTGTTTGTCGCGGTCGAACTCCCCGAAGGCGCTTCGCTGCAACGCTCGGACCAAATGCTCAAGCAGGTGGAAAGCATCGTCATGCAGACCAAGGGCGTGCGCTCGGCGATTTCTGTTTCGGGCATGAACATTCTCAACTCACTGAGCTTCCCGAACTCGGCACTGATGTTCATTGGATTGGACGATTGGAAGGATCGTCAGGACCCGCGACTCCATGCCAAAGCGCTGTGCGCGGAGTGGAATAAAAAGTTTTACGCCATCAGCGGCGCGCGAGTCTTTGCCTTCGGACCACCCGCTCTGCCGGGCTATGGCAGTGTCTCGGGCTTCACGATGCAATTGCAAGATCGCTCGGGCGGATCAACGGAACAATTGGCCGGCTATGTCCAACAAGTGGTCGCCGCCGCCACCAAACGCCCGGAAATTGCTCGTGTGAGCACGACATTTCAGCCGTCGACCCCTCAAATCAAGGTCGAGCTGGATCGCGAAAAAGCGCGCACTCTCGGCGTGCCGGTGGACAGTGTGTTCCAAACCTTGCAAGCTTACCTGAGTGGTGCCTACGTGAACGATTACGTGCAATTTGGCCGCGTCTACAAAGTTTTCGTGCAGGCGGAACCGAAGTTCACCAGCAAGCCCGATGACATTGGTCGGTTTTTTGTCCGCAATCAAAGTGGCGAAATGGTGCCTCTGAGCACTTTGGTCAAGGTCAGCAAAATGTCGGGACCGAATTTCGCCACGCGCTTCAATCTTTTCCTCTCAGCAGAAATGATGGGTGCACCGGCTCCGGGCTACAGCTCGGCGCAAGCGATCAAGGCGATGGAAGAAGTTATGGCGACGATGCCGCCGAACATCGGCTATGAGTGGTCGGGCCTAACGCTTCAGGAAAAGAAATCGGAAGGCCAAGCACCACTGATTTTCGGCATGGCCGTCGTCTTTGTGTTTTTGCTGCTCGCCGCACAGTATGAAAGCTGGTCGCTGCCTTTTGCCGTTTTGCTCTCGGTGCCCTCGGTGATTCTCGGCACGATGGTGGGCTTGCTGCTGCGCCATCTGGAGATGAATGTCTATGCTCAGGTCGGCATCGTCATGCTCATCGGCCTTGCCGCAAAGAATGCCATTTTGATCATCGAATTCGCCAAAATGAAACGCGATGAAGGCGTGCCTACACTCGCCGCCGCTCTCGAAGGAGCGAAGCTGCGCTTGCGCCCGATTTTGATGACTTCGTTCGCCTTCATTCTCGGCTGCATCCCTCTGATGCTCGCCTCGGGCTCGGGTGCCGCTTCGCGCAGCACCATGGGCACGGGGGTGGTGTATGGCATGACCATTTCGACCGTGATTGGCCTATTCCTGATCCCCGTCTGTTATGTTTTTGTGCAGAATTTTGCGGACCGACGCCAGAAATCGTCTGCTGCCCCCGATGAGCCTTTGTCTCCTCCCCCCTCTCTTCATTAATCTTTTTTCCCCATGATGATTCCTCCGCTGAAAAACTTCTTGTGGCTTTCGCCCTGCGTTTTGGCTTTGTCCTCTTGCCTTTTGGGGCCGAATCCCGATGCCGCGCAGGTGGATCTCCCTGAATCGATTCGCGGCAATCAAGCCCCTCACGGCAAGTCCTTTGGCGACCAAGCGTGGCGCAAGGTGTTTCGCGATGCGACCCTGCGTTCGCTGATCGAACACGCACTGGAAAACAATCCCGACCTCGCTGCGGCGACGTACCGATTGGAAGAAGCGCGTGCCCAAGCCCAGATCGCCCGCTCCGCTTTTTTCCCGCAAATTTCTGTCGGGGCCGATGCCGCGAGCAATCAGGGATCGATCAATGCCAATCAAGTCGCACCGGGCAAGGGCCGACACTCGGAGGCTTACAACGTGAATGGCTATCTCAGCTGGGAAATCGACCTGTGGGGCCGCATCACGCGCAGCAACCAGGCCGCACGGGCGCAGTTGCTCGCCACGCAATACCAGCGCGATGCCCTGCAAACCATGCTCGTCGCTTCGGTCGCAAGCGCCTATGTGGATTTGAAAAATCTCGATGAACGACTCGCCATCGTGCGTCGCACGGTGGAAAGCCGACGCGCCTCGCTGGAACTCGTGCGCTCTCGACGCGAGGGCGGCGTCAGCTCGGACATGGAAGTGCGCCAAGCCGAATCGCTGCTCGCTCAAGCCGAGGTGCTGATTCCCACCACCGAACTCGCCATGGCCACGAAGGAAAATGAACTGCGCGCGCTGCTCAATGAATATCCCGGTCACCTCACTCGTGCCGGCCGCTTTGACCAGCTCGACCGCGTGATGAAGATCGACGCGGGATTGCCTTCCTCGCTCATCGCCCGACGTCCCGACATCGCCGCCGCAGATCAACGCTTTCGCGCCGCCACCGCCGAAATCGGCGTCAATCAAGCGCTGCGATTCCCCACTCTGACTCTCACGGGGCGTTCGGGTGTCATCAGTGGTGATTTGAGCAATTTACTCGAAAATCAATCCGCGGCCTATTCATTTGGACCGAGTCTACTTGGACCAGTGATCGATGGCGGCAATCGGCGCGCCCGAGTCGTCGCCGCCCGCGCCCGCGCCCAGGCTGCGATGGCCGACTACGATCGAGCCGTCAAACAAGCGTTCCGCGAGACATCGAATGCGCTCATCGCTTTTCACAAATCCGGACAAATCATCGCCGAACAACAAAAACTGGTCACTGCGCAAAATGGTGCGGCATCACTCGCTAGCGAACGCTTCAAAGGCGGTGTCACCAGCTATCTCGAAGTACTGGACTCGGAGCGCAATTTGTTCAATTCACAACTCGCGCTTGCCGATGCCCGCGCCGATCGTCAACGCGCGGTAGTGTTGGCCTATCGGGCGATGGGCGGCGGCTGGCAATGATTTTTTCAAAAACGTTAGGATCGATACCTGTCGTGAAATTCTCTTGTGATTCTTGAATCGAGATGACATCGTTCAGCCATGGAAAGCCACGAAGTCCTGCGCAAGGTATTTGAGCAAGTCAGCCCCAAAGCGATTGCCGCCGAAATGGGTGTCTCGCTCTCACTCGTCTACAAGTGGGCGGAAAAACCCATGGAGGATGGCGCGAGCAGTCGCAATCCCTTAGAGCGAGTTGCCACGCTGATGGCGCTCAGCCAAGAGCCCGCCGTCATTGAATGGCTCTGCCAACAAGCTGGCGGCTGTTTTGTCCGCAATCCCGAAAGCTCGTGCAAACAGGGATTCGAGGTGCTGCCGGCGACACATGAAATCATCAGTCAGTTTTCGCGCATGCTGCAAATGATCTCGCTCGCCGCCCTCGATAATTCCATCAACAAGCAAGAAGCCGCTGAAATTCGCGACTCTTGGGACAAGCTCAAAAGCTATGCCGAGGGCTTTGTGCGCTGCTGCGAAGAAGGCGATTTTGACCAAATGCGGCGATTGCCCAAACCGGATTTCCTGACCAAATGGGAACCGCGCTGACCCTCTTCTGAGGGTTCCATCTTGACACCCCGCCTTTTTTCGCTCACAACGATTCCGTTATGAAAATTCTGACACTCTTGTCGACTTGCTGCACGATCCTCTTCTCCGCACTTCCTGCCCAAGCTGATAGCCCGCTGGGCAAGCAAATGGATTCGATGAATTCGGCGTTCAAAGCCATCAATAAGGAAAAAGATCCCGTCAAAGGAGCTGAGCTAGCACGCAAGGCCCAGGAAGCCACGTTGAAGGGCTTGGAAGTGGTTCCCGACTTCATTTTGGACATGATTCCTGATCCCAAAGAAAAGGAAAAAGCCATTGCCGATTATCGCCGTCTGATGGGCGAAACCTTTGTGATTTTCTGCAAAATCGAAACTGCTTTCCTTGAAAACAAAATGGACGAAGTCACGAAGCTGGCCGCTGCCGCCAAGGACTTGAAGAAAGAAGGCCATAAGAAATACATCGAAGAGGAATGATTTTCCCGCCCCGTCTTCTCCCATCGAAGCTCTCGGTCACCCCGAGAGCTTTTTTTCTGTCGTGCCCTCGCTGTTAAGGCACGATTCATCATTGGCAGGCTGGGGCGGACAGGCCTAAATGATCGACGAAACACAAAACCCGCATGAAATCCTTTCTCGCCCTGCTGTTCACCCTGCCCACTCTTGCGATCGATATCCCCGCTGGTGGCACGCGCATCGTCACTCATCCTCCCAGCGCCTATGTGTTTGCCTCGCACGGCAAGCAACAATCGCTAGCGCAGGGGGTGATGCAGCTGCAAGTCACTAAGGCCGACCCCGCACAACCTTTTGCGGCGCAGCATTCGGTCACCGCCACAACGCCCCAAAAAATCGCCAAGGGCAGTCCTCTGCTCGCCATCATCCGCTGTCGCAGTGTCGATGCCCCACGCGGCACACTGATCGCCAAATGGCAGGAAGGAGCCGCACCCTACCCCGCTTTTTCTTCGTATTCCGAAATCGGCCTATCGCGCGAATGGCAGGAATATCCGGTGCTGCTGATGGCGGAAAGCGACATTTCCAGCGACCGCCTGCAGTTCATTTTGCTCGCCGCCCAACAAGCTCAGACCGTGGAGATTTCTCAGGTCTCTCTGTTTCACTACCCGCCCAACACCGATGTCAGTTCGTTCCCTCGGACACGACGCACTTACGAGGGCCGCGATCCCGATGCCGCATGGCGAAAGGAAGCGCGGGCGCGCATTGAAACCATGCGCAAGGCCGACCTCAGTGCCACTTTTCTCGATGAAAAAGGCCAGCCGATCGCTGGAAAAAAAGTCACTCTCGACCTCAAGCGCCACGCCTTTGGCTTTGGTTCGGCGGTCAATGTCGACAACCTCACCCGCACTACCCCCGATACCGAGCAATACCGTCGCATCATCGAGGAACATTTCAGCATGGTCGTTTTCGAAAACGACCTCAAGGATTTTCCCTGCGCAATGATCAACTGAATGCCAGTTTCCAATGGCTCAAAGACCGCCACATCGCCGTGCGTGGACATTACCTCATGCAGACCGCTCGCCCGCACAATCTGCACGGCAAGGATGCCGCTTTTGTGAAGCAACACTTCCTCGATAGCACCAAAGAGCGCATGGATTTTGTCGGAGATCGCGTCTGCGAATGGGATGTGATCAATCATCCCGTTGCCTGGCAGGGAGCGGACTTGCTCACCAAAGAGCCCGGACTGGAACGGCTCGACCGCGAGGTTTTTGATCTCGCGCGATCACTCAGCAAATTGCCATTTTTTGTCAATGAAGACCAAATTTTTCGCCCCGGACCGCAGTCGGATGGCACGTATGATTACCTCGCTGCCCTAAAAAAAGACGGCTACCCTGTCGCGGGACTGGGCAATCAAGCGCATTTCGATGAATCATTCTTGCCCTCGCCGATGGAAGTATTGGCCATGACCGATCGATTTGCCCAGGTCGTGCCAAAACAAATCATCACCGAGTATGACATTGTCACCTCCGCCGATGAAGAGCTCGCGGCCGACTTCACGCGCGACCTGATGATTGCCACATTCAGTCACCCAGCGTATCACGGCTTTTTGCTATGGGGCTTCTGGGAAGGCTCGCACTGGAAACCACAGGCCGCTTCGTGGAATCGCGATTGGTCCATCCGCCCGCGCGGTCAGGTTTTTCTCGATCTGATCAAACGCGAATGGCATACGCGGGTGGAGTTGGTCACCGACAAAAACGGGAAAGTCTCATGGCGAGGCTTTCCCGGTTGGTATCAGGCAGATCTTGGGGAGAAACGCCAGTGGATCGAAGCGAAGTAATCAGCCCACCACTTCGACAGCACTTGCCTTGGTCTCCTCGGACTCACGGTAATCGGCCTTCGTGATTTTTGCCCACCACAGCACGAGCGCGGAGGCCACGAAGATCGAGGAGTAGGTGCCGACCACGATACCGATCAAGATCATCAGCGAGAAGTCTTGCATCGATTGACCACCGAAAAGGTAGAGCGCCGCAACGGAGAATAGGGTCGCACCCGAGGTCAACACCGTCCGCGAGAGAGTCGCATTGATGGCCTCGTTCATGATTTCTTTCAGACTCTTCGTGCTGTAGCGCAACGTTTCACGAATCCGGTCGAAGATGATCACGGTATCGTTGATCGAGTAACCCGCGATGGTCAAGATCGCCGCAATGTGAATCAACGACAGCTGATTGCCAAAAATCACCACCAAGCCGCAGGAGAGAATCACATCGTGGAACAAGGCAATGATCGCACCGACGGCGAAGGACAATCGATAGCGGAAGCTCACGTAGAGAAAAATCAAGAACATGCCCATCAGCAAAGCGACACCGGAATCCATCAAAAACTCTTTGCCCAGCAGCGCCGAAACTTCTTCACGGCTCGGTTGCAGTTGCTCTTTCTCGATTTCTGGGAAGGTCTTCGCCAAGAGCTCTTCAATGGCGGGTGCGTCATTGTTGTCGCATCGCACAGTGAGCAGTCGACCTGTCAACAGGTTGTTTTCTTCCAATGGCACGGCCGCCTTGCTCAAGGACATGCCCTTAATGGCCTTTTCCACTTCCGTAAAGGGCAGTGCCGATGACTGACCAATGTTGTACGTGATGATCGTGCCACCCGTGAAGTCGATGCCCAGCGCCTGATCTTTTTTCACCAAGAACACTCCGACCGATGCCAAAAGCAGGCCACAGGAAACAACCGCCGCAAGGCCGCGCTTGCCGAGGAAATCGATGTTGCTGGGGCGGATCAAATTGGCGAACTTGAAGGTCTTGATCATGTTCTTATCAACACACCAGCGGAACAACACGCGGGTCACGAGGATCGAGGCAAACATCGAGGCCACCAGACCAATGGTCAGCGTGATCGCAAAGCCTTTGACCGTGCCACTGGCGCGCCAGAACAACAGCAAGGCGGTGATCAATGAGGTGAAGTTGGAGTCGAAAATCGCCGTGAAGGCTTTTTCGTAAGCGAGCGCCAAAGCGTTTTTCACCGACTTCCCTGCCGCGATTTCCTCACGCAAGCGCTCGTAGATCAGCACGTTGGCGTCGACCGCCATGCCAATCGTCAGCACGATCCCTGCAATACCGGGCAGCGAGAAGGCGAAGCCAAACATCGCCATGATGCCGAACAACATCACGGTATTGATGACCAAGCCGACCAAAGCCACAAAACCAGCGAAACGGTAGTAGGTCAGAATGAAAAGGAAAGTCGCCGCCAGACCGATGAGGCCCGACATCACCCCTTGCTTGACTACCGCCGCACCGAGCGTCGGGGAAACCGTGCGCTCTTCGTCGACTTTCAGCGGGTTGTTGATCGGATTCATCAAGTTTTTCGCCAAAGAAACGGCTTCGCCCGGAGCATTGAGCCCGGTGACTTGGAATTGCTTGCCCAGAGGCACCGATTGCACCACCGGCGCACTGATGCACTTGCCGTCGAGCACGATGGCAATGCGGTCGCTGCCTGGCTTCATGGGCGAGGTCAAGGCGATCATTTTGTCTTCGCCTTCGCCATTCAGAGTGATGTCGACACGACCACCGCCCATAAAGTCAGGCGTGGCGCGGACAATGTCTTTTCCTTGCACTGCGGGACGACGATTCAAAAGGATGTTCTCGGTCATCTCTTTTTCTTCCGGCGTGCCCTCGTTGATCTTGTAGGTATAGGGGAAAACTTTGTAACCAGGCTCAATGTGATCACCCGCCGCCACTTGATTGGCCAGCATGCTGCTCTGAGGGTGCACTTCACGCAATTCCAGCTTCGCCGCTTCTTCGAGCTTGCGACGCACGCTTTGCGCCTCTTCCGGCTTCACGCCGGGCATTTGCACGACAAAGCGATCGACGCCTTGTCGGAAAATCACAGGCTCGGCAATGCCCGACTCATTGAGTCGCTTTTCCATGATGGTGATGGCATTGTCGGTATCTTCTTGAGTCACCTCCACCTTGTTGCCACTTTCGTCATCGCGTGGCTGAACTTGCATGGTAAACGAAGAACCGCCCTGGATGTCGATCGCCCCCTTCAGCTTTTTTTCCAACGGCAAAAGGGCCACCACGCAAAGCAAGGTGATCAACACCAACAGCACGGTGCCGACGTCGCGCTTGCGGCGTTCATGCTCGGTGGCGAAGTACCAGCCGAACAACACGAGGAGAAGCAAGCCATAGAAAAACAGCGACAGCGGATCGGTGGTGATTTTTTCCAACCAAGCTGGCAGAACGGCAATCAAGGGAGAATGAGACATGGTAAAGGCAGTTGTTGAGAAACAAAGAGGGACGGCACTTAGGCGTCTTTTTTGGTGACCACGGCCACCGCAGATTTGTCAAACTCGACCATCGTGCTATCGGCGATTTTCAAAACGACGGTTTTTTCTTTGATGTTGTGCACCAAACCGTGAATGCCCGCTGTGGTCACGACCTTGTCGCCAGTCTGCAAGGAGTCGATGCGTTTTTGCAATTCCTTGCGCTGACGTTGTTGCGGACGGATCAACAGGAAGTAGAACATGACCACCATGAGACCCATCATGATCAAAGGTTGCGCGCCGCTGGCGCCTCCAGCTTGCTGGGCGAGTGTCGAGAATACGGATGAATTCATGATTGTTTGAGGTAGCGTTGGATGAAGGAATTTTTGAAAGACAAGAAGGTGCCATCGGCGATGGCTTGACGCGCATCACTTACGAGGCGCAAATAGAAATGCAGATTGTGGAAAGAAAGCAATCGTAAAGAGAGAATTTCTCCGGCACGGAACAAGTGACGGATGTAGGCCCGCGAGAAGCGCGCCACGTGCGGATGGGAAGTTTCGCACAGGGGACGAGGATCGCGCGCAAAGGCGAGGTTTTTGATCTGGATCGGCCCATCGAGGGTGAAAGCGGTGCCGTGACGCGCCACGCGGGTCGGCATGACGCAGTCGAACATGTCAACCCCGCGCCCAATCATTTCCAAAATCTGCGGCGGTGTGCCGAGCCCCATGGCGTAGCGAGGCTTATGCTCGGGCAAATAGGGCACGGCGTTGTCGATGGCGCGAAACATTTCTTCCTCCGGCTCGCCAACGCTGACGCCACCAACCGCGTAACCATCGAAATCCATGGCTGCCAACTCGGTCGCGGATTGCGCGCGCAGATCGGCGTAAATCGATCCCTGCACGATGCCGAAATGGTGCTGTCGGCCCACTCCGGACCGCGGCTCGTGTTTCATCACCCAATCTTTGCAACGCTGCGCCCATCGCGTGGTCAGCGCCAAGGACTCCGCGGCATACTTTTGATCACATGGATAGGGCGGACACTCGTCGAACAGCATCGCGATGTCCGACCCAATCGCCGCTTGAATTTCCATGCTCAGCTCGGGCGTAAGCATCATTTTCGAGCCATCGAGATGATTTTGAAAACGCACACCTTCTTCGGTGATCTTGCGCAATTTCGCCAAGGACCACACCTGAAAGCCCCCGGAATCGGTCAAAATCGGCTTGTCCCAGCTGGCAAAGGAATGCAGCCCGCCCATGTCGCGCAGCAATTCGTGCCCCGGACGAAGCCACAGGTGGTAGGTGTTGCCCAAAATGATCTGCGCCCCCAACGCGTCGAGGTCATCGGGATGCAAGGTTTTGACCGACCCCTGAGTGCCCACCGGCATGAAAATCGGCGTTTCCACCACCCCATGCGGGAGCTCCAAGCGCCCCAATCGGGCTTTGGTTTCGGTATCGGTCTTCAGTAGCTGAAATGGCACATGCCCATCCAAGACGAAAATCCCATGGGAGAAAAGACCGATTTTCGATCGACTCCAAACCCCACGCTTACTGGCGCTCCATCCACTGCACGACTTTGCGACGGTATTCGCCATCGCGACGCGCCAGAGCATCGCTGTGCTTGCCACCGGCCACGCGGAAGAAGGTCTTGTCTCGACCCGCCGCAGCAAACAATTGCTCGCCCTGGGAAATGGGCACGATTTCATCATCACTGCCGTGCACGATCAACAACGGCACCTTCAGCTTCGCCACGGAGTCTTTCGGGGCAAGTTCGTCGGTCACGAGCTTTTTGCCAAAATCCCCCGCCATGTAGTCCGCCATGCCCACATACGAAGCAAAGGTGCCATCGGTAATCACGCCCCGCAGCCCCGGCACTTTCATCCGCGCGAGAGCGACGATGGACTTGGCGCCGCCCAGACTGTGCGCATAGGAAAAAATTTTGGTCTTAGCGACATCCGGCCGACCCAGCGCATGACGAAAGGCCGCTTCGACATCGCGAATCAAGCCCTCGCGCGACGGGGCACCGGTGGATTTGCCAAATCCCCGGTAATCGTACATCAACACTTGATAACCCTGCTCCGGCCACCAGCGGGCAAGGCCCAAATGATGCCCCAAGGCCCCGGCATTGCCGTGCGAAAAGACCACCGTGCCTTTCACCGACTGTCCCGATTTGACCGGCAAAAACCAACCGTGCAAGGTCTCGCCATCGCTGGTGGGTATGCGACATTCTTCGTAGCTCATGCCGTAGGTCTTCGGCGTCTCCGGTGCTTCTTTGAGAGGAAAATAGAACAATTGGTTGCCGCCCTTTTTGCCCAACATCATCTCAGCCATGCGCGACATCTGACCATCGTGATCGTTTTTCAAGACATCGAGCATCGACTTCAATTCCGGCGGCATCTCCTGCGCCCCCAGCCAACTCACCCAGCCCACGACCGCCACAACCCATGCCATTTGCCTTTTCATGAAATCGACCCTAGCACGAGATCTGCAAAAGGCGAGGACGATTCAATCATACTCTTGGCGGTAGCGCAGCAGGCAACCCACTCCACCATGACTGAGGAGCAGTTCGTCGTTTTCACAAACTTCGATCGGCAAATCATGCATCACCGCCATTCTCGTCAGCTCTTCCCGATCTTGGTGCGGCAGCTCTTCCGCAATCACGAGTTGACTCACGGCTCCCGCAAGCATGGCATCCCGACACGAGTGCATGCCGACCAAGGCCAAGCCCTGCCGACGAATCTGCTCGTGCAGTCGCTCGACCGTGGCGCGACTTTCTTTTTGCTCCGCTTCGACAAATGCCGCGAGCGATTCCTCCATCAGCGCCGAATCGTCGTGTCCGTTGGGCGCATGAAATCTCTCCGCCACCACCCGCGGCAGCAAGTTGGCAGGCAAATGCTCTTTGATCGGCACGATCTGCCGCGGATGCCCCGCCAGCACGATGTGATTCAATCCGCGCTGCGTCATCATCGCGCCGATGACCTGCACCAGCTCGCGCACCATCCGCCGCGACTCTTCCGCTTGCCAGTGATGCATGTGCTCGCGCGTCATCGTCCGGCCATCGCGATCCGCTGGTTCGCTCCGCGCAATGACCGTTTCCTGCACCACCGAGCCGAGAGCGACCTCGCGAATCCATGATTTTTCGGCCGTGGCGATCACCAGCAGAAAGCGATGAAATCGATCGCGCATTTGCACCAAGGGAAAAATCACCGGTCGGTTCGAGGCCTCGAAGCGCATCTCCCACGATGCCTCAAAGGGCAATGTCAAGAGCAGCGGATGATCGCCCGCTCGCGCAAAAATCGCCACACTCTGAGTGCCCGCAGGCCACTCTTGACGCATCGCCATGACCACTTGTTCTTTTGCTTCGTCAAACAACACGCGCTGCGCAGCCGACCACGACTGACGCGCACGAATCGTCCACGCTTGCCACTCGGCGAGAATCTCTTCCATCGGTTTGCGCAGATCAACATACGCGCTCAGCACCGGTTGATCCGTCGCCGGTTGCGCCGCCAGGGAAGAAATGTTCCGGCGCAATTGCTGCATCAATTGGACCGACGTTTGATGAGAAGATTTGGTTGGCATACGAAACGACAACATACCCAGAAAAGCCACCGTGCCCGATGGAATTTTCGCTTCATTTTCCACACAACGAACGATGCCCCTCATCGATTACCCCCATTCCTCTACCTGCCTCTTCAACGAAATGTCTCACGCGATCTTGCAGAAAAACATTTACGCTGCGCGCCTGATTGCAGTACAAGACGTTTCGTCATTGTCAGCGCTTCTTGAAATGAATCGGGATGATCACAATGAATCTTTTTTGAGCTATGGTCGCACTAGGAGTTTTGCTACACACCATCGGCGGATTTGCCGCGGGTACTTTTTACGTCCCTCTTCGTAAGATCAAGGGTTGGGCTTGGGAGAGCGGTT
This sequence comes from Verrucomicrobiota bacterium, assembly GCA_004293285.1. Taxonomy (GTDB): domain Bacteria; phylum Verrucomicrobiota; class Verrucomicrobiia; order Verrucomicrobiales; family Akkermansiaceae; genus UBA956. Next base: position 29,934 of record RDYF01000037.1, on the reverse strand, counting down.
GGCTCGTGAATGGCATTTTCTCTTGGTTGATTGCTCCCTTGGTTGTGGCGTCCATGGTCGTTCCGAACCTGGCAGAGCTGCTAGCAGCGATTCCATGGTCGGCGATGGCTTGGACGTATTTTTTTGGATTGTTATGGGGCATTGGCGGCTTAACTTTTGGTTTATCGTGTCGCTATCTCGGCGTATCGCTTGGCGGATCAGTTGCGCTGGGATTTTGTGCGTTTTTTGGCACGATTGTGCCGCCGATTTACGACGGAGAGTTTCTCGCACTGCTCAAAAGCGCGTCGGGACTGGTGATGCTCTTCGGCTTGGCCGTTTGCCTGATCGGCATTGGTTTCTGTGGGGTGGCAGGCATGGCTAAAGAGCGCGACCTTGCGACTCCCAATCAGCAGGAAAATCAGCATGAGTTCCATTTCCTCAAAGGTGTGCTGGTCGCACTATTTGCCGGTTTGATGAGCGCCTGCATGTCATTCGCCTTTCGTGCTGGGGCTTCGATCGCCGAGCTTTCGACGCAACACGGTGTTGCCGACCTATGGAAAAACACGCCGGTGCTTGTGGTAATTTTGGCAGGGGGCTTTACCACCAATGCGCTCTGGTGCATTTTTCTCAACGTCAAGAACCGCAGCGCAGGGGACTACCTTGGCAAAACGGAAGGGAATGCCAAACGCAATTATCTGCTCGCGGCCATCGCCGGAGTAACGTGGTATCTTCAGTTCATGTTTTATGGCATGGGGAGCACGAAAATGGGCAGATATGATTTCAGCAGCTGGACGCTTCACATGGCCTTCATCATCATCTTCAGCAATCTCTGGGGAATCCGCCTAGGCGAGTGGGAGGGAACACGAGCGCGCACCAGGCAACTCGTCATCACGGGGATCGTCGTGGTTTTTTTCAGTACCATCATCGTCGGCATCAGCAATTACCTCGGCACTACTTCAACAGGTCATTGAAATCGGGGAAACATCGCTGTTCCACGGTGGTGCGCCACACCAATCATCATCATCGTGATCGGGCGAAAATGTTTTTTTGAAATACTTCGCGGTGAACTCGCGTTGTATCATAGTTCACCCTGATTTTTGTTTCAGGTTTTTTCCTTTATCCCATCGACCTCATGAAACCCAAGTGTCCAGGCAATCCTCTCGAACGCTACTCATCCCGTCGCGAATTTTTTTATGTCGGCCTGCTCGGTGGGCTCGGACTCTCGCTACCCGGCTTTTTGCAGAAGCAAGCACAGGGGGCGCAGAAGTTTTACGAAACCAAAGAAGGCGTGGCGAAGAGTGTGATTCACATTTTCCTGCCCGGCGGACTGGCGCATCAGGAATCGTTCGACCCCAAACCCCTCGCTCCTTCGGAGTATCGCGGGCCTTTTGGTGCGATCGATACCAAAATCGCCGGGGTTCAGTTTGGCGAACTGATGAAGCATACCTCGCAAATCGCGGATAAAATGACGATCATTCGTTCGATGACCCATGGCGAAGCCGCTCACGAACGCGGCACGCACAACATGTTCACGGGCTACCGACCTTCACCGGCCGTGGAATACCCGTCGATTGGCTCGGTGGTGTCGCACGAGCTCGGCGTGCGCCACCAACTCCCGCCCTACGTCTGCATTCCGCAAATCCCGAACGAATACGCCAATTCGGGCTATCTCAGTTCGGCCTACGGACCTTTCGCTCTCGGTGCCGACCCCGCGCAGGGCGGCTTTAAGGTGCGCGATCTCAGCTTGCCCGATGGCGTGAGCGATGAACGCTTTCATCGTCGTCAGCAACTGCTCTACACCGTGGATGACCATTTTCGCCAGTTGGAAAAATCCGATGAGCTCGACTCGATGGACGCTTTTTACCAGCATGCTTACAAGCTCATTTCCTCGCAAAAAGCCCGCGAAGCCTTCCATCTCGATGCCGAGCCCGCGGCTTTGCGCGATCGCTACGGTCGAACGCAAGCAGGTCAGCGCATGATTCTCGCGCGTCGACTGGTCGAAGCCGGTGTGCGCTTTGTTTCACTCACCGCGGGTGGCTGGGATCACCACGATAACATCAAAGCCGGCATCGAAGGCAATTTGCCCGCGACCGACATCGCCATCGCCGCCCTTCTCAATGATCTCGACGAACGCGGTTTGCTCGATAGCACGCTCGTGATGGTGACCTCCGAATTCGGTCGCACTCCGAAAATCAATCCCACCGGCGGTCGCGATCACTGGCCGCGGGTGTTTTCGACCATGCTCGCGGGCGGCGGCGTGAAACGTGGCTTTGTCTATGGCAGCTCCGATGCCCTCGGCGGCGAACCGGAAAACGACCCCGTCAGCGTGGCCGACCTTGCCACAACGATCTACCACCAGCTCGGCATCAATGCCGACAAGGAGCTCATGGCTCCGGGCAATCGTCCGATCGAAATTTGCGAAAATGGTCGAGTCATCGACGAAATCCTCGCCACCAAAGCCTAACCCTCTCTCCACTGCCATGCGGCGACTGATCGTTTTGTTGCTGATTTTGCCGACATGGCCCTTGTTGGCTTTTTCGCCCGTGCTGAATCAAATTGAGCCACGCGGCGCACAACGCGGCACGGAAGTGGAACTGCACTTTCACGGCGATCGACTCGAAGGAATCCAAGAAGCGCTGTGCTACCAGCCCGGCGTCAGCTTTCGCGACTGGAAATTGATCGATGCCAAGCATTTAAGCGCCATAGCCACCATCGCGCCCGATGCCCCGCTGGGCGAACATCCGCTGCGCCTGCGCACCAGCTCGGGCATTACGGAAATGCGTTTGCTGATGATAGGACAGTTTCCTTGCCTCGATGAAGTCGAGCCCAATTCGCAGTTCGATCAAGCCCAAGCCATCGAGATCAACCGCACCATCCACGGCGTGGTCAAAGCCGAGGACGAAGACTATTTCATCTGCCACTTGAAACAAGGACAACGACTCAGCGCCGAGGTCGAAGCCATTCGTCTGGGTAAGGAAATGTTCGATGCCTATGTCGCGATTCTCGACCCCCAGCGCTTTGAGTTGAGCGCTTGCGATGATTCCCCTCTGCTGCGTACCGACTGCTATGCGTCCATCATCGCCCCCGCCGATGGCGACTATCGGATTGTCGTGCGCGAGGCGGGTTACGAAGGCAATGACAACTGCCATTACCGCCTGCACATCAGCCAGGCACCGCGACCCGCCGCCGTTCACCCGCTTGGTGCGAAGCCCGGTGAGACGGTGGAATTCACCTTCCTCGGCGATGCCGCAGGCCCGATCACGCAAACCATCACTCTCCCCGCTCAGGGACCGAATCCTTTTCCGCTGTTGGTCCAAGACCAAGGCTTCTCCGCGCCCTCACCGAACTGGATCGCGCTCAGCCCACTGGAATCGAGCAAGGAAATCGAACCCAATGCCAACGCCAAAAGCGCCACGCCCTTGCCTCCCATTCCCTGCGCCGCGCATGGCATCATCGGCGAGAAAAATGATGTCGATTGGTTCCACTTCCGCGCCACTAAGGACGAAGCTTTGGTGATCAAAGTTCAGGCGCTGTCCCTCAGATCCTCGCTCGATTCCGTGCTGATGCTGCGCGACCACCAAGGAAAAAATCTCGCTACCAACGACGATCAAGGTTCGCTCGATAGCCAGATCGCTTGGACCTGCCCGGCCGATGGCGATTACTACCTGCGCTTGCAAGACAAACTCCGACGCGGCCGTCACGATTTCACCTACCGCATCGAAATCCAGCGCAAGACTCCCAGCATTAGCGCTGCGCTTCCCACCGTCGAGCGCGTGCAAACGCAAAAATGGAAAATGCTCACCGTGCCGCGCGGCAATCGCTATGCTGCCGTGGTGAATGTCACACGGGAAAATGTCGCCAGCGAACTCCAAGTCGTGGCCGATGCTCTCCCCACTGGCATGACCTTGCACGCCCCCGTCATCCCCAAGGGAGCCAGTTCTTTTCCCATCATGCTCGAAACCGCTGCCGATGCCCCCATCGCCGGCGGACTCTATCCGATTGGCCTCAGAGCCGTCGGCGACGGAGCACCGCCCGACCTCCGAGGCGCTCTGTTGGAGCGCATTGAACATGTCGACATCAACAACCAAGGCTCCTACCACGGCACGAGCGTGGACCGCATTAGCATGGCAGTGATCGAAGAAGCTCCCTTGCGCATCGAACTGGAAAACCCCGCCACACCCATCGTCAAAAACGGCATTTTGCCCCTGAAAATCAAAGCACAACGTCGCGAAGGCTACAACGATGCCGTGAACCTGCGCTTTCTCTGGTCTCCTCCCGGCATTGGCGCGCCCGCCACGGTCACTCTGCCCGCGAATGCCCAGGAAGTGGTTTATGAAATCAATGCCAGCAACGATGCCGCTGTCGGCACTTGGCCCATTGTCGTTTTGGCGGAAGCCCCCACAGCCCAAGGCCCCGTTCTCGTGTCGACGCAAATCGCCCAGCTGGTCATTGCCGAACCCTACCTCACCATGAATTTGGAACTCGCCGCGACGGAGCAAAAGCAATCACTGGTGATGTTAGGAAAAATCGAAGTCACCACGCCCTTCGAGGGTCAAGCCACCGCGCAGTTGTTAGGACTTCCCCACGGCACCACGGGTAAAGCCGTGACTTTCGGCGCCGATGCCAAGGAGCTGCTGTTTCCTATCGAGGTCGCCGCCGATGCCGCGATCGGCAAGCACCAAAGTCTTTTCTGCGAAGTGCTCATCCCTCACCAAGGCCAGCAAATCCGTCATCGCGTCGCCCAGGGTGGCACGCTGCGCATCGACGCCCCGCGTCCCGCGCCGACCAATGCCCCACCCGTCGCCGCCGCGCCCAGCACTCCTGCACCAGCGGCGGCCCCCGCGCCACCGCCAACCAAACCCTTGAGCCGACTCGAGCAACTGCGCCAACAAAAAAACACCAAGCCGTAAGTGATCCATCGTTCTTCGAGCAATGTCATTGTCAACCACTCGACTGTCGCAGAAAATCACTCCCCATGGCTTCTTTGCTGATTGACCTCCAGCACTCTTTTCCCTAGATATCCATTCCGATGAACCCTGAATCCGTCAACCGTCGTCATTTTCTCCGCCAAGGCCTTGCTACTGCAGCCGCTCTTTCCCCTTTCGCATCCGGCTTGCTTTCTGGAGCCGAGGAAGATCCGAGCATCCTCGGTCAAGGCAAGCATCGCTATCGCATGGTCAAAGATTGGTCCTTCAAGCGCGATGGTAGCGCTGTGGAAGTCCGCGACTGCCACGAATTTGTCCGCACCAAATCCGGCAACTTGATCCTTTGCACCACTCACACCGCCAACAATCTCATCGAGTTCTCGTCCGATGGCCGCGTCGTGCAAACGTTTGGCACCACTTACCCCGGCATTCACGGATTGAGCATTTCGGAAGAAAACGGCGAGGAGTTCTTGTGGCTTACCGATACCCAGCGTCGTATCGTCGTAAAGCTCGACCGCAAGGGCAAGGAAATCATGACTCTCGGCTGGCCCAAGGAGTCGGGCAAGTATGAATCAGAAGACAAATTCTGCCCAACAGAAACTGCCGTCAATCCTCTCAATGGCGACATCTACGTGGCAGACGGCTATGGCAGCAATTACCTGATGCACTACACCGCCAAGGGCGAGCTCAAAGGCGCTTATCGTCACGAAGGTTTCAGCTGCATTCACGGTGTGGCTTTTGACAATCGCGACAAAGCCCAGCCGAAGTTGCTTGTGACATCGCGTGCCGCCAACAAGCTGTTTACTCTGTCGCTCGATGGCGAAAATCTCGGCCACGTCGATTTCCCCGGCGCTTGGATTTGCCGCCCCGTCATTCACGGTGAAAACGTCTACTTCGCCGTCATCAATTCGGGTCGTCTGCAGTGGGGCGATGACTACCGTGGCTTTGTCATGGTGCTCGATAAAAACAACAAGCCGATTTCTCTCATCGGCGGTCAAGCTCCCACCGCTGGCGCTCAGGGCGAAGCGGCGCTCTATCGCAACATCGAGCCGAAGCCCTTCCTCAATTGCCACGATGTCTGCCTCGATGCCGAGGGCAATCTTTTCATTGCTCATTGGAATTCGAAGAACACGCATCCTTACAAACTCACTCCTGTGGCATAATCGATTGCCTCACGATCACAGGACCTCTCCGCGCACGTCGTGGAGAGGTTTTTTGTTTTTAGGGCAATTTGCTCCATGACATCCTACGTTTTTCTTGATAGAAGTTCGACATGAACGTTTTGGAATCGCACATGATGGTCTTGGCTTCGGCAGGATCAGGCAAAACCTACCAATTGAGCAATCGCATCATCGGCGCGATGGCTTTGGGCGTAGCACCTGAAACGATGGTCGCACTGACTTTCACCCGCAAAGCCGCCGGGGAGTTTACCGACGCCATTTTGAGCAAGCTCGCAAAAGCCAGCTTATCACCCCAACAGGCGCAGAAGCTGCAAGCGGAATTGCGCCATCCTGATATCGCCGAATCGATCGATTTCGTCGCCATTCTCGAAACCTTAATCCATGCCATGCCTCGCATGACACTGGGCACCATGGACGGGTTTTTCACCAAAGTGGTCAAGGCATTTCCGTTAGAACTGGGCATCAGCACCACGCAGTTTCAACTCATCGAAGGCAGCGATGCCTCGATGCTGCGCGACCAGTTGTTGCAAAGCCTTTTGCAGCAAGAACTGAGTGAAGAAGAAAGCGAAAACTTTTTCCTCGCCTTTCGTCAGTCGATGATGGGACGCGAGCAAATTCAGATTCGTCAACGCCTCAAAGAGTATACCGATCGCTGGCACGAGCATTGGATCAACGGCGGCGATCGCTACCAATGGGGTCCGGCGACTTGGGGCGATGAAGCGCACATTCGCGACTGGATGATCAAGCGCCACGAGGCTGCTCGGGTGATCGAAGAAGCCGCAGAAACCATTGCTTTCACCCATGGCTCGCAAAAAAAATCATGGCTCAAAATGGCCGAAACCTTCTCTCAGCACTCCACCGGCAGCGGCAGGATCGGCGCAGGCGGCTCTGTGATCAATCAGCTTATCCAACTCACAGCACTCGGAGCGCAAGGTGATCAAACGGTGAAACTCTACAAAGATTTCACCATCCCCGCCGCGGTCTTTGACTCCCTCGCAGCAGCGCTGCGTCTGGCAGCGCAGGCCGAGCTAGCACGCGCCGCAAAAACCACGCGTGCTGTCGGTGAAGTGATTCGACTCTTTGATCAAGTCTGTGAACGACGCCTGCGCCGAAAAGGCAAATTTGGCTTTCAAGACGTCAAAGCAAAAATGGGCGAATGGGCTCTGCAAGAAGACAAACGACTGATGAGAGAGGCGCTGGATTACCGGCTCGATGCCCAATACCAGCACTGGCTGCTCGATGAATTTCAAGACACCAGTCGCGCCGATTGGCAAGGCCTGTCGCCTTTGATCGATGAAGCCATGACCAATGACCAAGGAACCGTTTTTCTCGTAGGCGACAAAAAACAAGCCATCTACGGCTGGCGTGGCGGTGATGTGCGGCTTTTTGACGACTTGCAAAATCGCTACGGCGAGCGTTGGCACATCGCTCACATGGAAAAATCTTTCCGTTCTGCCACGGAGGTGCTCGCGTTGGTCAATCGAGTGTGTGGCGATATCCCGACGATGGAAGAATTGTATGGTAATGCCGCGCGACGTTGGCAATGGCAAGATCACATCGCCGCGCAGACCGACATGCGTGGGCATTCTCGGGTCGAATGCATAGAGGAGAATGAAGACAAAAATGCGCGATTGCAGCGCATGGTGGAATTGTTAGAGGAAGTAGGCATCAAAAAGCGCAAGCTCAGTTGCGGTGTGCTCGTCCGCACCAATGCCGAACTGATCCAAGTCGCAGATTTTCTCCGAGAAAACGGTTATCGCGTCATCGAAGAAGGCCAACGGGAACCCGCCAAGGACCATCCGCTGGGCGTGACGATCTGGCACTTGCTGAAATGGCTTGCCGACCCTGCGGATGGCTTTGCCTATGAACTTCTTCGCATGTCTTTTCTCTGGCCCATTCTGGAAGAAAAAATGGGTGAGTTCATCTGGAGCACCTGTGTGGAGCAAGCTGCCACCAAAGGGGTATCGGGCTTGGTCGAAGAACTGCTCGCGCCGCTATGGGATCGCCTTACCCCTTTTGCACAACATCGCAGCGATGATTTGTTGCTGGCCTTGAAAGGTGTCGACCAATCCGCATGCCCCTCGCTTAAGGCGGCTGCGTTGGCTTTGGAAAATCTCGTTGTGGTGCAGAGCCCAGGATCTGCCGAGGTGCAAGTGCTGACGATTCACAAATCCAAAGGCTTGGGCTTCGATGTCGTGCTGCTGCCTCTGCTTTCTAGTTCTTCCATTCCCGACTTGGGAAAATTTGATATCGCACAGCAAGATGATTGGCTTTGCCAAATGCCGCCTTCTTGGGTCCGCTCCCTCCATCCACCATGCCAGCTCGCCGAACAAGCCTGGACGGAACAACAATGCTACGAGGCCATGTGTCTGCTCTATGTCGCTCTCACACGTGCGAAGCGAGGCTTGTATGTTTTGTTAGAAAAAAAGGATCTCAACGAGGAAAACACATCGCTCGCGATGTGGATGCGACGATCTTGCGCGAGCGAAGATGATGTCATTTTTGAAGCCGGCGACTTTTCCTGTTTCGAACAATCGGATGCCATAACGGAAATCACCGCTAGTGCCCGACCGAAGCTAGGACCTCTGGTGCTTCGACGTCAATCGAAGACGGCCTCGAAAGAAGCCACCGGCAACCACGCCGCTCTGCAATATGGCACTGCCATGCACGCTTTGATGGAATCGATCACTTGGCTGGATGAACAAAGCATCCCCAGCACGGGAGAAATGGCACAAGCACTAGAACGAGCTTGCCAGAACCCCTCATGGCGGGCTGTTCTCGAAAAACGCCAACGCACCGTTGAACTCTATCGCGAAATCCCCGTGCAAGGTGTCGTAGCATCGGATCATGTCCGTGGCATCATCGACCGCTTGCATGTGTATCGCGACACCTCTGGTCGCGCCATGCGCGCGGAGATCATTGACTACAAAACCGATCGCGTCGAACGAGCGGAGGAATTGCTCGAACGACATGAAGAGCAGTTGCTGCTCTATCGCTCGCTTGTCGCGAAAGCGCTCTCGCTCGATGCCGCTGCCATCGATTGCATCCTTCTGGGAGTCCACAGTGGCTTGGTCGCCTACTGCGGACAAACACCAGCAAACACCTAACGTAAGTGCTTGGGGCGCGCGAGCCATTCTTGCATTTTTTCTAACGAAAACGTGTTGATGACATCATCACGACGCAACCATCCTTTGCGCGCTTGCAATACGCCGAAATGCAGGAAACGGAATTGTTCCGTGTGGTGGGCGTCGGGATTGATCGAGCACAACACTCCACGATCGCGGGCGCGACGCCACCAACGCCAATCCATATCGAGTCGCATGGGATTGCAGTTGAGCTCGATGACGGTCCGCGTTTCAGCAGCGCAATCAATGATCTTGCTATGATTCACAGCATAGGCATCGCGCTTCAACAACAATCGGCCTGTCAGGTGACCGAGCATCGTCACATGCTCGTTTTCCATCGCACGAATGATGCGGCGCGTCATTTCTTCTTCGCTGAGAGTAAAGGCATTGTGGACCGAGGCGACACAGTAATCGAGCTGCGCAAGAATGTCGTTCGAAAAGTCGAGCGAACCATCTTTCAGGATGTCGACTTCAGAACCAGCAAAAACCCGAAACCCTTGTTGTTTGGCATTGAATTCGGCAATCTCTTGTACTTGCTGCAGCAAGCGCTGTTCATTCAGTCCATTGGCTTGGAAAGAAGACTTCGAGTGATCGGCAATGCCGAGATATTGCAGCCCCAGTTCCTCCGCCGCAGCCGCCATTTCTTCTAACGAATTTTTTCCATCGGATTCGGTCGTGTGATTGTGAAAGGTGCCACGCAAGTTGGCGATTTCAATCAATCGCGGCAAGTCATGGTTCGTTGCCGACTCGATCTCACCGAGATTTTCTCGCAGCTCGGGTTCGATGAAGGGCAAGCCGAGCGCATGATAAATGTCCTTCTCTTCATTCACTTCCGGCAGTGCTTGTGCGTCATCACGCACGACCGTGAAATCGTATTCATTGAGCGACCAACCGCGACGCAAGGCCAACTGACGCAGTGCCACGTTGTGCTCTTTGGAGCCCGAGAAATACTGCAAGGCAAAGGGAAATTGCTTGTTGGTCACCGCTCGCAAATCGCACTGCAAACCATTGTCTAAAATCACCGAAGCCTTGGTATCGCCATGCATTAAGACTTTCTGAATGCCCGCAAGCGAAACAAAGTACGCTGTCAACTCGCTCGGGTTTGAGGTGGCTACTAGCAAATCGATGTCGTGCACGACTTCTTTCGCCCGACGATACGAACCACAAACTGCCACTCGGTGTGCGTCGGGATGATCGCGCAAGTCATCCAACAAACTCTCCACCACCGACGCCACAGCGCCGAGTCGAAATTGACCCGCAAAGCTTTCGCGATGCGCCATTGCTTCTAACAAATTGCTTTGTGTTTTGGCACCAAAACCGGCTAGACCTGCAATCTGACCACTCACGCATGCCGCGCGCAAATCTTCTAAGGACGCAATCCCAAGCTCGCGATGCAGCACTTTGATTTTTTTGGCTCCCAATCCTTGAATCTCAAATAGGTCAAACAAACTGGCTGGAAACTCGGCACGCAGTTTTTCATAAAACTCCAGCTTTCCTGTCGTTGCCATCTCATGCAACTTGTCGCGCAAGGCATCGCCAATGCCTTTGATGCCTTTCAAATCATTCGCCGCCGCGCGTGCCACGATGTCGTCAGGAAATGACCGAACCGTCTCCGCTCCACTGCGGTAGGCTTTGATCTTGAATGGGTTCTCGTCCTTTAACTCTAACAAAAGAGCAATTTCCTCCAAAACTTTCACCATTTCCTCGCGCGACATGCCTGTAGGCTAAGACGCCTGACAGAAAAGAAAAGTCTGGAATCGTTCCGCGCCATCAAGCAGCAGCGACGTCCTTAGGGCTCGATGGAAGCGAAACCGACCACGCTAATGTTTTTTTCGGCACACAACTTTGCAACGCGATCTTTTTCCAAAATCAAAGTCTTGCCCGCCTCCACGGCGATCACCGAGACACCGGCATCGGCGCAGGTCATAATCGTCTGGGCACCGATCACAGGGATGTCGAAACGAAAATCTTGGTTCGGCTTCGAGACCTTTACCATGGTCACCGCCTTGCCGCGACCCAGCTCACCACCGCGCTTGATGCAAGCATTCGTTCCTTCAAATGCTTCCACTGCCAGCACCGTGCCGTGTCGCACGAGCACCGTTTGTCCGATGTCGAGTCGCGCACTTTCTTTCGCAATGCGCTGACCGAAATGGACATCATCCCAGGCCCGACTCTTCAACTTTGGGCCAAAAATCAATCCCTCGGTGGCCAACAGATCTTCCATAAAAGTCGAAGCCGGCAACAAGGTGATGCCATCTTTCGCCAATTCATTCGCAATCGCGCCAAACAAACTTTCCGCATTGCGCTCTTTGACTTTCGCAAGCATGAACAGCAAGCGCATGTCCGGTCGCAGATCAAAAAGATTTTTCGGCGCAATCTGACCCACCATGATGGCTTCGGTAACGCCTTGCTTTTTGAAAAAACGAATCAACTTGCCGAGTTGCCCCACACGAAACCATTCGATCGAATCGACCAAAGGCGCGATCAATGATTCCTCGGTCTCGTTTTCAAAAGCCGCCACATGCAGCTGAATCGACTCCGCTTGCGCGCGCGCCGATTGGGCAAAGGTCGAAGGATAAACGCCATTTCCAGCGATGATACCAATGTGGCGCACAGAGCTCATGTGGGTTGATTCTTTTCCCTCTCGCGCAACAGGTCAAGCCTTCTTCACTAGTGCGAAACGCAAGGCCTAAGGATGGATGATGGGCTTGAGCGCCTTGCCGAGCACTTGATATCCGAGCTCGTTAGGATGCAAGCCATCGCTCATCAAATCGGTTTTCCATTTTCCTTCCTGATCCACAAAAAGGGCCGAAAGATCATGAAAATGCACTTTTTCGCATCCCGCCAAATGCTCGTGCAATTGACGATTTACTTCCTCCGGACGCGCCTTGACCTGTGCGGGCAATTGACGCGGAAGAATTCCCATCACATGCAGCTCTGCGGTCGGCAATTGCTGCCGCAACAGACGCAAAATCTCCTCGATCCCCGTACGGATTTCTACCGCCGTATTGCGCTCTAAGTTGTTCGTGCCGATCAACAACACCACAGCCTTGGGTTGAAAGGCTTTCACTTGCTGCTGTTGCACCCGCCAGAGCACATTTTCCACCCGATCCCAGCCAAAGCCTAAGTTGACGCTGGTTTTCTGATCAAACAATTCCGCCCATGATTTTTCTCCACGAACAATCGGCGCCTTGGGCTCGCCTCCCCAGTAATGCAAGATCGAATCGCCCAGCATCACCACGTCCACCGGACCACGTTTGCTCAGTTCCATGACCTCCCGATGCCGTGTCGGCCAATCGTAGATCGCATGATCACGATTCTGCGTCACCGGCTTGGTTGTTACCGAGCTTTCTCCTTCCGCAGCGACCACGACCACTGTCGTTACCACAGACCAAATGAACCATATCCAACGTTGCATGAGCGAGATCGCAATCATAACGATCATCTGACGCAGATGCGATGAAATTTCTTCAAAATACCTCATGAGCGACAGATTATTTCGCAAGCACCTCCATCCACGCAGGGCCATGGGTCGTTTTCGCCCATCAATCCACAGAAAAACGGAGTTTTCCCCAAGTTATTCACAATGCCATCAATATCGCGCATGACCGACTCACCCATCGGCCCTGCGCCTAGCGGATCACGCAGGGCGTTTTCCGCAATATTCCGATGAAGCAACACACGGCCCACCTCCTAACAGCTCTGAATGATTGATTTTTCAACAAAAAATCCGTTATTTCGGCATTCCGTAAAATTCGCTCATGCGAAAATCATCGCCGCAAATCCGTGATGTGACGACATCTTCACACGGGACACCGACCTTTGTCACTCGATCGCCGAATCGCCCATTCACAGTCTTTTCGCACTTTTTCCCAAGTTATTCACAATGCGAATCGCGAATCGGAAAAAAATGGCATGCTGTCTTCTTGCCATCGGCGCTTGATTATGATGGAGTCACCTCTTTCCCAATTCTTACTCCTATGCCTTACCAACACCTAACGCCACCAGCTGGCGAGAAAATTACTATCGCCAATGGCATTCTCTCGGTGCCTGATCATCCCGTCATTCCTTTCATCGAAGGTGATGGCACGGGTCGCGACATCTGGCGGGCCTCGGTGCGCGTGCTCGATGCCGCTGTGGCCAAAGCGTATGCAGGCCAACGCAAAATTTCTTGGTTTGAGGTTTTTGCCGGTGAAAAATCGTTTGAGATGTACAAAGATCAGGTCACCGACCTCGGACAGGCATGGCTTCCTGAGGATACGCTGACCGCCTTCCGCGAATACCTTGTCGGCATCAAGGGCCCTCTCACCACTCCCGTCGGTGGCGGCATTCGCTCGCTGAATGTGGCTTTGCGCCAGATTCTCGACCTCTATGTCTGCCTCCGTCCCGTCATGTATTTCAACGGCGTGCCCAGCCCTGTGAAGCATCCTGAGTTGGTCGATATGGTGATTTTCCGCGAAAATACGGAAGACATCTATGCCGGGATCGATTTCGAAGCAGGTGGCGAAAAAGCCATGAAGTCGCTGGAGTTCTTGAAGGAAAATTTTCCCGCCGACTTCAAAAAAATCCGCTTCGGCAGCGAAACTCCTGAGCTTGTCGGCGTAGGCTTTAAGCCGGTTTCGAAGCTCGGCACGCAACGTCTCGTCCGCGCAGCGATCCAATACGCGATTGACCAAAATCGCAAGTCGGTGACCATTGTCCATAAGGGCAACATCATGAAATTTACCGAAGGCGCCTTCCGCGATTGGGGCTATCAGTGCGCCAAGGAGGAATTCGGTGCCGTGGAAATCGATGGCGGCCCATGGTGCGTGATCCCAGAAGGCAAACCCGGTGCGGGCTTGGTGATTAAGGACTCGATCGCCGATATCACGCTGCAACAAGTGCTCACTCGTCCGACGGACTTTGATGTCATTGCTACTCTCAATCTCAATGGCGACTACCTCTCGGACGCGCTCGCAGCCCAGGTTGGCGGCATCGGCATCGCCCCCGGCGGCAATGCCAATTACATCACCGGTCACGCCATTTTCGAAGCCACGCACGGCACCGCTCCGAAGTATGCCGATCTCGATCAGGTCAATCCCGGCTCGGTTGTGCTGTCGGGCGAAATGATGTTCCGCTACCTCGGCTGGAACGAAGCAGCAGACCTCATCATCCGCGGACTCAATGGCGCGATTGGATCGAAGCATGTGACTTATGACTTTGCCCGACTCATGGAAGGTGCGACGCAGGTGAAGTGCTCGGAGTTTGCCGACATGATCATCAAGCACATGGACGCCTAATTGGGCACACCTCAGCACGCGGCCCTTCCCGAAAGACTGGTTTTTTCGGGAAGGGCCGCTTTTTTTGAAGCGAATATGGAAACACCGACATGGATTGACGTGCAGAGCGACGAGCATTTCATGCAGCTCGCCCTGAGAGAAGCACGCAAAGCTCTTGCCGCACAGGAAGTGCCCATCGGGGCCGTCATTGTCAAAGAAGGCCAAGTCATCGCGCGAGCTTGGAATCAAGTGGAGACGCTGAAAGACGCCACCGCTCATGCCGAAATGCTCTCGCTCACTGCTGCTCAAAGTGCGCTGGGCGACTGGCGGCTCGATGGCTGCACGCTCTATGTGACCAAAGAACCCTGCCCCATGTGCGCCGGTGCCATCGTCCATTGTCGGCCCAGCCGTGTCGTCTTTGGCTGCTCGGACCCGAAAGCAGGTGCTGCGGGCGGCTGGATCAATTTGCTCCAATCCAACCCTCCACTAAATCACGCCTGTGAAATCAAATCCGGCGTGCTCTCGGAGGAATGCCTCTTTCTCATCCAATCGTTTTTTCGCGAAGCTCGCGAAAAAAAGAAAACCAATCTCCCGCGCGAGTATCGCTTTGAAGAATGATGATGTCTCTCGCTTCCTTTTCTTTTCTTCTCGCCATGGCCATCGCAGGAACCGCTGCCGCAGCCGATGTCACCATTGTCGTGAAAGGAGTCCGCTCGAACCAAGGACAGGTCGCAGCTCTTGCCTTCCAACAAGCCAAAGGCTTTCCCGATCAATTTGCGCTCGCTTTGCGCCAAGCCACCGTGCCTGCGAGCAAGGGCGACGTCACGATCACACTGAAAGATTTGCCGCCTGGCAAGTATGCCTTGACCGTGATGCATGATCAAAATGCCGATGGCGTTCTCCAGCGCAATCTCTTCGGCGTCCCACAAGAAGGCGTAGGCGTCACGGGCAAGCCGCTGGGCAATCGCGCGCCGAAGTTTGCGGAATCGGTCATTGAAATCACCCAAGACGAAAATCGCGAAATTACGCTGAAGTACTGGTGATGTGCCGACATCTGACTCTTGCCAGTTTCTGACTGCTGTGCTAAGTCTCTCGCATGTCGCGCAACGCCATCCTCGCCAAAGTCAAGAAAGCCACCGAAGTCATTTCGGAAAAAGCTGCTTATCCTGCATACGAAGTTTCCCAGTTGCACTCGGCTCCTCGCCTGGAAGGCTCGAATCTGTGGGAAACATTCTCGCGGAATTTCCGTGCGGTGAATGGCAAATGCATGCGCGACATCGGCGAGCTGATCGCTTTTCTTAAGGAAAGCCAACAAACTGTCGGCTATTGCGATCCTCAACTGTGGGACAGCATGGGCCAAGCGCTGGCCGACGCGGGACTGATGGTGGAAACGACCTATGATCGCACGCAATACGATCGCTATCAATTTGGCATCACCCGCGCCACGGGTGCGATTGCGGAATCGGGCACTCTGATTCTGGACGACGAACAAACCTCGGACCGCCTCGCCGCGCTCTCTCCTTGGACTCACGTGGCCGTCTTCACCGAGCAGAAAATTCTCCGCACCATCCCCGAAGCCATCGCCGCTCTCGGCACCGCGCCGAATGTGATCTGGGCCACCGGCCCCTCGAAGACCGCCGACGTCGAATCTTTCACGTTGCATCCTCAGGCGTTCTGCTCTACTCTCAGACAAGAACGATTTGTCATGCTGCGCATTCTCTTGCTATCCCTCGTCCTGCTCCCAGCTTTCGGCCAAGATTTGGCGCGCCGACAGGACACGCAGGTCCCTCCTCAGGTCGATCAAATGTATGAACGCGGGCTGCGCTACCTCGCTTCGAAGCAGACAAAAGAAGGCTGCTGGGACGATTCGCAAGGCACAGAACCTGGCGTTGTCGGCCTCGCCACCATCGCTTTTCTCGCCCGCGGCGAAGACCCTCAACACGGCCCCTACGCCGCTCACATCAATCGCGGCATCTCTTACATCCTCTCCCAACAAAATGCCACCAATGGCTTTATCGGTTCGAGCATGTACAGTCATGGCTTCGCAACTCTCGCCCTGTGCGAAGCGTATGGCATGGTCGATCACCCGAAACTCGCCCCCGCTCTGAAAAAAGCCGTGGATCTCATCCTCTCGGCTCAAAAACGCAATCGTTTCAAAGCATGGCGCTATACCCCCGATGCGGCCGATGCCGATACCACGGTGTCGGGCTGCCAAATCGTCGCTCTCTTCGCCGCGCGCAATGCTGGAATCGCGGTGCCTGACGACGCCATCAAACAGGCTCTCACCTACATGGAACGCTGTCGCAGTGCCGATGGCAGTTACGGCTACACTTCAGCAGGCGGCGGCAAACCCACCCTCACGGCGATTGGATCGCTGTGCCAATCTTTGGCGAAAAACAAGCAGACCAAAGGTTACGCTGTCAGCCTAAACTATCTGAAAAATCACATCAACTACCGCGAACCCTATTATCCGTTTTATTTCGAGTACTACATGTCGCAAGCTCTCTTCCACGCCGATGAAGCAATCTGGCAAGAATGGAACGCCAAAAACATCAAACTTCTCGCTACCATCCAGTCGCCCGATGGCTCATGGCCCGGCCGCATGGGCTATTCCTTCAACACCGCTGGTGCTCTCCTGTCGATGGCACTGAATTATCGCTTCCTGCCGATTTACGAAAAATGATTTCCCTCACCATGCCGCGCCTCTTTTTCCCCCTCTGCCTCGGGCTTTGCTTTCTCGCAAACGCTGAGGATGTCCTGCGTTTTAACAATGGCGATCAGCTTCACGGCAGCTTCCAAGGCATCAATGAAGCGAATGCCATCTTGTGGAGCCGCAATGACCTCCAAGCACCGCTCACGCTCAAAACCCAACAGGTTCGACATGTGTTGTTGCAAACGCAACAAGCTCCCCTAAAGGCCGAATCTTTTGCTTACATTCGTCTCATTTGTGGCGATCAAATTCCCGGTCAAGTGCTTCGCATGACCAAGGAAACGACCGTCATCCGCAGCCATGCACTCGGGGAAATCTCCATCCCGACAGCGGAAATCGAAGCAATCCACCCGCAACCCATCGGTGGCGTCATTCATTACATCGGCCCCTACTCTGCAGAGGGCTGGGAGGTGCTGAAGGAAAAACCACAACCTCAGAGCGACCAACCACAGGTCGAGGTCAAGCCCGTACCCGACGTCCCAAAGGACGCAGCAACCAAGGACCAAGCCCAACGCAAGGAAGTCGCCGCCTGGGTTCACGCCGGTACTGCTTGGTATCACACCAAAGGCACGGAACCATTGATTCGCAAAGATTGCCTCGGCGAACGCACCATCCTGCGATTCCGACTCTCCTGGCGCGAGCGCTTGAATGCCAACATCGCTCTCCATGCCGACTTCGCCCCACCGCCTGCGGAAGAGAAAAAAGACGACGCCAAGGAAGGTGATGCCCCCGCCCAGAAACGCATGGCGTTTTTCAATGGCATGCCGCAAAATCAAGTGCAGCTCTACGGCAATGCTCTCGTACTCAACATTTACCAAACATACTTTTCCTTGAATCGTTGTGGCTACGATGCCTCGGGGCAAATCATCTCCCAGCGAATGATGCACACGCAATCGAATGTGCAACTTCCTGACTCGGGCGATGCCGTCATGGAAATTCGCAGCGATCGCAGCAAGGGCATGATTATGCTCTTCGTCAATGGCCAATACGCCGCGCAATGGGAAGACATCGAACAACTCAAAAACACTCCTGATGATGCCGAAGCCGATGCGGACCCGATGCTCGGAAATGGCTTTGCCCTGCAGTGCACCAATGCCACGGCTCCGATGCGGCTGTCCGACCTGATCATCGCCGACTGGAATGGGATCAAGGATAGCGCACATAGCATGAGCCACGACGAACGCGATATTGTCCTTCTCAGCAATGGCACCGATCGTTACTCCGGCGAGATCCTTCGCATCGATCAACAAAAAGCCTTTTTCCGCACGAGCTATAGCACCTTGGAAATCCCTCTCAGTGAAATCGCCGAATTGAATTTTGCCCGACCCAAAACTGCGGAAGAGCCCGAAATCAGCGAGGGCACGGTCACGGCGCGCTTTTATCCCATTGGCAAAATCAGCGGAATCCCTCTCGCCTCGGCAGCCGGTTCGCTGCAACTGCGCTCGCGCTTTGATATTCCATGGCAGGTCGATCTCACGCATGCCATTGCCATCGATTTCCATGACGATCATCCTTTTCTGGAAACCATGGATGAAGCCGAACAAAAACCCCTTACCCCGGATGATTCCCCTGCCGAAGGCGAATAGGCATCGCACCATCGCACATGAGAACTCATTTCCCGACCTTCTTTCCCTGCTTCCGCGATTTGCTGCGGAATCTGCTTCTTGCCATCTTGCTCGTGCTGTCGCCTGTTTGCGCTGATGAATTTCTGCTAGGATCTCTTGGGAAAATGACGGGCTCACTGGTGTCGATCGATTCCTCATCGCATCTCTCTCTCAGCTCTCCCCTTTCGCCCAACACCATCGATCTTCCCATTTCTGCTCTGGAATCGCTGATCTTCCCCGCCACTGAATCGAATCGTCTAGCGCCTCCTCAACTTCTCCAGCTTGTCAATGGCGACCAGTTGCCTGTCGAAATCATCGAGCTCGATGCCACTTCCCTTCGATACCGACCCTCTTGGCAATCTTCTCTGCAAATTCCTCGTAGCGCCTTGCTGTCACTGCACTTTGATGCGGCAAACCCACAAATCCTCTACTCAGGTCCAAAACAAGACGACTGGCAACTCAACAAGGCTTGGAAATTTCAAGCCGATCAATTGGTTTCTCTATCATGGGGACCGACTCATCGCCAATTTGAGTCTCTACCCGACCGCTACGTCATCGACTTCGAGGTCGCTTGGACGGGAAACGCCGGATTCAAGTTTCTCTTTGCCTCGAATAACCCCGATGGCAACGCTGAGACCAACGCTTATTTTCTGCAGTTCAATAGCGCCGGTCTAGAGCTCAAACGCCAAATCGCTAAGCCCCGAAAGTATCTCTCGCTCGCCACGTTCAATGACATCACGCCTGATCAATTTGAGGAAAGTTCGATCCAATTCACCCTTCGCATCGATCGCACCAACCGCTTGCTTCAACTGGCCCTCAATGGCAAGGACCTTCGTCGCACCATCATTGATCCCCAAGAAACGGGCCCCATCCCATCGGGAAGTTTTTTTAGCTTCCTCGCCACCACCGGCCAAGATGATGAACACCGGATCTCGAAAATTCAGTTGTCGACTTGGCCCTCCGGAAGTGTCGAAGCTCGACAAGAAAAACGCCCTGCCACAAAACGCGATACGCTCTATGACATCGACTCGAATCGCATCTCAGGCAAACTGTTGTCGATCCAATCCGGCAACCCTCCTTTGATTCTTTTTGAAAACCCTCACGACCCCAGCCCCCAACCCTTGCCCGCCACACAGGTCGCCGTCGTTCATCTCCATCAAACCTTACAACCCATCAAGCCTCCCTGCTACCGCATCGAACTGCGCCATCAAGGTTTTTTGCACCTGTCACATTTCACGCTGCGCGAGGGGCGCCTGCAAGCCACCCACCCCTTGCTCGGACCATTGACCATTCCTCGTGATCACATTCTTTCACTCAAAAAATTTCAACCGTAAGCGGGCCATCTCCCGGCACTTATGAAAATCACTGCTGTCATCGCACTCTTCTCACTCGCTCACCAACTCTCCGCGATCGCCGAGGAGCTGCCTACGCTGCATTTTACCAACGGCGATCGACTCCAAGGTCAACTCCTCCGTATCGACGACTCACAGCTGGTTTGGAATTCCCCCGCTTTGCGGAAAGAGACGGCTTTTCATCTCGATTCGATCGAAAGCATTACTTTTCCTTCCCCTTCCAGCCCACCTCCCACGACCGATCACATCGCTCACATTCGTTTTCATCCCGACCTGCGGCAACAAAATGATCATCTACCCGGCGATGTCATCGAAGGCGAATTGCTCGGCATCCAAGCACAGACCTTACAACTCCAGACCTGGTATGCGGGCGAACTTTCACTCAATCGCAACATGATTCAGGATATGGAAATATCCGACGTAAGCCCGCTGTTGTATTACGGCCCACGCGATGCAAAGGAATGGGTCAGCTTTCCCAGCGACGCTTGGAAGTTTTCTTCTCACTCCTACACTCTGCAAGAAAGTGGCGCGCTGACGAAAAATTTCACTTCACTCCCCCCTCGCTACAGCTTCCGTTTCACCGCTGCGTGGAAAAATCGATTCAATCTGCAAATCGTTTTTGGTGCCGACTCCGCGACGGAGCACAATCCCGATCAATGCTACATGATCGCTCTCGATAATGGCACTTCTTACCTGCAAAAACGCATCGCGGAACCTCAGAACAATCCCGGCATCATGCAAAACGGCGGCATGATTGGCGAATACAAACGCGATCAAGCCTTCCGCAGCAAAGAAAAGTCCGAGCTGAAACTTTTTGTCGATACCACTACCGGTCTCATCGCTCTCTATTCCGATGACACTCTGATCCAGCAATGGAACGATCTTGATCCACCCTTTCTCCAAGGTCCTTGCATCCACCTCCGACAAAGCTCTGGCCAGTTTCATCGCATCACTCTCTCCAGCATGCGACTCAGCACTTGGGACGGCACGCTGCCGAGCAGTGACGAAGACGCTCCACTGCATGCCATCGAAAACCCACAGCCTGCCGAAGGGGAACAACGCATCATTCTGCGCAATGGCGATGCCGTCTTAGGCAAGGTTGTCGACATCCGTGGCAGCAAAATCGCATTGAAAACGCGCTTTAACGAAATGAAGTTGCCTGTTTCCCGCATCAAAAAACTGGCCTTAACACCACCGGAATACGATGAACGATTGCTGCAAAATGGCGATGTTCGAGCTTGGTTTCCCGACGGCAATTCGATCACTTTTCGCCTGCTCGGCACTTCCCCCGAGGGCCAACTGATCGGAGAAAGCCAACATTTCGGCAAAGCTCAGTTTTCCCCGAAAGCTTTTACCCGCATCGACTTTAACCTCTATCGACAACCCTAACTCCCCTGCACTACCAATCGTGCAAAGTGAAGCCTGGTCCTACTCCGCCAATTTCGCTCAGCAACTGCTCGCAACGTTGTTTCCATTGAGGATAATTGGGAGCACTGCGCTGAGCATCACGACTGTTAGGAAACACAAGATAAGTCACTTTCAAATCAGATACGGGACGTCGATAGGGATTGGCAGAGGGATTGATCGCTCGCGCCAAGCGCAAGGAGGCTTCTCCCGCTTTGAAACTAGGCCCTCCATCGCCGACGATGGCCGGGTAGATTTTGCCCTCGTGAATGACCACAGCATAGTCCCCCACCCGCGGCGCGTAAGGGTCGTTTTTGGCAGTGAGAATGTGAATCGGAATGACTATGAAGGGGTCGACTTCCGCGATCAAAAAACTGCGCGATTTCATGTCGTCGATGCCGCGACGCAAGTAGCTCATGCGCTCGCGCAACCACGCCTGACGCGCAGGCGGCGTCGCCGGATTTGCCAATTCTTCTTCCGCAAGTTTGATGCGCTTTTCCCAACCTGCAATCATCGGATTGGGCACGTTGGTGGTTTTTTTCCAACCATAACTGGTGAATGGCTGGTAGTTTGTTGAATCAACAATCTCCGGCGGCATCACCGGCATGCGATCTCCGTCGGAACCGTCCGAAACCACATCCATTTCTGATTGCATCAAAAACACACGACGTTTGGTTGTGGTGTCGCGCAACAACAAAATGGTCTCGAGATCATAGAGATTGTGCTTGCTCAGCACTTGATTGAGCTTGTTCGCGTCCTGCTTGATGCGAAGAAACTTGTTTTGATAGAGTGTGTGAAATTGCGGCGAGACAATCGCCTTTTCTAACAACTCTGGCAGCTTCGGCAACATGCGGTCGATCTCTGGATTGCCCACTTTGAGTTCATCGATCGACTTCGCCGCGGTCGGCATCTTGAAGGTCAGCTTGTATTCCGCCTTGTAGCTTTGTTGATCCAAGCGTTCTCGGGAAGCCACGCCGCCGGGGACGGCCAAGACTTCGGAGTAAAAAGGAATGCCATTGCGCAGTGTCGTCACATCCACCCCCGCGAGCCCCTGTGGGGGAGCGGGCGGCACAGGAGGATCTTCCAACGGTGCCACCTCTGCCTGCTCCATTTGCTTTTTCATCGCCGCGATTTTTTCGGCAAGCTCTACTTCCCACTCGGCTCGCAAACGATTTTCGATCTGCCGAATGAGATCTTTTTCCTCACGCACCGTCGCGCGTTGTGGCGCACGCAGGCTGAGCAAGGCACGCTTGATTTTGACCGCCACGGGAGAAAAAAGGATGGCTGTTCCCAGTACCATCCCCACCAATACCGTGATCCAGACCCACGGGACTCTGGGATTGGACTTGGGCGCTCGGGGCTTGATCCGATACTCCGCCGGATCTTCATCTCTCACTAGAGGGCTTTTCATGTTATCATGGATGGTATGGGCCAATCACGCGCAGCGATGCCGCACGGAACAGACTCATGGGTTTTTCGTAGGGGCGGGAAGAATTTCGGCAATTTCAAAATCGATCAAACAAAAGCGACCAATCTGCGGCGAATAGGTCACGTTGCGCGGCTCTGCATCGCCATGCCTTACACCATAATCACGCTCTAGCTCGGCAAAGAGTTGCTGCGCTTTTTCACGTGTTAGATTCGGCACCGGACTCCCACAGTTGGAGCTCACGAAGTACAGCTCGTCAGGATGCTCTTCTAACAACTGTGGTGTGTAGGGACACCCCCGCTCTGCCAGAACCTTGAGCACCGCCACCTCGGTCGCATAGCGCTGATCGGCATCGCTACCGCGAAATCTCTTGTGCACCCGACCATTCCAGTCGATGCGTACGTGCGCGCGAATGCCATCTTTCAGGTTTCTCATGATTGTTTGTGTCTTAGAGAGATAGAATCAATTTGGCAGAAGTAAAGTAAATCAACATGCCCGTCACGTCTACTGTCGAGGCCAAGGATGGCGATGACACCACCGCCGGATCCAACCGAATCGCTCTCGCACCTAGCGGCAATAGTGCTCCTAGGAGGGTTGAGGAAAAGACTTGCACCAATAAGGCACCGCTCACGGTAAAGGCCAAATGCGGATAGGTCACTTGATGCTGATGCTGCAAAAGCGGCAGCAGAAAATAAATGAAGACCCCCATCGACAGACCGAGAGTCGCCCCCAGCAGTAAGCCCGTTTGCATTTCTTTCCAAGCAATCCGCAAAGCCGTGCCGGGACTCACTTCACCAAGCGACATCGCACGGATGACCATGGTCGCCGCTTGACCTCCAGAATTCCCCCCCGCCGCCACCACCATGGGCAAAAACAAACTCAGGATGTAGGCTTGGTCGAGAACTTCGCTAAAGCGAAACATCACGTAGCCCGAGAATATCGAGACAAATGCCAGCACTACCAACCAAATGACCCGACGCCGGAAATGACTCTGTGCCGAAGTATTCAGATAACTCAGTTCCGATTGCTCACCACCAATCGCCGCCAGTTTTTCGATGTCCTCTGTCGATTCCTCTTGCAGAATCTCCATCGCATCGTCGTAGGTAATCACTCCTAACAGATGATCAAATTCATCGACCACCGGAAGCACGATCAAGTCGTACTTGGACAACATCCGCGCCGCTTGCTCTTGGTCCATGGTCGCCAACACCCGTTCGTCGGCATCTTCCATGATGTCGTGAATCATCGTCGCCCAAGGATGAAACGCAAGGTCTCGCAAGCGCACTTTGCCGACCAATCGTCCTTCTTCATCGACCACAAAAATGCGTGCCAAGGTCTCGGCGGAATCCTGATGCCTCCTCAATACCGTAATCGCTTGCTTCACCGTCATGTCCGCCGTAATGCGACCAATCGAGGTCGTCATCCGCCCCCCTGCCGAATCTTCTTCGTATTTCAGCAAATTCCGCGTCAACTGCTCATCCGCTGGCCCCAGCAGGGAAAAAAAGCGACGTTGGTTTTCCGGAGAAACAATCTGAAAAATGTCCACCCGGTCATCGTCGGACAAATTTCCCAAGATGATCCGCAACTGGGCCGGCTTGAAATGCAGAAGCGCGTCTTCGATTAAGGTCCAGGGCAACTCGCCGATCAAATCCGTCGCAAGCTCAGGCCCTATCGTTTTGAGCAAAAAATCCCGCTCTTCGTCATCGAGATTCTCATACTCATGCGCGAGGTCGGCATAGTGCATTTCCCCCGCCGCCGCGAGCAGACCCGAGGCATCTTGCGCCGCGATCGCCAAACGCAATTTCTCAACTCCTTCGATCTCCATCTCCTCCGACACAGCGCTAGACTGCTACGAACGCCTGCTGTCGGCAAGGGCAAAGCGTCGATTCTCCCGTCACCTCAATCAAACTAGCACCCGAAAAACCCTCACCGAAGCAGGATCGGAAAGGCGCATCTCGGGATCATTACCCCAAAGCAATTCTGAAAATTCTGAAATTCTGTCAAAATCAGCCTCGATCACCAGCTAGCATTCCTATCAGGGAAGATTCTCTCTCTAGCTTGATCGCCCCGCCTTTCCTTCCCATCTGCAAAGTCACCCCCCAAAAACAATCCTGAAAATCTTGTCCATCCTGTCAAAAATCCGCCGTCAGTCTCGCCAATCGTCTGTCGCTCTACCCGAATTCTCCTACTTACCCCATGTAACCACAGATTTCACAGAAGGCACAGATTTTTGATGATCTGTTTTTTTTCTTCATAAACGGAGTACTCAACGCAGCAGGATCGGAAAGATGAACCGCTGGAAAGGTGCACAGGCCTCTTGCCTGTGTTTGCCGATCACTTCACAGGCGAGACGACTGTGCTGCTTTCCCTTGCATTCGCAA
Source organism: Verrucomicrobiota bacterium (assembly GCA_004293285.1). GTDB lineage: Bacteria > Verrucomicrobiota > Verrucomicrobiia > Verrucomicrobiales > Akkermansiaceae > UBA956. The sequence goes on along the minus strand of RDYF01000037.1, from coordinate 4,589 downwards.
ACGTTGCATCGATGATTAGGATGAAATGCGTTTGCCCTGAAGCCCCAAAGCAATTCTGAAAATTCTGAAATTCTGTCAAAATCAGCCTCCACCACCAGCTAGCCTCCCTATCAGGGAAGATTCTCTCTCTCGTTGATCACCGTGCCCCCGTGGCGTTTTTGCATTGCTCCTCGCTCCGCTCCCCCGTTAATGTGTCGCCGACATGAGCATCGTCGCATTATTCTCCGGACAAGGAGCCCAAAAAGTGGGCATGGGCCAAGATTTTTATGAGTCATCCGCCACCGCACGCGCGCTGATGGATCAAGCCGATGAAATCCTCGGCTATTCCCTCACTTCCGTGATGTTTGAGGGACCCGATGAGGAACTGACACGCACCTCTCGTTGCCAACCCGCTCTTTATCTGCATGGCCTTGTTGCAATGACCTTGTTCGCCGAACGCGTTGCAGGGTTTTCGCTCAGCGCCACCGCCGGTCTTTCGCTCGGCGAATTCACCGCTCATGCCGCTGCCAAAACCTTTTCTTTTGCCGATGGCCTTCGCCTCGTCGCTAAGCGTGGCGCGCTGATGGAAGAAGCTTGCCAAAAAACACAAGGCTCGATGATCGCGGTGCTAGGTGGTGAAATCGATCAAATCCGCGCCCTCGCGGCAGCTTGCGATGTCGATGTCGCCAATATCAACGCACCAGGACAAATCGTGCTCTCGGGCTCTGTCGCAGGGATCCAAGCTGTCAATGAACAATTCAAAGACTACGGCATCCGTCGCGCCACTGTTCTCAATGTCGCGGGCGCCTATCACTCGCGCTTGATGCAATCCGCCCAAGATCAACTTGCTCCCGAATTGCAAGCCGTGGCCATGCAAAACACTAGCGTGCCTGTTTTCTGCAATTTCGGCGCCTGCACCGTCTCCGAACCTGCGGAAATCCGCTCGATGCTGGAAAAACAGGTCACGGGCACCGTGCGCTGGACAGAATCGATCGAAGCTCTCCGCGCCCAAGGCCATCAGCGCTTCATCGAATTCGGCTTGGGCAAAATCATTGCCGGCATGGTCAAGAAAATCGATAAAGATGCCGAAATCATCAGCATTGAAGACCTTGCTAGCCTCGAAGCAGCCGTGGAAACATGGGGCTAAATCGAGGGCAAATGAGAAAAATTCACTTTTTTTTCATTTTCTCATTGCCAAAACGCCGAGTGAACGGGGAGCGGTAGCTCAGTTGGTTAGAGCGCCAGCCTGTCACGTTGGAGGCCGCGGGTTCAAGTCCCGTCCGCTCCGCCATTCGTTTGGGTATTGATTTGTTTTTGTTTTCAATGTTTTTTGCGAACGGCTTCTTGGTAACAAGAAGCCGTTTTCGTTTGCCTATGAAGCACGCGCTGTCGCCTCAAGAACAATCCAGTCAAAAATCCGCCGTCAGTCCCGCCAAGCATCTGTCACCCTAACGGAATCATCACCACATCCCCCATGTAACCACAGATTTCACAGAGGGCACAGATTTTCTGATGATCCGTTTTCCCTCCATCAAGGGAGTCCTAAACGAAGCAGGATCGGAAAGGTGGTTCGCTGGAAAGGAGCACCGGCATCTTGCCTGTGGTTGCCGATCACTTCACAGGCGAGACGCCTGTGCTCCTTTCTCTTGCATTCACAAACGTGGCATCGATGCTTCGAATGAAATGCGTTTGCCCTGAAGCCCCAAAGCAATTCTGAAAATTCTGAAATTCTGTCAAAACCAGCCTCAATCACCAGTTTGCATCCCTATCAGAGAAGATTCTCTCCCTAGTTGATCACCGTGCATTTCCTCCCAATCCGTCCCCCAAAAACAATCCTGAAAATCTTGTCCATCCTGTCAAAAATCCGCCGTCAATCCCGCCAAGCATCTATCGCCCTAACGGAATCCTCACCACATCCCCCCATGTAACCACAGATTTCACAGAGAGCACGGGCATCTTGCCTGTGGTTGCCGATCACTTCACAGGCGAGACGCCTGTGCTCCTTTCTCTTGAAGATTCTCTCCCTCACTGGATCGCCTTGTCATCCACTTGGCTTTTGCACTTTTCACGATCGACTTCTTGTCTTATCGTTGGCCCGCCATGAGCGATTTTTCCCCTGTCGAAGCCAAAATGAAATCCGCCGCCGTTTCTCCTGCGGCGATCGAAGCCTTCCGTCGCAATTTTCACGCTCTCGTCCGTAAAGAATCCGGCATGATTGCCGAGGACACGATCACTCCCGCCCAAGGTCTGCCTGATTGGTCCTCTTTGTCGACCCATGCTCCTCAGCCCTCAGCCTCCCGACTCGGCGAAGTCGTGGTCATCAAGCTCAATGGAGGACTTGGCACGAGCATGGGGCTGCAAGCAGCAAAAAGTCTGCTCGATGTCCGCCTTGGAACAACTTTCCTCGATCTCATGGTGCAGCAAATTCTTCACCTTCGTCAGCTCAGCGGCCAGCAGGTTCGTCTTTTGCTGATGAATAGCTTTAACACGAGCGAAGATACCTTGCATCATTTGCAACGCTACCAAGCCCAAGGACTTGCCACTGCCGCCGAGGTCGAGCTGATGCAAAATCAGATTCCTAAGCTCGATGCCGCCACACTCGCACCAGTCGCATGGCCCGCTGATCCCGATTTGGAATGGTGCCCACCCGGTCATGGCGACCTTTATCCTGCGCTGGTCGGCAGTGGCTGGCTTGAGCGTTTGCTCGCTGCTGGAGTCAAGTATGCTTTCGTATCGAACTCGGACAATCTCGGCGCCGTCATGGAACCGGCGTTATTGGAATACTTTGCCCAGAGCGGAGCGCCCTTCTTGATGGAAGTCACCCGCCGCACCAGCGCCGATCGCAAAGGCGGTCATCTCGCGGTGCGTCAAAGCGATGACCAACTCCTGCTCCGCGAAGTCGCTCAATGCCCCGATCAGGACTTGGAAGCATTTCAAAACATCGAAAAACACCAATACTTCAACACCAATAACCTGTGGCTGAGACTGGACGCCCTGCACGAACGATTGCAACAGTGCGATGGCGTGCTTCCTCTGCCCATGATCATCAATCGGAAAACGGTGGATCCACGCGATAAAAAATCGACTCCCGTGATTCAGCTCGAAGTCGCCATGGGCGCCGCCATCGAATGCTTTACCGGCGCCGCCGCCATTGAAGTGCCTCGCTCGCGCTTTGCCCCCGTGAAAACCACGGCCGATCTCTTCAGCCTGCGGTCCGATGCCTACGAAGTCGGTGCCGATGGCCGAGTCATGCTGCGTACGGAGCGACACGGCGTGCCACCGGATGTCGTGCTCGACGACCGCTACAAGCTAGTCGATGCCATCGAAAACATCGGCCAACCCTCCCTCCTTGCATGCGAGCGACTCGAGATCAAAGGTCCCGTGCGTTTCGCCGAAGGCGTTGTCATCGCAGGCAAGGTGACGATCGAGAACGTCTCGGATACCTGCCAAGAAGTCCCCGCGGGCCACTATTGCGATACTCAGATCAAGCTCGGCTGATGAACTGCAAACCGACTTTGCTCGTGACTCCGCAGTCTCTGCGACAAGGAACTTTGCGTTCTCGCATCTTGTCGCTTGCATAATCTCCAATTTTTGCCAAAAACACCCCACGCATCCTTTCTATGAAGCCGCACGAACTCTACAAAGCCGTCGATCCTGCCACCATTCATCAAATGCTTGAATGGTTCCGCTCGAACGACAAGAACGTCTACAAGCACTGTGTTGCCACTTTGGCCAATGCACGAAAACTTCGTCCCGTGTTCGTTGAGAAAAAATCCATCGCCGACCAGTACAAATGGATTTTGCAAACCCTACAATTGCGCGCTTCCGATGCCATTGGCGAACACTTGCTACAAGCCTGGTTCATGGCAGGTCACCAACCCATGCTTGCCAGTTTCTGTGACGCGCTCGGCATCCTTCACGATGGCAAAGGTTCGATCCAAGGTGATCTCCCCAAAGCTCTGGATTCCGATCGTCTTGATGCCGGGATTGAAAAACTTCTCAAAGAGAACGATCCCAAAGTCGTCGCGGTGTATCTGCACGTTTTCAACATGCAGAGTGAAAACGGCTGGGAGAACCTCAACGAACGCCTCGCCCAAAACCCTTCGCTTGCCTTGGCATAACCAAGCGCAAGCCTATCACATGTCATGGCCGAAGTACTCGACAGCTTGCTGTTAGCGGTGGAGCAACAACTGCGTTCGCCGCAAACTCCTTACGTCAAAGCCTGTTACGAGAGACTTCAATCCCTGGGGATGGATGAAGCACAAATCCGCGAAGAAATCGCCGATTGCCTCGGCCAGGAACGCTCGAGAAAAAGCGCGCATTTTCAGAAACGCAATACCGCGCCCTTCTCGATGCCCTCCCTTGGCAAGAAAAGCCCCTTTCCCAAAACGATCTCCATTCCCTGTAATCAAAATCCCCCCGTGGCGGAGGTGTCCCGCCTCCCAGCCCCTCAAAAAATCCATGCCACCCGTGGCGGAGGTGTCCCGCCTCCCAGCCCCTCAAAAAAAACACCGGTGCAGGTTCAGAACATAGGTAACACAATTGATTCAATACATGGGTAACACATTGGTAAACTAGGAGTGACGAAAGGAGCTCCTATTATGCCATGG
>RDYF01000224.1 GCA_004293285.1 Verrucomicrobiota bacterium | reverse complement strand
TGCGGCTTTTCATGGGGGTTACCTTCTTCCAAACGCGTTGTTCCTACATTGAGCGAATAGAGTCGTTCAATGGCGAGATCAATCGTTATGGGATAAGGTTTGATTTCTTTGATGGATGTGTTCAACGCAAACTAACGAGCTAGCATCATGCCGTCAAAAGAAAAAAGTGAAAACATGGTCGGCGCGTTGTGCTGACCGTAGGATTCATGGTAATCTCGCCGTTCATTTCTTTTGAGGCTCATGGGCTTGACTTGCCTATCGCAAACGCAGGGAGACTTTTCTCCGCGTCAAGAGCTGCCCAACCCGCAACCCGCAACCCGGCCTTTCCGCCTTTCCGCCTTTCCGCCTTTCCGCCTTTCAGACCGATTTACTCAGTTCCTTTTGGGACTTGAGCCACATTTTTGCGGCGAGGTGGGCGTTCCAGGCGGTTTGTAGGTCCTCGGCGAAGCAGATGGCTTCTTCTTTGCTGCCGGGGGAGTAGCGGTCTGGCTGGTTTTTCGGGATCTTGCGGTGTCCTAGCAGGTAGGCCAGGCTGTGGGAGTTCTGCTGTTGCGCGACTTTGATCTGCGCGATGGCTTCCTCCATGGCTCCAGAGAGATAGCGCTCTAGCACTTTCGCCCAAGCAAAGACGGTATTGTAGCGGATCTCCGTCTCATTTTGTTCGAGAAGCGTACGCACTTTGTCCAATTGGCCAAGCGCCAGGGCGACGCTGATTTGGCGGTAACGCAGACCTTGGTTGTCGTTCGGATTGAGCTGGAGCATGGCATCCACTTCTGCGCATGATTCTGTCAATCTTCCTGCCTGATACAAGGCATTCGCATAGGCGGCGCGGGCGCGCATGTAAGGTCGTGTTTCGTGGATGCCCCAAAAATGCCCGGCCCCGTCTTGAAACATTTTTCCCCCCAAGCGCTCCGCGGCCCGTTTCACGATGTTTTCCAAAACCTCCAGATGCTGCTCGGTGGTGAGCTTGGGCATAAAGCTCATTAGCTCCAGCCAAGCATCGGCGTTGCCGGGATCGAGCGCCACGGCGCGTTGCAGCAATTCGTATGCGATGTCCTCGTCGTCGGATTCCATCGCATCGTAGTAGCAATTCAGTGATTCCCCGATCGCGCCGCGGGGGATCTCCCGAGCGGCGCGCTCGAGAGATAGGGAAAGGTTGCTTGGAATCATGAGGATGAGGGATTTTTGAAGAGTCAATGGTGAAGAGTCAATGGTGAATGGTGAAAACGGCTAAAGGCTTGTAGGCCGTTTGGGACACGAGCGCATGCGAGGTGGCCCGCAGGGCGAGTAGCCGTGAGGCGCGACTGAGTCAACATGAGAGATGGGAGATGGGAGATGGGAGATGGGGGGCTTTTTTCGGGTTGTGGTTTGTCGAGGGGGATGAACGGTGCTTTTTCTGAGATAAGATGGGCTGGGAGGCGGGGACGCCTCCGGGAGGCGGGGACGCCTCCGCCACGGAGGGCGTGGGTTTTTTTGAGGGGCTTGGGGCCTCATTGCTTATTAGGCGGGGACGAAGCGCAATTCCACTTTCCGCCCGAGTGCGGCAGCGGCTTTGCCGAGGGTGGCGACGGTGAGTGAGGGATTCGCAGGATCCAGCATCCGGTCGAGCGACGCTCGGCTCGTTTTCATGCGCAGAGCCAACTGTGTTTTGGTGATGTGTTCCTTTTCTAATGTGTTCCTTTTCTAAAATTTGCTGGAGCTCCAGAGCCACCACTCGCTTGAGCGCGAGGATTTCGACATCAAGACGGATTCCTTCTTCTTCGAGGAAATCGCCGAAATCGCTGCCACGGTGGAGATGATTTTTTTGTGTGGTTTTCATGAAGTTTGTTGTTTTTGATAGTTCGATTGTCTTTTTCGCGCAAGATCAAGTTCTTGTTTAGGTGCGGTGCGGGATTTTTTGATGATACCGTGGAGCAGAATGATTTCTTCATCGACCACGATAAAGAAGGTCCGTGCGATGCGATCACCGAGGGAGGAGCGAATCTCCCATAGTCCACTTCCGAGGGAGTCAACCAATGGCTTACCAATGGGCCATTTCCACTGAACCGCCAAAATGTCGGCACCGATGATCTTCTTTTCCCTCAGAGAAAGATTGCGCAGCCATTCTCGCACGGGTTCATTGCCTGCCTCTGTTCTGAAAAACAAGGTGCGAAGTGGGCGAGGCGCGGGAGTGGACACAAGAAATAACGTATCTTTTTTGATACGAAAGTCAAATCAAAAAGACGCGAAATTACCATGCAGATGGGGAAAAACAGGGAGAGCCGTCGTCTCGGCGGCTGGGGCTTTTTTCGGGTTTTGGTTTGTCGAGGGCGATGAACGGTGCTTTTTCTGAGATAAGATGGGCTGGGAGATGGGACTTAGTAGGCTTTTCGGCCTGCTGGATTGCTCGCTTCTTGGAGCAGTTGATCGGCGGACTGACGGATGATTTTGCCGTCGATCATGGTGACAAAATGCGTATGGGTCTGGATGGCGATTTTGCGCGCACGAAGCGAGGCGCGTTGCAGCGCGACAAGGGATGCAGGCAAATCCGGATTTTTTGCTTGGGAAATTTCTTTCGCATTCATGACTTTTCGCCCCATTCGATGAGTTGTGGTTGCGCCGATACACTATCCAATTTCGCCCAACTATCCACGACAAATTTGTAGCGTTTTTCGAAATGTTCCGTCCCCAAGGTAAACCGACGACGAATCACGTCAGTGGGAATGTGGTGCCCCCCTTGTTTGACACGTTCCGCGACCCTCTCGATGGCGATGTCAACATGGGGCAAACTCAGAAAAAACAAACTTACGTGATAGCCGCTCTCTTGCCAGGAACGGATTCGTTTGAGATATGCGAGTCCTGACAAGGTGGTTTCAAATGCAAAACTTTGTCCATGGTTTACGCATTCTTGTATTTCTTCCAGCATCAAGCGTCCCGCTTTTAAGGCCGCTGTCTCAGGAGCAAAAGGTGACAACCCAGCAGCAATAAGATCAGCATTGATGAACCGTGGACAGGATGCCTCAAGTGGCAGAAACTCACGAGCGAAAGTCGTTTTACCTGCACCGTT
>RDYF01000108.1 GCA_004293285.1 Verrucomicrobiota bacterium | reverse complement strand
GCGGCTGGGGCTTTTTTCGGGTTTTGGTTTGTCGAGGGCGATGAACGGTGCTTTTTCTGAGATAAGATGGGCTGGGAGGCGGGGACGCCTCCGCCACGGGGGGGGAATGGGAATGTTGAATGTTGGTCTCACACGAAGGCGCGAAGACACGAAGGAGGGAAGATGGAGGGATTTTTGAAGGCTGGGAGGCGAGACGCCTCCGCCACGGGGGGCATGGATTTTGAGGGGCCTGGCGCTTGGAAAGACGCCGCCACGGAGGGGCATTGGATCTTATGTCTTATGTCTTATGTCTTCAGGTCTATCAATGCTTTTTCCAGCGGCTGATGGTCTCTCGCTACTCGCTACTCGCCAAACCATTCACCATCCAAAATGTACCATTTAAAATTCCATATTCCGCATCGCTTCTTTCGCTTTTTCTTTTACTTGGGCGGGGGTGAGGCCTTGGGCTCTTAGGTGGCTTAGGGACATGGATTGATCGCGCTTGGCGAGGCGCTTGCCTTGTTCGTCGCAGACGAGCGGATGGTGCCAGTACTGCGGTTGGGGAAGATCGAGCATTTTTTGCAAGAGCACGTGCACATGCGTGGAGGCAAATAGATCCGCGCCGCGGGTGACGAGGCTGACTTCTTGCGCGGCGTCATCGACGACGACGGCGAGGTGGTAGGAAACTCCGATGTCTTTGCGCGCGATCACGACATCGCCGAGTAGGGTGGCATCGACGTCGACTTGTCCTCGTGCTCGATCGTGCCAGGTCAGGGCACCGCACAGCTCGGCGGCGCGTGTGGCATCGAGTCGCCATGCCCACGAGCCAGCTTGGGCCATGCGCTGCTCTCGTTCCCTTTCAGGCATGTGCCGGCATGTGCCAGGATAGAGAAGGCCTTCTTGTCCGTCGCCTTGTTGCGGCGCTTGGGCCATCATGGCAATTTCTTTTCGGGTGCAAAAACAGGGATAGATGACGCCCATGTCACGCAATCGAGCTAAGGCCGCGTCATAGACCTTCCCGCGATCGCGCTGCCGCCACGGGGTGCCTTGCCACGAAATACCGAGCCAGCGGAGGTCGTGCTCGATGGCGGCATAAAATTCCTCGCGCACCCGCGTGGTATCAATGTCTTCAAAGCGCAGCAACATCGATCCGCCATGGCGCTGGGCCTCATCGTAGGCGATCCACGCCGCGAGAGCGTGACCGAGATGAAGTTCTCCGGTAGGGCTGGGCGCGAATCGTGTGATCATGCTTCATTCATCAGCGGACATCGCACAGCAACCGTGCCGCTTGATGAAAGGCTGCGGATGCGGGATGAGTCGCGGGATCGAGCAAGGCCACGGGCGCGCCTTGATCACCGCCTTGGGAAATGGGAATCTGGATGGGGATTTGCGCCAGCAGGGGCACACGCAATTTTTCTGCCTCACGCACGCCGCCGCCTTCGCCAAAGAGATGGTAGCGTTTCCCGGCATCGCACTCAAACCACGACATATTTTCGATCAGCCCGAGGATGGGCACATTGACCTTCGCAAACATGCTCACGGCCTTTCGGGCATCGATCAACGCCACTTCCTGCGGGGTGGTGACAATCACCGCGCCGTGGAGTGCGACCGTTTGCACGATGGTCAACTGGATATCGCCCGTGCCGGGTGGCAGGTCGAGGATGAGGTAATCGAGATCGCCCCATGCGACTTGTCGCAAAAACTGCTGCGTGTATCGCGTGGCCAAGGGGCCGCGTACGATCACCGGAGAGCGTTCTTCCAGCAACAGGCCCATCGACATGATTTTCAATCCGTGCGTCTCGATGGGAATGATTTCCTCCTGCTCATTGGCGAGAGGTTTTTCGTGGCAACCAAACATCATCGCGATCGACGGGCCATAGAGGTCGCAATCGCAGAGGCCCACCTTCGCACCCGTAGCGGCGAGAGCGAGGGCGAGATTCGAAGAAACCGTCGATTTCCCCACGCCGCCCTTGCCCGAAGCGACGGCGATGATTTTTTTCACGCCGGGGATCGAAGAAGCACCCGTTTGCGCGGGGGAGGCTTGGGCTGTGGGGTCTTTGATATCGATGTCCACCTTCACCTGCGTGAAATCGGGCAGCTGATCCAGCACCTCGTGGCATTGTTTGAAAATCTGCTGCGGGATCTCGGCATCGCGCGTTTGGATTTCCAGGCGCACCCGCAGATGAGAGCCATCGATTTGGATATCCTTCACCAAGCCGAAGGAGACAATGTCCCGGGAAAATCCTGGGTAACGGATGGAGCGCAGGGCTTCGCGGATGTGGTCGGTATTCATGAGAAAATGGCGTGCGCGTTGATAGAGCGATGCGCGCGATCTGGCAATAGCGGATCGAGTGGGGAAATTACTTCTTCGTTTCTTCGGTGGGCTTCTTGACGGCGGGTTTTTCTTCGCCTTCGGGCACGAACAGCAGCGTCACGCCATTGATGCAGTAGCGTTGGTCCTTCGGCGTGGCAAAGCCTTCGCCCTTAAACAAGTGACCGAGGTGGCCATCGCAACCCGCGCACAAGACCTCGATGCGGCGCATGCCGTGGGAGGTATCTTCGCGGAGAATCAGATTCTTATTTTGGCTCGCATCAAAAAACGACGGCCATCCGCAGCGGGAATCGAACTTATGCTGGGAGGAAAAAAGTTCTGCACCGCAGCCCACGCAGTAATACGTGCCGCCGCCTTGCTTTTTGAACTGGTGATACACCTCGCCATTCGGTGGTTCGGTGCCGGCTTGGCGCAGCACGCGGTATTGCTCTGGGGTCAATTGCGCCTTCCACTCCGCTGCGGATTTTTCGACTTTCCCTTGGGGGGCGGCTGGAGCTGTTGGCTGTGTTTTCATCGGCTTTTGTGGTGCGGATTCTTGCGCCATGATCACTCCGATCCCGACGGCGATCACGATGGCTGAAACGAGCTGAAATCCGTATTTCATGCCAACAGCCTAAGCGAGAAAACCGAGGAATCAAGCGAATCGCTCGATGATTTTGCCCAAACGCGCCACGGTCTCCGTCGGCCACAGCGCGCGCGGGGTCATGATCGCGCCATCGAGCGAACGATGCTCCGGCCAGCAGGGCTCGAGCGGGATTTGCGGCACCACGCGCTGGATGATCGCTTTCGCGGCGGCTACATTGGCGTGCAGGTGGCTCATCACCGCATCCGCCGTCACGGCGTGTTCTTCGATTTTCCAGCAGTCGTAGTCGGTGATCATCGCCAAGGTCGCCAGGGCGATCTCTGCCTCGCGCGCCAATTTTGCCTCGGGCAGATTGGTCATGCCAATGACATCGAATCCCAGCTGTCGGTTCGCCTCACTCTCCGCCCGAGTGGAAAACGCGGGGCCGTCCATGTTGACGTAAGTGCCGCCATCGTGGACGGGGAGCTTCTCGGCCACGGCGGCATCGCGCAGCAAGCCGCGCAATTCCGCGCTCACAGGATCCGCAAAACTGACGTGGCCGACGACCCCGTTGCCAAAAAACGTGTGATGTTCGCGTCGGCTCGTGCGATCAAAGTATTGGTCCGGCAGCACCACGTGGCGCGGCGCGTATTCTTCCCGCAAGCTCCCGACCGCCGTCACGCAAATCAGCCAGCGCACCCCGAGCTCGCGCAGGGCCCAGATGTTCGCGCGGTGATTGATTTCCGTAGGCAGCAGTCGGTGACCGCGACCATGACGAGGGAGAAACCACACCTGGCGACCTGCCATCGTGCCACCGATCAAGGCATCGCTCGGCGCGCCAAAAGGTGTCTCCATCACGCGCTCCTCAGTTTTTTCAAAACCATCCATTTCATACAATCCACTGCCGCCAATGATGCCAATTGCCGCTCCACTCATGATGTCTCACAGTGGCAAAGCGACTCCTTGCTGGCAATCCCGATTTTTTCCCTTGGTCGCTCATCCTGCGAAAATACGCACGATTTTTCACAAACAGCGCGTAGCCGAATTTTCTCGCCATTTGCATCATCGCGGCATGTCTGCTGTGAGCAATCTAGCGAATTTTCACCACTGGCTGCTCGATGGCAAACCAGAGGCCTTGGCGTATCCACAGGTCATCGTGCTCCATGGTGCATCGCAATACCCCCAACTCTCGACCGCCATCGCGCACTACCTGAACGAATACGACGATCAAGCGAATGGTCACTGGATCTGCTCCAATGCCGAATTGATCGAAGCGATTGCCGCCGATCCGATGCAGCGAAAGTTGTTAGGCATTGATCAAACCTGCGAAAAATGCCCGCCCACTGGGCCCTGTGGTTTGCGCAAAGTCATCAAAGGCATGGCGCAGCGTGGGCATGTGATCATCGAGTCCATTCACGCCGCTGCTGCCACCGAAGGGCTCGACGGCGTGTTTCACGTGTCACTTAGCAAAGGGCCCAAAGATTTTCATGTCCATCTCAATGCCGAACGTTTTGACGAACGTTGTCGATCAAATGAAAATTCTTGCGCAGAAGATCAGCATCCATGCTGAGACAAGTCGCTCGTCTTTTGTTTTTCTCCTACCACGCCCATGAACGTCCTCGCTCTCACGATCCTGATTAGTGCCTGCCTTGGCGGCATTTTCATCCTCTGCTTCCTCGGCCAGGTGCGCTCGCTGCGTCGCTCATCGCCCGAACGCGATTCTCTCCTGCCGCTCGAAAATCAACCGCCCAAATGATTCACCGCTTCCACCCATGAACCTAACGAAAACAAATACCACCATCACCTACGACGACACCGCCGTCCGACAATTCATGATCGCCTCTATCATCTGGGGCATTGTCGGCATGCTGGTAGGCGTCATCATCGCCACTCAGCTTTCTTGGTGGCAAATGAATGGCAAGTTCCTCGAAACCATCACCTTCGGATTGTTCCAAGGCGAGGGCTTGTCGTACTTAACCTTCGGTCGACTCCGCCCGCTGCACACCAATGCAGTCATTTTTGCCTTTGTCGGCAATATGATGTTCGCGGGTGTGTATTACTCAACGCAGCGACTGTGCAAAGCGCGCATGGCATCGGACAAACTCTCCCGACTCCACTTCTGGGGCTGGCAAACGATCATCGTCGCCGCCGCCATCACACTGCCCGCAGGTCTCACACGGGGCAAGGAATACGCCGAGCTGATCTGGCCCATCAATATCGCCGTGGCGCTGATCTGGGTGGTTTTTGCCATCAACTTTTTCCTCACCATCGCCAAACGCAATGAGCCCAGTCTCTATGTCGCGCTGTGGTTCTACATCGCTACCATCATCACGATCGCGATGCTTTACATCGTCAATCACCTTTCGATCCCGACCTCGTGGATTCACTCGTATCCGATTTTTGGCGGCCTTCAGGATGGTCTGGTGCAGTGGTGGTATGGTCACAATGCGGTCGCGTTTTTCCTCACCACGCCGATTCTCGGCATCATGTACTACTTCCTGCCGAAAGCTGCGAATCGTCCCGTGTATTCCTATCGACTCTCGATCATTCACTTTTGGTCCTTGGTTTTCATCTACATCTGGGCCGGTCCTCACCACTTGCTGAATACCGACCTTCCGCGCTGGCTGCAAATGCTCGGCATGCTGTTTTCTCTGATGCTCTGGGCACCTTCTTGGGGAGGCATGCTCAATGGTTTGCTCACTCTGCGCGGTGCTTGGGCGAAACTCCGCACGGATCCTGTGATCAAGTTTTTTGTCGCTGGCATTACGTTTTATGGCATGTCGACTTTTGAAGGTCCGCTGCTTTCCATTCGTGCGGTGAATGCCATTTCGCATTACACCGACTGGACCATCGGTCACGTGCACTCTGGTGCGCTAGGCTGGAATGGTTTCATGGCTGCGGGCTTGTTTTATTGGCTCGCTCCTCGTTTGTGGAAAACGAAATTGTGGTCCACCGCTCTCGCCAACATGCACTTCTGGATCGGTCTCGTCGGCATCCTCATCTACGTCGCCGCGATGTGGACGGCGGGCATTTCTCAAGCACTCATGCTCAATGAACTCGCGCCATCGGGCACGACGCTGAAGTATGAATTCATCGATACGCTGAAGTCGATCCACGTCGAGTATTTCCTCCGCTCGTTCGGTGGCCTGCTCTATCTCATCGGCTTCATTCTCTGCGGCGTCAATGTCCTCATGACCGCTCGCTCGGGAGTCGCCACCAATGACTCGGTCGAAGTCGCCGTGGTCCCACGTGAGAAAAAAGACACCATGCGCTGGGGCGAATCGCTGGTCAATGATCCGCTCGCTTACATTTTCCTCGGCATCATTTTGGTCTGCCTGTGGTTCTTCTTGCCCGCTCACGCCAATCTCGGTGCTCTCGCAGCTGCCGTATTGCTCGCCATCAAGGCGGTGCGCTCGTTCCAAACGAAAAAGGAACACTGGGTCAATTGGCACGAACGCTTGGTCGACAACTACTTGCCTTTCACCCTGCTAGTCTTTGTCTCGGTCGCCATCGGTGGCGCGCTGCAAATCATTCCTTCGCTGGTCGTCAATCGCGATAAAAACATCGAAGGCCGATTGCAGGAACTCTACACGCCGCTAGAACTCGCGGGTCGCGACATTTATGTCAGCGAGGGCTGCTACAACTGCCACTCACAAGCCATCCGCACGCTGAAGCCCGATGTCATGCGCTACGGTCGCAATGGCATTGCCGATGACTACTCGCACCTCGGCGAATCGCTTTACGATCACCCCTATCAATGGGGCTCGAAACGCACAGGTCCCGATCTCGCTCGCGAAGGTGGTGCCATCGTCAAAGATACCAAACTCATGCGCAGCGGACGACGCGATAACGTCTGGCACTTCAACCATTTCCTCAATCCACGGGAAACATCCAAGGGCTCGAACATGCCAAACTATCCCTGGTTGTTTGAAAGCAAGACCGACTTCAAAGCACTGCCGAAAAAAATCGCGGTGCAACAAAAAATCGGAGTGCCTTGGCCTGCGATGTCGAAGGATGAAATCGAACAAAGCGCTCGCGAACAAGCCATGGAAATTGCCGATAGCCTCGTCAAAGGCGGTGTCTATCTTGCAGCCAAGCCCGATCTCAGTGGCGATGCCCTGCGCAATTACCTCTCCGAACAACAAGTCGTCGCGCTGATCGCCTACATGCAAAAACTCGGCGCCTACCGCGAGGTGAAGCCCGAGGGCGGTAAGCAGCCCAGCCCGCTCGATCCCGATTCCTATCGCGCCGCCGCTATGCCGATCGATACGCCCGCCGCACAAATCAAAGCTCACTAATCGACTCCCATGTTTCGCCGCATCATCCTTGAAGACTGGACTCACATCGTGCCCATCGTTTCATTCGCCATCTTTTTCGTCGTGTTTGCCTACGCAACCATCCGCGCGCTGAAGTTGGCCGAGAAACATCGTGAGCACCTGGAAACCATGCCGCTCGATGATGCCAGCGATGCCTCATCCCACCATTCCCATCCCACACCCTAAGCCATGTCTGAACCATCCACTGAACCAAAGCGCGGACATTTCGCTGAAAAAAAAGGCGAAGTCATCCTGCGCGAACACGAATTCGACGGCATCCAAGAATACGACCAAAAACTTCCGAACTGGTGGCTCTTCACCTTTTACGGAGCCATTGTCTGGTTTGTCGTCTACTGGTTTCTTTACTACCAAGCCCACCACTTTCGCAGCGACCACGATCGCATTGTCGCGGAAATGACGGAGATCCATCAGAAAAAAAATCAGGAACTGGAAGCGACACTCGCCAGCCTTACCGATGATGTTCTTGCGAAAACTTGGGCCAAAGACCCTGCCATCGTCGCCGCAGGTGAGGCAACCTATGCAGCCAATTGCGTCGCCTGCCACGGTGCCGATCTCTCTGCGGTGATGGTCGCAGGGGAAATGAAAATCCCTCTACCCGGTCGAGCGCTCAACGACGGGGTCTGGGAATACGGCGGCAAACCGATGGACATTTTCAAGCTCATCAACCAAGGCTCACCCGTCGATGCCACTGGGCTCAATGGTGCCAAAATGCAGGCTTGGGGACAAATGCTCAGCCCCAAGCAAGTCGCCGAGGTCACCGCCTACATCATTGCCCAGAATCCCAAGGAATTTCCGTAACTTCCCATCAGCGAAGCTTCATCTCGTCATGAAACCACGAGGTGAAGCACATGCCACCCATCGCCATGGCAAACGCATGAAAATTCGTTATGCCTCTTGGTATCGCTGGAAAGGAGCACGGGCATCTTGCCGGTGTTTGCCTTGAACTGATCATCAAAAAATCTGTGCCATCTGTGAAATCAGTGGTTGAATGGGGGTTGCGGCGAGAATTCCGATAGAGCGACGAGAAGGAGAGAAGCTTGGCCAGACTGACGGCGGATTCTTTGACAGAATTTCAGAATTTTCAGAATTTCGTCTGGTATCGCTATCAAGGAGCACGGGCATCTTGCCGGTGTTTGCTCTCACTTCACGGGTGAGACGCCCGTGCGCCTTTCCCTTGCATTCGCTAACGTGGCCTCGATGCTCAGAATGAAATGAGTTTGCGCTACACCTTCGTGACTTGACCACACCGATCATTACAAGGATGATGACGCCGCTATGAATTTCATCACCTCATTGAGCTGCGCCGTCATCGCACTGACCGCCACAGCGGCCCAAGCCGGAGATCACTCCGCACCCATTTCTCCTTCGCCTGCTCTCGATTTTGCTACTCCACACCCCTGGAAAGACTGGACGCTGGAATTCGGCGTGTCGTGGATGACGGAAAATGACATCAACAATTTCATCGAAGCAGAAGCAACCTTCGGCCACGGCGACGCCGGAGCAGAAATCTATCAATTCACCGCAACCAAGCTGCTCAGAGATCTTCCCTTTTCCCTTTTTGGTAAAGAATATCGTCCCCTGCTTGAGCTGCCTTTGTGCCTCGAATACGTCGATCAAAACGCCAATAACGACTTTTTCGTAAGCAACTTCGCCTTCCAGCTCCGCTGGGTCGATTTCCCCTGGAATCATCGACTTCACACCACCTTCGGCGCGGGACTCGGGCTCTCATACGCCTCTCGCATCTACGCGATGGATCGTCAGCGTCATCCCAATGAAGATCGATCGCACTTGAAGTTCAATCTGCCCATTTTCGTGTCATTCGCCCTTCCGGAAATTCCCGAGCATCAAGTGCGCCTCTACATCGCCCACCACTCCGGTGGATTTGGCACTTTTGACCAAGGAGGCGTGAATAGCCTCGGAGTCTCTTACGCCTACGCATTCTGAGAGGCGTCATCGTCATCAGGAACCCATGCGCGGTATCCAGCTTCTTGCCCGATGCATTGAACCACAGATTTCACGAAGGCCACTGATTTTTTGCGGAGAGCCGAAACGTGGGACGAAATTCCAACGAAACGTCGAGAGGCAAAGGTCGCAGAGGAAATCGCGGAGAGTGGCTTTGATTCATCCTCTGCCCTCCTCTCCGCGAACTCAGCATCTCTGCGTTTCGTTTGATATCAAAACGACGTGGGAAAGGTCACTTCCTTGCCCGATGCATTGAACCACAGATTTCACGGAGGCCACTGAGTTTTTGAAGGTGAGGCGAACCGTGGGCTCGATGCCAAAAACTCGTCAATGAGCGAAGCTCCTTGGACTGCGGCAGCCCTGCTGCCGCTTTCGCCGTGACAGCCCTGCTGTCCGGCTCTTCGTTGATTGAACGCCCGATGAAAAGAAGTCAGCTTTTTCTCTATCAGGAAGTCGGTTAGCAAAGCCAGCTCGCAGCAGGGCTGCTTCGCTTAAAGCGGCAGCAGGGCTGCGCGCAGTCCAAGGCCTTCGGCTAGACCACGGAGCGTATGGCTCAAGGAGCCAAAGACTTCATCGTGGGAGCCAAGCCGATGTGGGGGCTGCCCACCGAAGCTTGAGAAGTCGTCATCTTCGCCACTTTCTGACTGGTTGTGCCACAGGCACCACTGCGAACGAAGTAGGGACGAACACAACCCACGCGCGAGGTCTTGGTACGCGTTTTGAAAACAGGCACTTTCTCGGTCACAGTCTTCGTCACCATGCCACCCTTCGCGTCCGACGACACCACCACCTCTTTGGTCACTTTTTTATGCCCAGCAAGATAGGTCTCTTGGGTTTTGTAAGAATTGTTGCTACCCAACAAGCAGCAGCAAGATGACAAACCAAGAGCAAGTGAGGCACCGACAACGGAGAGAAAAAGGTTTTTCATTTCAGGCAGCATCCTAGCCATCCACTGCCGGGATTCAATCAGAAAATGCCACCTGCGTGAAACTTTCTCCGCCTTACGCAATGGTCAAAACTTTGTCGATGATGCGCTTGGGATTGGGCAGCTGATCAGCTTCTACAGCGGGCGAATAGATGGCGGGAGCATCCACCGATGTCACACGTTTGATCGGTGCATCGAGGTCATCGAAGCAGTGATCTTGGATCAAGGTCGCGACCATCGCAGAGACACCACCAAAGCCTTTCGACTCATCGACAAGCACCACGCGATGCGTCTTGCGAACAGTCTGGTAAATCGCCTCGGTATCGAGCGGACGAATCGTGCGGAGATCGAGCACATCGCAGGAAATGCCGTGCTCGCGCTGCAAGACTTCCGCTGCTTCCAAGCAATGAATCACCGAACGACCATGAGCAATCAGCGACAAGTCAGAACCTTCACGCTTCAAATCAGCCACGCCCAAGGGAATCACATAGTCGCCCTCCGACGGATCAGGCACAGGACCCGACATGCCATAGAGCAAAGTATTTTCCATGAAAAACACCGGGTCATTGTCGCGGATCGATGCCTTCATCAGGCCTTTCGCATCGGCAGGAGTAGCAGGAGCCACGACTTTCAAACCAGGAAACGCCGCGAACAAACCTTCGGGGATGTGCGAGTGCGTCGCACCCACCGCCGTGCCACCATTCGCTGGTCCACGCACCACAATAGGACAATTGATCAAACCACCCGACATGTAGCGAACGCAGGCCGCATTGCTGACGAGCTGGTCAAAGGCGACGGAATGGAAGGACCAAAACATCAACTCCATCACCGGACGCACACCCAGCATCGATGCACCAATGCCCATGCCGATGAAACCTGCTTCGGAAATCGGCGTGTCAACCACGCGCTTATCACCCCATTTTTTCCAGAGGCCTTCGGTCACATTTTCATCGCGGGCCAATTCTTCATCCATGGCCTCACGTAGGGCTTCTCTGTATGTCAGTGTGCGCATATCGTTTGGAAAATTAATGATTGTCTTTATCTAACAGATTTTTTCGATTCCTATCAAATTCTTCAGTCGTTGAAGAAATGGCGACCCGTTCGGCCAGCTTCTGTCTGGTTGTCGACTTCCCAGTAAATGTCATCCATGATCGATTCCACTGGCGGATTGGGCGAGGCGTCAGCAAAGGCCACTGCCGCCGCCGCTTCATCGGCCGCAGCCTTGTTGATCGCGTCGGCCTCTTCTTGCGTCAGCACACCCTCGGCAATCAGTCGGTTGCGGAATGTGTTGATCGGATCGTGATTGTTTTTGTAATTCTCGATTTCCTCAGGAGAACGATATTTTTTCGCATTCGCATCGGCCACACTATGTCCCAAGGCAATGTGCGACTTCGCGCGCACTTCGTAAATGTCCGAGCCATCGACGAGATCCCACTCCATGTCATAGGCTTCCGCGCGCTGAGCGAGGCAACCGCGGTACGCCGACGAGCGTTTTTGCGAAGTGCCCATCGAGTAACCGTTGTTTTCGATGATGTAGACCACAGGCAGTTCAAACAGCGCAGCCAAGTTCAGAGATTCATGAAATGCGCCTTGGTTCACTGCGCCGTCGCCGAGATAGCACAGAGCAGCCCCTTGGAGGCCTTTGTATTTCAATCCGTAAGCCAGACCGAGACCCAATGGCGTTTGACCACCGACAATGCCGTGGCCCCCCCAGAAATTTTTATCGGGCGCAAACAAATGCATCGATCCTCCCTTGCCCTTGGCGCTGCCCGTGTACTTGCCAAAAAGCTCGGCCATGCACTCATTCATGTTCATGCCACTCGCCAAGCCATGGCCGTGGCAACGATAGGCGGTGATGTTGTGGTCGTTTTCACCGCAGAGCGAAAGAGTTCCCACTGCGACCGATTCCTGACCGATATAAAGGTGCAAAAAGCCACCGATGCGGCCTGCATTGTAGTACTTGAGCGATGCTTGCTCAAAACGACGAATGCGAATCATCGTCCGCAACAAACCAATT
>RDYF01000223.1 GCA_004293285.1 Verrucomicrobiota bacterium | reverse complement strand
TTTGTTCTTCGCAAAGCTCTGCAAGAAGGCCTCACTCCCATCGTCGTGGTGAATAAGGTCGACCGACCCCTCGCCACCCCGCTGAAGGTGCGCGATATGGTGCTGGAACTTTTCCTCGATCTCGATGCCACAGAAGAGCAGTTCAACGCTCCTTTCCTCTACGGCTCTGCTCGCGATGGCTATTTCATGAATCATCCCGATGACGAGCGTGTCGATTGCGCCCCGCTGCTCGACAAGATCATCGAATACATCCCCGAGCCCAAAGCAGATCCAGCTGCGCCGTTCTCCATGCTCGTTTCGAATATCGAGTGGGACGACTACGTCGGTCGTGTCGCCGTTGGCAAGGTGCTCGGCGGCTCGGTGAAAAAAGGCGACAACGTCTGGCTGATCCGCAAGGACGGCAGCAAGGTCGCTTCGAAGGTGATGAAAACGTTCACCTACTCCGGTCTCGCCACACAGGACTCAGAAGGTTGCGGTGCCGGTGGCATCGTCGGTGTGGCCGCAGGCATTGAAAACATCGACATCGGCGAAACTCTCTCTGGCACACCCGATGCCGAGCCGCTGCCTTTCGTGGAAATCGATCCACCCACCGTGCAGATGCAGTTTTCGATCAACGACGGCCCCCTCGCTGGTCGCGAAGGCAAGCACGTCACCTCCCGCGCCATCCGCGATCGCTTGATGCGCGAGTTGAAAACCAACATTTCGATTCAAGTGGAAGACACTGACACCTCAGGCGTGTTCCTCGTTTCCGCTCGCGGTGCCATGCAGATTGCCGTGATCGTGGAAACCATGCGCCGCGAGGGCTTCGAAGTCCTTGTTTCTCGCCCGATGGTGATTTACCGTCGCGATGAAGGCGGCAATTTGCTCGAACCTTTCGAAACACTCTACATCGAGTCTCCCGGCGAATACACGCAGGGCATCTTGAAAGCTCTCGTCAACCGCAAGGGCATCATGGAAAACATGGAAACCGAAGCCAGCGGTCGGACACTGATTCAGGCAGTGATCCCCACCCGTGGCATCATCGGTCTGGAAACGGAAGTCGTCAACCTCACCTCCGGTCACGGCATCATGTCGCACTTGTTCAAGGAATACGCCCCGCACGCAGGTGAAATCGTCACCCGCACCAC
>RDYF01000036.1 GCA_004293285.1 Verrucomicrobiota bacterium | reverse complement strand
AGCTACAGCGGCAACACGACTGTGGAAGCGGGAACTCTGGTGGTCAATGGTAGCATTGCCAATGCGACGACCACGACAGTGCAATCTGGTGCGACCATTGCCGGTAGTGGATCGGTGGGCAATCTGACGGTTGAGTCGGGCGCATTTGTCAATCCTGGCAACAGCCCTGGTCTTCTTACTGTCAATGGTACCTACAACCAAGCGGGTACTTTGGTTGCCGAGATTGCAGGTCTCAACGCTGGCACGCAGCACGATCAAGTGATCGTCAATGGTGCGGTTAGCCTTACGGGCAATCTCAATGTTCAATTCACTGGAGGAACCTACAGTATGGACAACCTGATCTTCCTTTTGCTCAATGACAGCACCGATGCTGTGAATGGCATTTTCACGGGCTTCAACGAAGGCGACACAGTGACCCAGTATGGTGGCTTTGATTGGATCATTAGCTACAATGCTGACTCGTCCACGAGCTCGTTCACAGGGGGCAATGATATCGCTCTGCGTGCGATTCCTGAGCCATCGGCAACGCTCCTTGCGGGATTAGGAGCACTTGCTGTCCTGCGTCGCCGTCGCAGCGCCTAAGAAACATTTGCCTGTAGGAGTGGCAATACACGAGAGCGAGTTCCGATATGGGTTTTCGGAGCTCGCTCTTCATTTTTAGACGTTTTCGTATCGACGTTCATGATGATTTAAAGTATCGATCAATCGCCAACATGACTGGAAGAAACCCACCAACAGTTGCGAAAATGCTGCACGTTCTCACATTTTTTTTCTCTCTCAGCGTGGCGGTTTGTGCAATGGAGATACGTTTTCCTGCCTTGAAACGGAACGTAACTTTGGCAAACGAGGGGATTCGCTCTTGGGATTGTCAATTTGCTGTGGATATTGAAATCGCTGGCGAGATGCATTCCCTGACTTCGGCTCAAGGGAAAATGATTCCGATGACTTCGCCGGCGGATACCACTCTGACCCCACTCGGCTCTGCGACAACGACAACCCAGTATCTGGAATATGCTCAGCATGGCTTGCAACTGATGTATCGCATCGGAGTTTGTTCCGATGGCAGCTCTTTGTTGTTGCAGATGGGAGTGAAAAACTTGAACAAATCGCCCATTCGATTGGTTTCATTTACGCCGATGGATGCTCGGATGAATCCAGAAGGAATGCCACATGATTGGCTGCTGACCGCTCTGAACGATAGTGAGGTCTATGCTCATCCCTATTACTCCTTCGACGCGATGATGCAGCCCGTTCGAGTGAGGGAGTTTGGATCATTTTATCGCAAAGATGGCAGAGGTTTCTTCTTTGGCCCCGTGGGGACTCCTACGGCTTTCATCGAGGGTCATTTTTCGCGTGTCGGAAATGACCGACTCCATTTTCTTTGTCAGGTTGAGATGAGTCG
The DNA here is from genome assembly GCA_004293285.1 of Verrucomicrobiota bacterium. Lineage (GTDB taxonomy): Bacteria > Verrucomicrobiota > Verrucomicrobiia > Verrucomicrobiales > Akkermansiaceae > UBA956. The sequence goes on along the minus strand of RDYF01000036.1, from coordinate 37,847 downwards.
CGTTGTCGTTGGGCCAAACGAAACGCGCTGGGGTCAAGAAATCGTGATCATGACATCCCAGCCAGCAACGGCGCTACCCTTGTGGGCGGACTGGGTGGGAGGCACTCATCAAGCACGGAAAAAGCTGGGATCGCTCTCGGGGTGGAATAGTTGGTACTTTCTGGGTGGCAAAGTTTCTGGGCAGGACATCTTGCAAGTGGTCGATACCTGCAAAAAGCATCCAGATCGCATTCGTCCGCAAGTGATTCAGATCGATGCCGGTTTCGAAGAAGCCTTAGCGCCTAAGCCGAGCAATCCACGATTTCCGGAGAGTCTGGAATTTTATGCCAAAAAAATTGCAGAAGTGGGCGCCAAGCCAGGGATTTTGTTAGAAATGAGTCGACCGATGAACACCTATATCCAAGGCGCAGAGGCCGCGCGCGAGGCGCGACATTACGTCGAGATGGGTTTTCGCTACATCAAGCTCAACTCGCAAAACATGAGTTGGGGACGTTTGCCCTCCACCGATCGTCTCACGTCTTTCGAGCTCATGCGTGAGGGGTTTTCACAAATTCGCAAAGCGGTAGGCGATGATGTGTATCTGCTCAATAGCGACTTAAGGCCCAATCGAGCAGCCATTGGGTATGTCGATGCGCAGCGCGTCAGTTGTGAGTCGAAGCGAGAAAATTTGCGTCCTACCATCAATGATTCTCTGAGGAACCTTCATCTACAGGGGGCGTGGGGAGCGATAGACATCGACGCCTACTATCTGGGCACGGATTTGCAAAACATTAGTTCCATCCATGGCGGTTGGCCGCTCGTGCGCACTTGGGTCAGTATGGTGGGATTGTCCGGAGGGTCGGCCATGACCTCAGATCCTTGGTATTGGGAGAACTTTCAGCCACACTTGCGTAACGCCGAAACCATGACGCCACCCCTTCCGGAGCGGGCGATGGCGCTAGATCTGGGAACGAGCAGTGCCTACTCGCGCATCATCAAAAAATCCTCGCGAAGCTGGGGGGAGATGACTGTTGCTTTGCTTTGGAATCCCTCGAGCTCCGAGCAAGCGATCACCTTAGCGTTGGAGCAGTGTGGTATGAACCCGAATCATCGCTTCGCCGTTTGGTCATTTTGGGACAATCGATTTCTCGGTGTGACGCGCGGGACATGGAGCACTCCCTCATTGGCTCCATCGGCATCGCAGCATCTGCGCTTTACGGATTTGGATCGCGATCCCGATCGACCGGTGCTGATTGGATCCAATTTGCACATCTCCTGCGGTATTGCTGAAATTCAGCAGGTGACCAGTTTGCAGGGAGGAATGGAGATTGAAATGTCCGATGCAGGGGCTCGTGAGGGCGACTTGTTTGTTTACAGTCGACTGACTCCACAGTTGAAATCGGCGTCAGGCTGTGAGGTAAAGAAAATCGATTATGCCGGAGAAAATGTTTGGCGCATCCACCTTTCTGGTCGTCAGTCCGGAGTCGTGCAAAAAATTGAAATGGGCATTCAGCTACCAGTCACCCGTCAGGCGTGGTTTTGGTGGTTGATCGCCTGTATCGCAATCACTGCCTTTTTTGCCATTTCGCGATTCATGGCGAACATTCGCTTGGAGCGGGCGCATGCTCTGCAGCAAGAACGATTGCGCATCGCCCAAGATCTGCATGATCACATCGGCGCCAACCTCGCGCAGATTGGGTTGCTGAGCGAACAAGTCGACCCCGCGCACATGAACTCCCATGAAACCCGAGAGCAGTTGGATCAAATTTTTCAGGTTTCTCATTCCACGGCACGCGAGCTCGATGCCTTGGTTTGGGCCGTCAATCCGACCCACGATACGATCGAAGAATTTGCCCGTTATGTTCACGGCTATGCCGAAAAGTACTTTGCGAACAGTGGCATTCGATTGCATTTCACCAATGCGGAAAAACTACCGAACATCCGCCTTTCCTCTCCGGCGCGTCATCATTTGCTGATGATTGTCAAAGAGGCACTGCACAATGTGATCGAGCACGCCAAGGCATCGCTGGTTCAGATCAACATCAGCACGGATGGTCAAAATATGATTCTTGAGATCCAAGATGATGGAACGGGATTGCCGACAGGAGAGAATCGGCGAAATGGCAATGGTTTGCTGAACATGGCATCTCGCAGCCGAGAAATGAATGGAACTTGCGAAATCCTTTCCCGCCCAAAAATTCGAGGAACAGTCGTAAGAATTTCCATTCCCATCTCGTAGTAGCATGGCCCCAGAAAACCCTTGCTTATGCCGAAAGAAAAAAGATTGCCAGCGGATCAAAAAGTCATTCACGTGGCTATCGTGGAAGACCAGAGCGTTTTGCGCTGTTCGCTGAAGCGTACCGTCTCCAGTGCTCCAGGGCTCGAGTGTATCGCGACTTGCGCCAACGCCGAGCAGGCGATTCAGGAGCTTCCTGCTCTTCGTCCAGATGTCGTCATTATGGACATCAATTTGCCGGCGATGAGTGGCGTGGAATGCGTCAGTCACTTGGTCGAGAAAATCCCCGGTGTGCTGATCATCATGCTGACGGTTTATGATCATACCGACGCGATCTTTGATTCATTAAAATCGGGCGCTTGTGGTTACTTGCACAAACCCGTTCGCGGAAGTGAATTGATCACGGCGATTCGCGAAGTTGTTGCAGGTGGTTCGCCCATGTCTGCGAAAGTCGCTCGACTGGTGGTGCAGGCATTTTGTCGTCCTTCTCCTGCTGCAGAACCGAAGCCCGAAAACAATTTGTCCGAGCGCGAGCGCGATGTTCTCGACCTGATATTGCAAGGCTATCTCTACAAACAAATCGCAGATCAATTGAACTTGAGCGTTTACACTGTGAATTTTCACATACGCAACATCTACGCCAAACTGCAGGTTCACTCGCGGGCCGAAGCGATGGCGAAGATGAGGAATCATAGTTGAGCCCCGTTCATTTTAACGGGTAACAATTTCTTCGTTTGCGATAGTTTTCGGTCTATCGTAACGTATCTCTGTCATCCTTTTTCGAAGGGAAAGCGAAATTTCACGATCACTATTGTTCCCTCAACGTTTTATGAACCGTCCTCACTCCCTCTGGCTGATAGCTTTTCTCGTCCTCTCCATTCGATCATTTGCTCTGGTAGGGAAGCCTGAGTTCAATGTGTCTTGGGAGGGTGCCAGCACCAATGAATCATTCAGCTCTATGCCGCTGGGCAATGGCGATGTGGGAATCAATTTCTGGGTGGAATCGAATGGTGATCTAATGTTTTATCTGGCAAAAGTGGATGCGTTCGATTCCCAACATTTGCTGCCCAAGTTGGGTCGGATTCGCCTGCGCACCGAGCCTGCGATCGACGTCAAAAATGTCAAAACAACTCTCTTGCTCGACCAGGCTGCGATCGAGGTGGTTTCCGGCGATGCCCGATTCCGCGTGTGGGTCGATGCCCATACCCCAGTGATTCGTGTTCAAGGATTTTGTTCCACTCCTCGGCTCGTAACCATCGCTGCCGAGTCTCTGCGTTCGTGGCAAAATGCCGCTGACCCCTTGCCTGGAGGCGGCACGGCGGCTTTGCTGTTCCACGATGATTCGCCTCATGTTGCTTGGTGCTTTCGCAATCAATCCTCCATTTGGGCCGCAAGCTTTGCCAGCCAGAATTCGCCGGAAATGGTGGCCAAAACCCGCGATCCGATTCTTCATCGAACCTCGGGAGCCGTGCTCTCCGCGAAGGGTTTTCAGCGTCTCAATCCGAGCACCATTGCTTCCGCGAAACCGATCAATGGCATCGACGCCAGTGTTCGAGTTCTCACCAGTCAACCGGATTCCGCTGAGGCTTGGAAAGCGCAAGCCCTGCAGCCCGTGAAATCGGACTGGAAAGCTCATTTGCAGTATTGGAGTGCCTTTTGGAAAAGAAGTCACATTTTTGTCTCTCGTGCAGGGGAGGGGAATTTTTCTCTCGATCAGTATCGCTACACGCAGTTTCCCCAAGCACGCGATGCCTATGAAGGCCACAAGGAAATTCCAGCATCTCAAAATGCCTTCCAATTGAACCAACGCTATGCACTAGAGCGATTCTGCCAAGCCATTGCCAGCCGTGGAGCAGTGCCCCCGCAATACAACGGCTCGCTTTTCACGATGGATATGCCGCCCGGTGTGATGGGGTTTGATAAGCCGAAGGATGGCCCGATATCTCCGGATGGTCGCGACTGGGCGCAGTTGTCGTTCATGTGGCAAAATACTCGACATCCTTACTGGTCGATGCCGACCCGTGGCGATTACGATACCATCGTTCCTGGCATGCAGTTCGTACGCAATGGTCTCGATATTGCCAAAGACCGCTGTCAGAAACTCTACGGCGTGGAGGGTTCGGTGATCTTCGAGGCAAGCTGGTATCACAACGTCGGAGTTTTTCCTTTTGAGGGCATGCCGGGTCACTTGAAGTATCATCAATTGGCTACGATCGAAATTCCTGCCATTATGGCGGAAACCTATGCGCATACGCGCGATGACAAGTTTTTGAAGGAAACCTTGCTACCTTGTGCGGAAGCGGGTTTGAAGTTTTATTTTCATCGCTTCACCAAAACCGATGCGAACGGTAAAATGCTGATGGAGGGAGTCGGATGCGCAGAAACCTATCAAGGAGTCACCAATCCCGCGACGGAGATGGGTTGCATGAAATACTTGCTCGATCTTCTCCTTTCGTTCCCTATCGATTCGCAACGTCGCGCCACATTTGCGAAGTGGCGCAAGATGCTGCCCGATGTTCCCACTCGTCGCATCCGCGGCATGGACTTGCTGGCCGTCGGCGAAGTCTATGACCCTGGTCGCACGGATTGTGAAACGCCAGAACTCTACTCCATCTATCCTTTCCGCCAGGCTTGGTTGGGCACTCCGGAAAAACTCGCCATGGCCCGCCAGTCGTTTCATGTGAGAAATTCCAGCCTCGATGGCACGGTCGACTGGCAACCCGTCGAGACCGGCGGTTGGCAATCCGCACCTGTGCAGGCCGCCTACTTGGGATTGAGTCGCGAGGCCGCGCGACTTGCGAGCATCAATTTCCACGATCGCTATGCTCACTGGTCGGGCAACGTGGTCAAAGGCCCCAATGGTGAATTGATGCGAGGCAACTGTGATACGCCAGGATTCGTGATTGGCAATCCTGCGACGGGCTTGCCATTTCCCTATCGCCCCCGCCCGAAATTCCCTGCCTTCTGGGAATGCAAAATGGATGGCACTCCCGACAACGACCATGGCGCGAACTCGGTCAATACTCTGCAAGCTATGCTGCTGCAGGCCGATGGCGATGACATTCACTTGTTGCCCGCATGGCCGGAGGATTGGGACGTTTCGTTCCAAATGAAAGCTCCGAAAAAAACGACGATTCAGGTCGTCTACGAAAAGGGCAAGATCAAGTCCCTAAAAGTTTCCCCCGAATCACGACGCAAGGACATCATCGATCACAGCACGGCAGAAGCGCGCATTCGAAAGATGATCGACATCGCCTGCAACGACCGCAACTGGTTGTTTGCGCTGCCCCCGATGCTCGATGGTCTGCCGACGCCCGGTCCTGTAACGCGCGCATGGATTGAAAAGTTTGGCGAAAGCCTCACCGATACACGCGGTACGTTTTGGCCGGGCTGCACATTCCGCGATCAGATTCTTTACGTGCACGGAAAAAATCCCATTCCCACGATCGCAGCGAAGATTGTGAAGCAGACGAAGCTTTCGGATGCTTTGATCAAAGTCGAATACGATCAACCGTTAGAGCCGATCGTCCGCGCGGCGGTTTCCGCGGGTTCGCTCACTGCGGGGAAAACGGGGACAACCATCGACCTCGGTGGTGCGAAGACTTTTGATCGACTCGAATTCACCATCGACAACCCTGGGTATCTGCGCGGTCAAGCGAAGTCGTTCCGTTTGGAAGCACATCTATGGCATGATTTACGCCAAGCGATTTCCTGCGAACACGGGTTCGCAAGTCCGACTCATCATCGAGGCGCCCGTCACGCAGTTTGATGTTTTTTCCTCCCAACCTTAATCCTTGATGAAACTTCCTGTTCTCTTGTGGTCGCTGCATTGTTTGACACTCGCTTCGGGATTTACCCAAGCGAATGAGTTGCTCGATCGAGTTTTTGCCCATCCACCACAACAAGCCCAACCGCGTGTGATGTGGATGTGGATGGGCAGAAATGTCACGCGAGAGGGCATTACGAAAGACCTGGAAGCATTGAAAGAAGCGGGTTTCGGTGGTGCCATGATGTTTGCTCTTGCCGATATCTGTACGCCATGGCAGGCGGAAATTGCCAACAGTCCGGCCCCTGAGCTTGTCGCTTTCACCGATCCATGGTGGAAAATGGTGCGTCATGCGGCGTCGGAATCCAAGCGTTTAGGGTTGGATTTTGGTCTGGGAAATTGCCCAGGCTACGAAACCAGTGGCGGGAAATGGATTCCAGCAGAATTATCGATGCAGGAAGTGATCTCCTCGAAAATCCGCATCGAGGGCGGAGGCGAGAGAGTGATCGCACCGCCTCGTCCGTCGGTCGACCCGCGGGCGAATCAAATGTTTCCGGTGATTCATCCACAAACCGGAGAAGTGGCGGCTCCGATTGTCGAAGACCGGAAAACGTTTTATCGCGACATTGCCGTGGTCGCCGTTCCTGCAGATGGAACGATTCAGGAAAGCCAAGTCATCGATCTCACCTCGAAACAAGATGCCAAGGGGCAATTGATTTGGCAAGCCCCACCGGGGTCTTGGGAGATCATTCGTTTCGGGCATACGACAATGGGCAAACAAATTCAGCCTGCGCAGTGGGATGCGATGGGGCATGAATGCGATAAGATGAATCCCAAAGCTGTGGAGTTTCACTTGGATCACGTGATCGGTAAAATTCGACAACACATGGGCGATCTCATTGGTTTTCCTGGTTTGACCAATCTTCACTTTGATAGCTATGAGGCGGGCGAACCGAGTTGGACTCCGCGCATGCGAGAAGAATTTCGTCAACGTCGTGGTTACGATTTGCTCGCGTGGTTGCCAGTGTTTGCTGGTCGTGAGGTGAATTCAGCCGAGGCGAGTTCGCGGTTTCGTTCCGATTTCAAAAAAACGGTCGCGGATTTGTATCGTGACATTTACTATCCGACGCTGAAGCGCAAGTGCCATGAGGCAGGGATCGAGCTCTCCTCCGAGCCCTATGGTGGACCATGGAACATCCCGGAAATCGTGCCACAGCTTGACCGAGTTCTCACGGAGTTTTGGTCATCAGGCCGCGAAGTGACTCTTGATCTTGGCAATCAATTGGTCGAAACAGCATGGAAGATCGAGACTCCTGTGATCGAAGCCGAAGCGTTTACGGGATCTCCCGAAGTCAGTCAGTGGAATGAAACACCATTTGAGTTGAAGCGCTTGGGAGACGCTGCGTTTTGCCTCGGAGTCAATCGCATGATGTTGCACAAATTTCCACATCAACCTTGGCCGGGGGTGAAGCCGGGCATCGTCATGGGGCAATGGGGGACTCATTTCTCACAAAACCAAACATGGTGGGAGCCAGGCAAAGCATGGGTGCGTTATCTAGCGAGATCTCAAGCTGTCTTGCAGTGGGGAAAAATCAAACCACTGGCCGCAGGTGAATTTTCCGCACCAGAGGGAATCCGCGCCATCCGACGATCCATGGGCGGCACGGAATTGTTTTTCGTAGCAAATCTTACCAAAAGATCTGTGAAAGGAAATGTCACATTCCCTATCACGGGGCTTGTGCCTGAATTATGGGATCCTGTTCGTGGCACGAAACGGGATCTGACAGACTTTACGTATGCCAATGGCAAAACGCTGATTCCCTTACAGTTTGCTGCACTGGAGAGCTTTGTCTTGGTCTTCCGTAAACCGATGTCGGCTCCTGCGGAACAGAAAGCGGTGAATTTTCCGGTCTGTAACATGCAGTTTCCTCTATCGGGGGCATGGAACCTTAAGTTCGATCCGAAAGTCGGTGGCCCCGAAAGGCTTCAGAGTTTTGCTGAGCTGTTCGATTGGACATCGCACTCCGACCCTGCGATCCGATATTTCAGCGGGACCGCGACATACTACCAGCGTTTTTCCGTTCCTGCATCGGCACTTATCGCACAAGAGTTGGATCTCGGAGCAGTGCATCACTTGGCGCATGTATCTTTGAATGGCAAGGACCTTGGTGTCGTGTGGACGGCCCCATGGCGTGTCGCTCTTCCGCCTGGGCTCTTGCGTGAGAAATCGAATGAACTCATCATCCAAGTGACCAATGTTTGGTCCAATCGATTGATCGGCGATGAACAGCATCCGGACGATTGTGAATGGACACCTGGACCACGGGCCAATGGCAAATATCTCAAAGCCTTTCCGGATTGGTTTGTGAAAAAACAAAAACGACCCTCGTCTCAGCGCGTGGGCTTTACGACATGGAATTATTTCACCAAAGACTCACCTCTGACGAGTTCCGGTCTGTTGGGCCCCGTTCGTCTGATGTGGTCATCGCCTTCTGTGCCGATTGCCGCCACGGTGCCGACAGCGACTTTTGTGAAGGATCAGCAAGATGGCTTTGAGGCGGATGCGGTTCGGCTACCGCGCATCAAGCTTGGGCAAATTCAGGAAAGTGGTCCATTTTACGATCACACAGCCACTGCTGATGCTGCGCCGCTTTTTAACCTCACCACGCGCAATGGCAATGGTGGCGGGGAAACTCTGCGCGATGAAAAAACCTATCGACCTTATGGGAACGGCAATGCCTTGCTGGTGAAGTTTTCGCAACCCGATGGCGTATCTCTGCGTGAAATCCAAACATTCGCGGGACATGGCGACGCCCGCGCGAGTCAAACGTATCAAGTCTGGATTGCTCTGACGAGTGCTCCTGAACAATTCATCAAGGTGGCCGATGTCGACGCGATCAGCGATGGCGGATCTTCTCGTGTCGAAGTGCCTTTGAATCAGTCGAAGATCGCGCAAGTGAAGATCGAGTTCCAAGACGGTCCGCTCGGCACCAACATCTATCGTGAAATGATCTTTGTGCCTGCGCCATGAAGCCATTCTTTTCTCACTCCTATGAAGCTCCTACACCTATCTATCGCCTTGTGCGGCCTGTTGGCGCAGGCGATTCATGCAGAATCGACTCCTGCGTTGATCCAACTTGGCTGCAAGAATACAACATTCGCTGGACGAAAACGGGATCGAAGGCGATACACTCGATGCCGACAGGCGGTGGCAACATTGCGCTGAATGTTTGGACGACTGAGGATGACTTGTTGTTTTATCTCAGTTCTGCCGACAGCTGGAATGGTCAAGCGCAGGTCAAGATGGGACGTGTGCGCATTGCTCTTTCGCCCAGCCCTTTTCGAAAAAACTTTCGTCAAGAGCTTCAGCTCGCGGACAATAGTATCCACATCTCTGGACAAACGGAAGATGGCACGGAGGTGACTCTTCAGGTTTGGGTCGATGCCTTTCAACCGATCGTGCACGTCACCGGCAAAGCGTCGCAACCGATTGCGATCAAGGCATCGATCGAGATGCTCAGCGGCGCACAGGGTGGGTTCTCTGGCGAAAGCGCAGAGTGGCACTACCGCATCGATGGCCCTTCGCCGCAGCGACGGGATTTGATTGTCAAAAATCATGCAGAAAAAATCTCTGACGCGGTGCCCGATCCCATGGAGAATCATACATGGGGTGGTCGTCTCTCGGGTGTAGGCATGATCCGCCATCAGCAAGAGGAAGTCGTAAATGAAGGCCTGCGCACTACGGCTTGGAGCATTGTTTCGCAAAAGCCGATGCAGAACATTGATATCCAAGCAACACTTCGCATGGCTCAAGATGCGAGCCTTTCACAGTGGCAGCGAGAAGTGGTAGCCTTGGAGAAACGCAGTCGATCCAGCGTAGCAGCCGATCGCTTGAAAACGCAGTTGTGGTGGAAGTCGTTTTGGCATCGCAGCTTCATTCGCATCCGCCCCGGTCAATCTGAGGTCGATCCTGCCTGGGAGGTGGGTCGAAATTATCAACTCTTCCGCGCCATGCTTGCCACCAACCGCAGTGGAAAGTTGCCCACGCTTTTCAACGGCGGTCCTTTTTTGATGGAAGCCGATCCGAATGAGCGACAGTGGGGGCATGCTGGTTTTACGGCGCAAAATCAGCGTTTGGTTCATTGGCCCATGCTGAAGTCAGGCGATGCGGATCTTCTGCAAGTCGGTCTCGATTTTTACAAAGATCGGCACGCACTTGCTATCGCCTGGGCCAAGCATTTCTGGGGCATTCGTGGCGCGATTTTTCCCGAAGACATCGATCTCTTTGGTTTGCCCGTCTACACGACCAAAGATGCCAGCGGCCACACCGAGCCCGCGTGCTTGCGCTATCATTATGTGAGCTGCATGGAATTTGCGTTGATGATGCTGCAGAGTCACAGTTATTTTGGTTCCAACGTAAAACCTTATCTTCCTGTCGCCGATGGCATTCTTCGGTTTTACGATCAGTTCTATCGGAAGCAACACAAAATCAAAACTGGTCGAGAGCTCGATGCTCAGGGCCGTCTCGTGATCTACCCCGGAAATGCGACCGAATCGCACGCAGGCACTACCAACGATGCACCATCGGTCGCTGGATTGCATGCACTCACGAATGCTTTGTTAGAGTTGTCGCCTCAGCTGAGTTCGACCAGTCAAAAGCAATTTTGGACATCCTTTCAAAAAACCTTGCCCGTGATCCCGACCCATTCTTGGAAGGGCTTTGAACAGCTCGCTCCCGCAGCTTCATGGGAATCCATGCGTCCGGATTTCAATATGGAAATGCCGCACCTCTATCCGGTGTATCCCTTTCATGCCTACGGAGTGGGCTTGCCTGATCTGGAGCTTGCGCGTCACGCCTTTGCCCATGGCGACACTTGTCCGGTGAAACAAAAGAATCATTTTTGTTGGTACCAAGGTGGACTCTTTGCCGCTCGACTCGGTCTCACGGAAAAAGCCCGCGACTACGCACTTGCCAAGTTTCTTCATCCTCGGCATCCCGACCCTGTTGAAGGCCGAGGTTGGGTGACGCAGCAAGCACTCAGTCCCTGGGAATTGCGTTGGGCGCGACAAGATTGGGAAAAACCGCGCTTCCCGGCATTTTGGGATGGATTGACTTTTTGTGGCCGTCCCGATATCGACCACGGCGGCTCTGCCATGGCGCAGTTGCAAGAAATGCTCTTGCAGACGCCGGGTGATCAAATCCATCTATTTCCCGCTTGGCCGCGTGAATGGGATGTCGACTTCAAGCTTCACGCACCACAACAAACCACCGTCGAAGGATCATTGCGCGAGGGAAAATTGATCGACTTAAAAGTCACACCAGAATCGCGCAAAGCCGATGTGGTCAATTGGTTAGAAAAAGTTCCTGAATACTCCTCGCCGCGACTCATCAGTTCGCATGCGATGATCACAGCCTCTGCGAACTGGCCCGGTAAAGGCTACGAAGCTTCGAAAGCGAACGATGACGATATCATGTCGCGCTGGGCGGCCAGTGGCGATGCCAAAGAAGCCACCTTGACCATCGAATGGGACGAAGAAAAAGACATCTCTCGCATCTGGCTCGCCGAAGTCGATTTCGCTCATGTCCGCGAGTTTTTCCTCGATGCGAAACAAGGAGAGCAATGGCAAGAAATCGCCCGCGGAACGACGATTGGCGCGAATAAAGTCATCGAGATCCCCACCACACGCGCGAAGCAAATTCGACTGCGCATTACTCAAGTCGCGGGTCCTATCAACATCAACGAGTTTCAGGTGTATTCGCCAAAATGACACAACCTTCTAGTCCAACTATGAAAACAATTTTTTTCCATGGGATCCTCACAGCGATCTTAAGTTCATTTTTTTCGTTAGGGTTCATTCATGCCGAGGTCCGACTCCCCAAAATTTTTGGCAGTCACATGGTCTTGCAGCAAGGAAAGCCGATTCAAGTCTGGGGTTGGGCCAATCCAGGGGAATCGGTTACGGTGCAAATCGGTGAGGCGAAGCAAACGGCTGTGGCAAATGCGCAAGGGGAGTGGAAGCTTTCCTTGCCCGCGATGAAGGCAGGTGGTCCGTATCTCATGAAAGTGAATGGGACCAATGAGATTGCGATGGAAAACATCATGATCGGTGAGGTCTGGTTGTGTTCTGGTCAGTCGAACATGGAAATGGGCATGAAGATGTTTCACATTTCACCGCAGGAAATCGCTGCGGCGGATCATCCGAATGTCCGCTTGATGCTCGTGGAAAATCGTTGGACTGAGCGACCACAGCACGACATCGAAGGCACGTGGAAAGTTTGCACGCCCCAAAGCATCGCCGAGGGCGGGTGGAATGGCTTTTCGGCAACAGCGTATTATTTTGGTCGAGAACTTCAACAGCAGCTGGGTGTTGCCGTAGGGCTGATCGATGCCGACTGGGGTGGTACGCGCATCGAATCATGGACGGCGCCGGAAGGATTCGCTGCCGTGCCTGCGCTGAAAGAAGAAAGTGATCGAGTGCAGTGGGCCAATCCAGCGAACCCCGCGCATCAACAACGTTTGCAGCAAGCGCTGGGTGAGCTTGATCAATGGCATCGAAGCGCGCGTGAGGCATGGCAAAGCAGCCAAGCGGCTCCCCCTGTGCCGACTTTTCCTGTCGAGCTACGTGGACCACAAGAACTGCAGCAGGCTACTGCACTCTACAACGGCATGATCCATCCACTGGCACCGATCGGCATTCGCGGTGCCATCTGGTATCAAGGTGAATCGAACATGGGCGATGGCATGCGCTACGCCGATCGCATGAACGCATTGATCACAGGATGGAGACAAGTCTGGCGACAAGGTGATTTTCCTTTTTACTTTGTGCAAATAGCGCCGTTCCTCTATCCCGATAAGCCGCCGCAAATGGCACCAGAAATCTGGGAGGCGCAAACGATGGCATCGCAATCAATCCCCAACACCGGCATGGTGGTCATCAATGATGTCGGCGAGCTGCAAGACATCCACCCGCAAGACAAGCGCACCGTTGGTTTGCGTTTGGCGGCTCTCGCGCTGGCGAAAACCTATGGAAAAAAACAAACCATTTTCTCTGGCCCCGTTTTTCAATCGCTGCGGGCGCAAGGGCCAGAGTTGCATGTGCATTTCGATCACGCTCACGGTGGCCTGACGACGCGCGATGGCAAGACTCCTGATTGGTTTGAAATCATCGATGCCGAGGAAGGTGATTTTGTCCCCGCGAGTGCCCGCATTTCTGGCAACAAGGTGATCCTTTCCTCGCCCCAAGTAAAAAATCCTGTTGCCATGCGTTTTGCGTGGAGCCATGTCGCCATGCCCAATCTGATGAACGGCAAAGGACTTCCTGCGGGAGCTTTTCGTGCCGCGTTGCCGGCGGATCATCAGTGGCTCAAAACGCATGCGCCCGATGCCAAGGACTACGAAGTCATCTATGATTTGGATCTCAAAAAACTCGGCGCAGAAATCGTCTACGATCAAGATCATCATCTCACGCGAAAAAAAACCTTTGATCGCATCGCATACTATCTCGAACTGCAAGATGATCGATTGCGCACGAAGCAGTTGTTTGTTTCGATGAAAGCTTTCACCGATGACCTAGCCAAAATCGGCGTGCCCACGATCGCTTCCGCTGCGGTGTTTCAACAACAGCTAGAGCAAGTGAATGTAGTTTCGAATATCAAAGGCATTGTCAATGGCAGTAATCTCACAGGCTGCAACATCGAGTTCTGGCCACACAATTATTCGCAAGCCAATGCGGGGAACATCGCGGGCGCATCCGCAGAAGCGTATGACTTTGGCGATCAACGACTCGATGACCCGAATGGCTATGGTTCGATGCAGATACATCATCATGCAGCGCAGCAAACTTTGTTTGCGATCAATCACTGGCGCGATGGGCTGCGTGCCGATGTCGGCATCGGCAATCAACCCTCCGGCGAGCGCGACTGGACCTTTGCCGCGAATGCGGGAAGCTATCGCACGATGCGTTTGCGCGTTTTGATTCGTCCGAGCAAATGAGTTTCGTCGATCAGCATGATGATTCGTGAGAAGCCCCATGCATTTTAACGGGTAGGCATGCGCAGTTTCGCTTGCTACGTTAGCCCATGACTCTTTTCCAACTTGCTTCTTTTTTCTCGCAGTGTTTGCGTTGCTTCTTCACAGCATGGGCCATTTTTCTTGTGAGCTCTCTGTCAGCCGAGCCCGTCGCCGCGCCGATTCCTAACAATGAGAAAACCGCGCCCAAGAGCGAGCTGGAGGCGGGTCAGCGTGCTGCGGCGGCAAAGTGGAATCAAGCCAAGTTCGGGCTCTTCCTGCACTGGGGCGTGTATTCCGTGTACGGTGGCACATACAACGGTCAAGACCTATGGAGCGCCGAGTGGATTCAAGAAAACGCACGCATTCCTTATGAAGAATACGCCAAAACGGCAGCTGCTTGGAATCCGAAAGATTTTGATGCCGATGTCTGGGTTCGCACCGCGCGCGATGCTGGCATGCGCTACATCGTTGTCACGGCAAAGCATCATGATGGCTTTGCGATCTATCCTACGAAGGCCAGTCGCTATCATCTCTTCGCCAGCGGTGCCTATCAAGGCGCCGATCCCATAGCGGCACTGAAGAAGGCTTGCCAAAAATATGGGCTACTTTTCGGCATCTACTATTCGCCTTTGGAGTTTCGTGGATCTCCCAAGGGCTTCGATGATGCCGATCATCAAGCTGTGGCAGCGGGTTTCGACTACCGCACACTCGGACCGAAGCCCTATGCCAGCGATCGCCAGATTGCGAAACTCGCCAAAGCGCAAATCAGAGAACTTGCGGAGTGGTATCAGCCCGACATCTTTTGGTTCGATGGCACTTGGTATATGATGGGAAATTGGACAGACGAGGATGCGAAAGAATCCGAAGCCATCATTCGCGCCGTGATTCCGAACGTCATGATCAACAATCGACTCGGTCTCAAGCACGCCGACTTCAATACGTTCGAAAACGAAATTCCTCACGAAGCACCACAAGGTGCATGGGAGTATTGCTGGAACATGGGTGCGTTTTGGGGCTATAATCCCAGAAACTACACACCAGAGTTGATGAAAAACCCCGAGCACTATCTGGAGACGTTAGGTCGTATTGCCTCGCTCGGCGGAAACTACTTGCTCAACGTGGGTCCAGACGGCACAGGGAAATTTCATCCGATGGCAACCACCTATCTCCAAAAGATCGGTGAGTGGGTCAATCCGCACCGTGCGATGTTCGATGGCGTTTCAGGAAGTCCGTTCTCCACCACTCCGGCGTGGGGATATGTCACATGCAAAGATGGCGTAGTCTACCTGATGATCCGCCAATCTGCATGCAATGCTCCGATAGCCATTCCTGCGTTGAGCAATCGTTTCAAAAGTGCTCACTTGCTGACCGATGCAAATGTCAAAGTAGAGGTCAAGGAAGGCGCGCAAGAATGGCAAATCGGCCCTGTCGTCGATGCCCCCCAGCAGCCCTTTGTGGTGGTCCAGCTGAATGTCGAAGGCCATCCCAAGGAGTTAAAAAAGTAGTTTTTCTCCGAGCTAGAGTCTGGAGCGATCCGATGGGAATGGGGATTTGATCTTCCAAGTTCTGCTCAAGGAGTGCAGCTGACGTTTTTAGGGCTTTCCCTTGATGGGCGGGGTACGCCCTGCATCATTTCCGTTCTTTTCCTCGAAGGGAATGGCTTTGCTGCATACCTGTTATGATATTTTTTGCATTTTGGGTGATCCAATCCTCTGCGGAATCTCGTATCGTTGTCAGACGGACATCGTCCGCATCTCCGATGCTCCCTGCTCTCCATGCCCTTCCTGATCCTGCGTCGACATCTCCTCAGCCTGAGGACGATGCCTCGCAGCTTCTTTTTCTGATTGGTCAACAAGACCGTGCGGCACTCGGTGAGCTATATCAGATGTGGGCACCATCACTCCTCGGCATTGCTGTGCGAATTCTTCATGACCGCGAAGAAGCAGAGGAGGCCATGCAAGATGCATTTGTCAAAATATGGCATCGCGCGGCCGAATACGATCCCACCAAAGCCAAAGCCTTTGTCTGGGGATTTACCATCTTGAGGACTGTCTGCATCGACCGCATCCGCTACCAACGTCGGCAGAAGCGCGATCACACCAAAAGCCAATCTTGGGGGGAACGCGACATCCCTGAGCCCTTGCTTGATTCTCAAATTCTCACCTCCGACACATTCGCTTCCGTGCGAAATGCCGTCAATCAATTGCCCTATGACGAACGCCGCTGTCTCGAACTCGCTGTGTTCCTCGAATACACCCACAGTGAAATTTCATCGGAACTCCAAACGCCTCTGGGCACCGTAAAAAATCGGTTGCGCAGAGCCATGGAGAAACTTCAACACATCCTATCGTATCATGAACTCACAAGATGATTTTCCCCTCGACTCTTTTGGGATCGATCCATTGACGGAGCAGCCCGATGCGCAGACGCGTCAAAAATGCGAACTGGCAGATCTGGTGTCGACGGTTGTGGCGTTGGATCATTCGCGACCGATTCGTCCCAGTTCGGCCTCGTTTCAGGCCATTCTCGGTCAGATTTCCGTGCAAGCGCCGTCGCGACTCAAGCAGCGCATTTTCGCTTGGTCCGGATGGGCGGCGGCAGCAGCAGTTACGCTCGTTTTGCTGATGAAAAATCCGCCTGCGACGACGGAGCGCCAGATTTCCTCGTCGCATCCGAATCCATCTGCGGCGGACAAGATTTCTCGATCCGCATCCCTTCCGGCACAGACGACTGCCGCGGAGAAAGTCCCGACATCGAGAAAGGAAGAGCGCGGTTCCTCGCAGGACATGGTGGCGGAAGCCACGGAGATGCGCGAGCAACAACGCAGCTTGATTCAGGAAATCGACACCCTGCGCAAACAAATCGTCCTGCTGACCACTCGCGATCAAGAGCGACTCGTCGCACAGAACGGCATTTCTTGGCCCATCATCATGAAGCTCACGGCACCGGGCACCGATCCGCTGGCCGCGATCATCAAAGACCCTGTACTCGGTGCCATGTTTGACATGAATCCGCTCAAGACCGCAGATCCTGCCAGCAGCGAAAATCTCAAAACAGATGCCGAAGCTCTCGTTCCAATTCCTGATCCCTCCTTGCCCAGTGCCGTTCCCATCTACGATCCCGCGCGGGATTCTGGGCAGCTTTTGATCAACAATCTCAACCCGCCCGGTGAGGGACAATCCTATTTTCTTTGGGTGCAAAGTGACCAATCAGATCAACCGGTTCTGGTCGGCAGCTTGCCGGACAATTTTACATCCTCCGAAACCTTCGACTTTCAGTTGGGCGCGGTCGGCATCATCCCCGATCGCTTCTTGATCACGCAAGACCTCCAACAAGCACCCTCTCCCCCCAATTCGTCTAATACCATTTTGCTCGGCCCAGAATGATTTCTCCTCCCATTATTATGAAGCTGATCCAATTTTGGTTGCGATGACGTAGTAACCATGGAACGCGAGTTCCGCTTGAAACATATGAAAGCAAAAACCAAACAATACGCCAAGCTCCTGATCGGTGGTGCTGCGTTGATGATGACCTCAGCCGCCACGGCGGAGGAGGAAGTCATTGAGCCGCAAATCGCCATCTGCGATTTCTTCCCCCTACCAGAGGTGGTCGATGAGACTGTCTCTGAGGAGAATGTCACAGTTGTCGAGGAATTCACCGAAGGAGAAGTCAGCGAGAAATGCGACGAGGTCGTGATTGACGCCCCAGAAGTCATCACCGACGAAGGTGTCGTCTTTACTTGCTGGAATGTCGATTGGGTGAAGCGTGAAAATGACGATGTCACCCCCCCTGAGTATCTCGCCATGACCGCCAGTGGTCCTATGACGGAATCCTCAGGAGCTGCAGCTCAGCCATCGGCCCCCCAGACTGCTGATGAGCAGTCCGCCGTGACTCAAGTTGAGAAAAATACGGTATCATCGCAAATCAGTCGTGTGGCTAGCAAGCCTACGGCGGTAAAAAGTGATGGTCGTGTGTTTCTTCGCTGAGTTCGAATCAATTGCAACGAAAGGCTGCCGAACTTTTCGGCAGTCTTTCCTTTTTTCTGGCCAGCATGGAGTTTTTGCGCATCTTTTTCCTCATCCTGATTGGGGGCACTCCGCTATGGGCGCAGTTGCGTGATAGCCAAGTTGCGGACCCGCAGCGTGCCGATTCCACTCGGTCGTCGCTTCAGCGCGCAGCGGCTGCGGTGATCTCTTCGAATGAAGTTTTGATCCCATCGCTCCGAGGCCTTGTCGTGGTGGCTGACCCAGACTTGGTTGGTCGAATTGCCAGGCCTGCTGCCGAGGGCATTTCTTGTCATGGTTTTTCCGAGTCGCAGCAGAAAAAGATGATCGACTCTCTGCAACCATGGTTGCAGCAACCGGTATCGCTGGACCGATTGGAGCAAATGGCTCGCGCGGCGGAAAAAGCTGCTGCGACTCAGTCGGACTCTTTCATCACGGCGACTTACCCGCCGCAAGAAATCACCGAAGGTCGCATCGTCATGGTGCTGCAGGAACCTTTGTTGCAGCAAATTTCTTTCGCGGGAAAGCCGCGTTTTGGGAAGAATTTCCTTGCTCGTGCCGTTCGCACCCGACCTGGCGGCAGAGCTTCTGCCGAATCCATCCGCAAAGATCTGGATTTCCTCAATCGCAATCCTTTTCGCACTGCCACGGCCTTGTGGAGCCCTGCGGAGAGCGACGTTCCTGCGGCGAATTTGATCCTTCACATTCAGGAAAAACGGCCATGGAGTCTCTATACGGGCGTCGACAACGATGCGAGCGATGCACTGGGCGATGAGCGCTTTTATCTCGGCGGGAAATTCGGCAATGTCATGGGGCTCGATCATCGTTTGGGTTGGCTCGCTCTTACCAGTGCTGACGGCACATCGCTTCACTCGACCCATTTCACTTACGAAATTCCCCTGTCTGGTCACAAAATTCTGACTTTTTCCTCTGGCCTCAGTGAATCAGCATCCTCTTCGCCGACCACGCTGATCGACAACAACGGTCGCTTTTGGAGTTTCCGCAACTTGCTGGAAGTGCCTTTGCCCGATCTGGGTCCCATACGCCATCATGGAAAAACCGGGTATTCTTTCCGCGACAATCGCTACCGCCAAGAGGCGAGTCTTATCGACATCTCGATCTTCCAATTCGAAAACACATGGGTAGGGGAAATCCATGACCTTTATGGTCGGACCCATGTCACCATGGGACTTTCGTGGAACCCTGGGGAGTCTTTTCTTTCCAGCAGCGATCGCATCTATCAAGAGTTAGGGGCATCGGACGCGAACTCATGGGTGGCAACATGCCAAATCGAGCGCAACCTATCGCTGCATCGATGGGGAAACCTTGCGCTAACATCGGAGGCTCAATGGGCGTTGGAAAATCTGATTCCCTCCAATCAATTTGCCGGAGGAGGCGCTCAACGCGTCCGTGGCTATGATGAGGGTCGAGTCTTTTTCGACAAAGCCTTGTTGCTTTCGACCGAATGGCAATTTCCTCGCATCGCATTGCCCCGTCGCACCAGCCTGCGTCCGCATCTTTTTCTCGATGGTGCTTGGCTTGCCGATCACGGTTCTTCAAGCAATTGGATTTCGTCGACAGGTTTGGGCATGCAGTTCCTATGGCAGAATCGCTGCTCGGCTCAGCTTCAATGGGCGCAACCTTTCCAGCGCTTCAACGGCGCGTCTCGTGAGTCGGAGTTCTACTTTTCCGTCAATACCTTCTGGTAAGGTGGCGCGATGCTGTCACAGGAGCTTGTGCGTTTGCCTGCGCAGACAAACTAGACGGACGAAACGATTTTTATTTGCTTGCGCTTTGCGAAGAAAAGTTAGAGGGTAAGCGTAATCCAGCACTCCCCCTGTCATGACCAACGCAACGAGTCCTAATGTCACCATTGTCACTGCATGTGATCGAAATTATCTCTGGGGGGCTTTCCTGCTGATTGCGAGTGCTTCGCGACACATGCCACACGTGCCGATTCATCTTTTGCAAGGCGGCTTTACCGAGGAAGATCACGAGTACTTTTTGCAATTTCCTCAAGTCAAAGTGATTCCCTTGAGCGAAGGAAACCATCGGAACGTAAGCAATCGGAAGAGCGAAGCGATTTTTTCGGCAGCGACGGAATACATTGCTTGGATGGATGCCGATTGCATGATTATTGGCGACGTATCGTCTCGATTGGTTCCGAGCAACGGGCATTTTCAGATCCGTTTGCGAGAGCCGTCGGAAAATGCTTGGGTCTGGTCCAAGCACTATGCCCCTGGTGAAACACGTGGTCCCGTACCGCAATCGGTGTTGCAACAATGGCGACAAGACATTCCGCAAGCTGTGGTGCCGAACATTGAGACGACCTGTGTGGCGAACACTTTTGTGATTCATCGCCAGCATCTGGATTTCATTCAACAGTGGAGCGATCACATCAATCGCTTTTTGCCGAATCGAGATGACGGACTGGTGGTTCGTGCCGCGCCGGCCTATTTCATGATTGATGAATCGGTGTTGAGCTCGCTCGTCACTTTTTCGCCTCTGGCACCGCCGATCGCCCCGTTTGAGTTGAATCGCGATCCCCGAGCGCATGTTGCTCACTTTGGCGCGAGTCCGAAGCCCTGGCAGCGTTGGCGCAAGCAGTTTTGGTATTGCCACCGCGAAGTGATGGATCTCATCGATTGGCTGAACGATGGCGGCAAAAAAGTCCCGCCTTTGCCTTGGGCCTTCCAGCGATCCAACACTCCTTGGGCGTGGTTGCTCGCGCAGTTTGATGATGCGAAGCAAAAAGTTCGCAGCAAGCTTGGGGCCTGGAAGAGACGCGTGCAGTGACGGGGCTCTTCCTCTCTGGCTACGACATCAAATCTGGAAGTCGGATTGGGTGGAGGTTTCGTGGAGTCCGCATTCGTACTTCAGCCCGTTGTAGCGGGTCGATTCGGCCTCGACGCCTTGCTCGGCAGGGGAGGTGCTATGCCAATCGCCCATGGTGACGTATTGGTCGGCGAGCGGGTGAAGAGGAATGGCGTTGAGAGTCATGTAAGCCGAAACCTGGGCATCGGCCCAGTCGAGAATCGGATAAACCTTGAGGGTCTTTTTCTGTTGTTCCGCAAAGGGTCGGTTGGCACGGGTCGAGCTCTGACTGCGACGCAAGCCCGAAACCCAGACATCGGCGTCCAATTCTTGAAGGGCGCGATTCATGGGCTCGATTTTGTTGATCAGGGCGTATCGGTCATTGCCTTCCTTGCCTTGTTCCCAGAGCTTGCCATAGACCGCCTCCTGGTGAGCTGCCGACATCTTGGGCAGGTAGGTGTGCAAGTTGATGGGCCATTTTTGCAGCAATTGCTGCATGTATTGGTAGGTCTCCGGAAAAAGGTAGCCCGTATCGATGAACACTACGGGCATCTCGGGGGCATGGTGGTGAATCAGATGAAGCATCACCGCTGCTTGCAGGCCAAAAGATGTGGTGGCAACCACGCGGCTGCCAAATTCCTCGTGCAGCAAGCGCAGTCGTTCTCCTGCCTTGAGCGGCTCCAAACGGCTCGAAAGAGTATCGGCGGTGATGATCGATTTGGTCATGGGGGAAATCACAGAGATTCGACCAGTGGACGAATGTTTTTGTGGAAATCATCGCCTTGCACGGTGGCGGCAATGATGCCGGCACGGATGACAAAGTCGCCGAATTTTTCTCCTTCTTCGCGCTCTTTCGCGTAGCGATGAATGACGGGGCTGAGCAGGCCAGGAATTTCCGATTGGGGAACATCGGCTTTGTAAAGCTTGCTCAAGCGCTGACCCGCATGTCCACCACCAAGGTAGACGTTGTAGCGCTCCGGACCACGACCAACAAAGCCGATCTCGGCAATGTAGGGTCGGGCGCAACCGTTCGGGCAACCTGTCATGCGAATGGTGATCGCATCGTGCCGAAGTCCTGCGGCTTCGATGTCTTTTTCGATCTCATCGATCAGCTTGGGCAGATAACGCTCGGCTTCGGCGAGCGACAAAGCACATGTCGGCAGGGCAACGCAAGCCAGCGCGTTGAGGCGCAGCGCACTGCGCTTCTTGCCATCTTCCAGGCCGTATTTCTCCACCAAGGCTTCGATCACCGGACGCTGCTCGGGAGTGACGTTGGCGATCATGACATTCTGGTTCGCCGTGAGACGGAAGTCGCCCGTGTGCACTTTCGCGATTTCCTTGAGGCCGGTGCGAATGGGGTTGCCTGGACGATCAATCACACGACCACCTTCGATGAAGAGCGTGAGGTGAGAATTTCCTGTCGGATCAGTGACCCAGCCGTAGCGATCGCCGTTGTTTTCGAAAACGAAATCACGCACCGGTTGCAAATTCCAACCGAGATACTCGTTGAGCTTTTCCAAGAACCAGGCAGGTCCGTGATCTTGCACGGTGTACTTCAGACGCGCATGCTTGCGGTCGGTCCGGCAACCAAAGTCGCGCTGCACCTTCACTACCATCTCGGCCACTTCCACCACTTGCTCGGGCGTGCAGAAACCGATGACGTCGGCAATGCGAGGGAAAGTTTCCTCAGCACCGTGAGTCATGCCCATACCGCCACCCACGGCGACGTTGTAACCAACCAGTTGGTCTTTTTCGACAATGGCGATAAAAGAAAGGCAGTTTGCGTAGATATCGACATCGTTCGAAGGAGGCACTGCAACGGTGATCTTGAACTTACGGGGCAGGTAGGTTTTGCCGTAGATTGGTTCGACTTCCTCCTCCGACGATTCAATCTTTTCACCGTCCAGCCAGATTTCGTGGTAAGCGCGGGTGCGAGGTGTGAGGTGATCGGAAATGTCCTGAGCTGCTTTTAGGGCTGCGGCGTGGACATGCGAGAGGTGCGGATTGGGATTGCACATCACATTGCGGTTGACGTCGCCACACGCGGCGATGGTGTCCATAGCGGCTTGGTTGATTTCTTGAATCGTGCGCTTGAGGTTCGATTTGATGACGCCGTGAAGTTGGAAGGCTTGGCGGGTGGTCAGCTTGAAATCCTGATTGCCGTATTTTTCGCAAAGATCATCGGTGGCCAGCCACTGAGCGGGGGTGGCAACACCGCCGGGAACGCGGATGCGGATCATGAACGAGTAGGCTTTTTCCAAGCGATGCTTGCGTCGGTCGGGGCGCAAGTCGCGGTCATCCTGCATGTAGGAGCCGTGGAACTTGATCAGCTGTTGGCTGTCTTCCGAGATGGCACCGGTCGAGACATCCGTGAGTTCTTCCGCGAGCGTGCCGCGAAGATAGTTCGAGCGGATCTTGATGTATTCGTTAGCGGCGAGTTTGGTTTCAGACATGACTTTTTCAGTGGTTAGTGATCAGTGGGCAGTGGAAAGAGATCTATCTGATCAGTCGGGTTGGACTGATCAGGCTGATCAATTAATAAACATCGCGCTGGTAGCGCTTGGCTTTCTTGAGGGCTTCGAGTTCGGCCTCGGCTGCTTCGCGGGTGAGGCCGCCGTGCTGTTGGTAGATGTCGATCAAGGCTTCATGAACATCGTTCGCCATGCGCGAGGCATCGCCGCAGACGTAGAAGTGAGCACCCTGTTGCAGCCAATCGTAGAGGTCGCGCGACTTCTCGCGCATGCGCTGCTGCACGTAGATCTTCTCGGGCTGGTCCCGGGAGAAGGCGACGTCGAGACGACTTAGCGTGCCGTTTTTGAGATGCTCCTGCCATTCCAGTTGGTAGAGGAAATCAAACATGTAGCGCTGATCTCCGAAAAACAGCCAGTTTTTGCCCGAGTGGCCGAGCTCGGCGCGGTGCTCGACAAAAGCGCGGAACGGTGCAATGCCTGTTCCTGGGCCCACCATGATGATGGGGGTGTCGCCATTTTCCGGCAGACGGAAGTTTTTGTTGGTGTGGGTGTAGACTTTGACCGACTGACCGGTATGTGCTTTGTCGGCGAGGTAGGTGGAAGCGACGCCCTTGCGTGCGCGGCCATGCGATTGGTAGCGCACTGCGGCAACGGTGAGGTGAACTTCATCGGGATGAGCCAATGGGCTCGAAGCGATGGAGTAAAGGCGGGGTGGTAGCTTGCGCAACAAGCTGGCGAGAGTTTGAGCAGGCAGGCCTTGGGGTGCGAAGTCGACAATGGCATCGACGATTTCGCGACCGTAGGTGTATTCCTTGAGTTGTTCCTTCGCCGATTCATCGAGCAGTGCGGCGAGCTTCGGATGAGGAGCGGCTTCTTGGAGCTTGGTGAGCACCGAGCGGGAAAGTCCGGTGATGTCGAGATCTTCACGCAGGGCATCGGCCAGCGCTTTTTTGCCAGTGGCTTTGGTTTCGATTTCTTCCTTGCCTGTGAGTTTCGCGGCTTGGAGCAGGTCGGCGACCACGTCATCGGCATTCGACGGAATCACAGCGAGAGCATCGCCGGGCTCGTAGGTCAGGCCCGAACCAGCGAGCGAGAGTTCGACATGGATCGTTTCCTTAGCGCTGCCTTTGCCATTGAGGAGAATGTTTTCCAAGACCTCGGAAGGGAAAGGATTTTTCAAGCCATAGCTGCTAGCGACAGGAAGAGCTGCGGCGGGCACCTCGGCGACAGCGACGGATTGGGGAGCAAGGGCTGTGAGTGTAGCGCCAAGCCAGTCGGTGAACGCTTCCTCATAATCGACATCGCAATCGGCCCGAGGAGCGACGCGCTGGGCGCCAAGCGACTCCAGTTTGGCGTCGATGTCCTTGCCGACTTGGCAGAATTTTTCGTAAGAAGTATCGCCAAGAGCGCAGACCGAGAACTTCAGATCAGGCAGCTTCGTTTCAAGGGCCATGAACTCCTTGTAAAAACCTGTGGCGGTATCGGGCGGTTCGCCATCGCCCCAAGTGGAAACGACCACCATCAAATTTTGGTGCTTGGCGAGATCAGCCGCTTTGATGTCCGACATATTCTTCACTGTCGCCGCGATGCCCTTTTTCTTCGCTTCCTTCGCCGTGCGATCGGCGAGTTTCTCCGAATTGCCGGACTCCGTGCCGTAGAGAACGAGAGCTTTCACCGAAGCGGCAGGAGCGGTGACGGCGGCTGCGGGAGCGCTAGCAAGATAGCCCGAAAGCCAAGCGCGCTGTGTGGCGTCAAGGCCAACGAGTGCGGTCTCGATCAAACGCCGAGCAGATTCAGAAAAGGGAGCGTGAGCAGGAAGCATAACCTTAGTGAGTTGATAAAGATACTAATGTCGACACCACAAAGTGCCACGGATGTGGGACTTTGGCAAGGTGATTTTGTCGGATTTTTTGGCGAATGGCCCGATTCATTGGACAAAAGAAGACGTGCTTCAGCAAGGATTGATGAAGCTTTTACGTCGCCGATTTGCCTTTTCGAGATCAGGAGCTTAGGTCATTTTCAGACCTTTTCCTGTTATCCTGCATGGGTAAGAAAGGCAGGAGCGAGGTCGACGCGATCGTAGGCGACCTTGTGTCGGTCGCAGAGCAGATTGCTCGAGATGCGGCCGCTTTCATAAATCGTCGGAAGTCCGCTGCCAGGGTGGGTCCCGCCGCCAACGAGGAAGAGGTTGTCGAACCCTTCCATGCGGTTGTGTGGGCGGAGATAAAGCATTTGATCAAGCGTGTGAGCGAGGTTGAAGGTGGCGCCCATGAAGATGTCGCCTTCATCGCGCCAATCCTGTGGGGTAAGGATGCGTTCGGCGATGATGTGCTTGCTCAGGTCCTTCATGCCGGTTTTTGCTTCAATTCGAGCAATCACCTTATCGCGGTATTCTTGCTTGTAGCTCTCCCAGTCGAAGCCATGTCGGGTGTTGATGGTGGGGACCAAGATGTAGAGACCCGATTGACCCGGAGGTGCGACATGGGGATCGGTGATCGACGAATTGCGGACATAGACCGACATGTCGTCCGAGACAATTTTTTCGCTTTGAATGTCCTCGACATTATGGCGGTAATTGTCGGCAAAAATGATGTGGTGGTGCGGTTCCTCGGTGTAAATTTTGTCCAAGCCGAGGTAGAGCATGAAAGTCGAGCAAGAGAACTTCTTGCGCTCCACTTGCGATTTCGGTTTCGAGTGACCATTCAGCAGATTCGTGACCGCGTGGGCGTAGTCGGCATTCATGATGATGTCATCGCAAGCGAGGATCTCGCCATTTTCCAATTCCACGCCACTGCATTGAGTGCCGGTGAACTTTAGTTCTTTGACAGCGGAATTGAGTCGCAGAGTGCCGCCATTTTTTTGGAAGAGTTGGGCCATGCCTTCCGAGATTTTGCACAAACCGCCTTGGACGTGATAGATGCCGTAGCGGTATTCGATGTAGGAAAGAATGCTGAAGAGAGCGGGGCAGCGCCATGGCGACATGCCGAGGTACTTGGCTTGGAACGTAAACGCGAGTTTCAGTCGGTCATCGGCGAAATAATTTTCCAGCACATCGACGACACTTTTTCCCGTGGCGACATAGGGAATCGCCTTCATCAACGCGGGGCTCAGGAAAGCTTTGAGTTCGTGGTAAGGGCGCTGAAGGCAGGGGTAAATGGCGGCGAGTTTCACCGCGTGATCGGCCATGAAGCGGCGATATCCCTCACCGTGACCGGGGAACGCTTTTTCGACATTCGCTTCCATGAGTTCGCGGTCGCAGGTGGTCTCCATCGACAGATCGCCCCAAGTGAGCTTGGTCATAGGATCGAGCAGGACCAAGTCCATGTAGTCTTCAGGTTTGCCTCCGGCTTCGGCGAAAACCTCATCGAGCGTGAATTTTTGATGCAAAAAAGTGGGGCCTGTATCGAAAGAGAAGTCGCCTACTTTCAGCTCGGCATTGCGTCCGCCCACGCGATTTTGCTTTTCGAGAATCGTGACATCGAATCCTCGGTGAGCGAGAATCATGCCCGACGTCAAACCGCCAGGACCGGCGCCAATGATAATCACTTTTTTCTTGGTCATGCTGTATTTGGTAAATGTCTATAGCGCAGATTTTTCATCCAGCGAATGATTTTTTTGAGAAAATCCCTTCTCTGGTGTCGCTATCAGATGCATTTCTCGTGCCAGTCGAGTGTGCGCGCGCCAGATTCGAGAGAACGCGGAGAATTTCTCTTCAGTGGAGGCCGAGCACGTCTTGCATGTCATAGAGTCCTGCCCCTTGGGAGGCAAGCCACTGACTAGCCTTGACTGCGCCGCTGGCAAAAGTCATGCGGGAACTGGCTTTGTGAGTGAGTTCCACACGTTCGCCATCGGCGGCAAACATCACGGTATGATCGCCCACCACATCACCGCCACGCAGGGTGTGCATGCCAATTTGGCGGGAGGGGCGAGCTCCGGTGAGACCAAAGCGGCCGTGTACGATGTCATCGTGATAATCCGTCTGCGTCTCCTCATTGAGGATTTCGAGAATGCGTCGTGCGGTGCCGGATGGGGCATCGATCTTGTGTCGGTGATGCATTTCCGTGACTTCGATGTCGAAATGTTCATTGCCAAGAATGCGTGCGGCGTGTCGGGTGAGCCAGAATAGCGCATTGACGCCGATGGAAAAATTCGGTGCGTAGACGATGGGCAGAGTTTTTGCTGCGGCGTAGATGATTTCGCGTTCCGCTTCCGTGTGACCGGTGGTGCCGATGACCAGACGGGTGCCGTATTTCAGCGCGTGATCGATCAATTCGGCGGTGAACGAGTGAATCGTGAAATCGATCACGGTGTCAGCTTTTGCCAGTGCGTTGGCGAGGTCCTGACCGGCATCGTGCGTAGCGGCGACTTCGACCCCGGCTTGTTTAGCGGCGGCAATGACCGCCTGGCCCATGCGGCCCGATTGGCCGGTGACGAGAAGTTTGGGAGAATGCGACATAAGAAATGGCTCAGAGGAGTTGATACGATTGCAACAAAGAACGGAGGCTGGTGGTTTGCGATTCCGTGAGACCTACCAGCGGCAGGCGGAAATCTGCGGAACAGAGATTCATCAGATGAGCTGCGGTTTTGATCGGCACCGGGTTGACGTCGAGCGTCATCAAGCCGCGCAACAGCGGATAGAAGTGTTGGTGAAGTCGGGCTGCTTCGGCGTAATGACCATCGAGACAGAATTGCACCAATTGACTGATTTCAGCGGGGATAATGTTTGAGGCGACCGACACCAGTCCGGTGGCTCCACAGATCATGAAAGGCAGTGTGAGTGGGTCATCGCCGCTGAGTAGCGCGAAATCTTGAGGCAGTGCGGCGCGGAGCTGGCTGATCCGATCGACCGAGCCACCGGCTTCCTTCATCGCCGTGATGTTCGAGCATGCTGCAGCGAGGCGAGCGGTGGTTTCGACCGAAATCTCGATGCCCGAGCGACCGGGTACGCTGTAGAGCATGAGGGGCAGTGAGGTGTTTTCGGCAATCGTGCGGAAATGCTGGAACACTCCCTCTTGCGAGGGCTTGTTGTAATAAGGGCATACTTGCAGCGTGCCCGTGGCACCCAAGGCTTCGGCGGCCTGCGTGAGTTCGATTGCTTCCTTGGTCGAATTGGCGCCGCTACCCGCGACGACTTCGATGCGTCCAGCGGCGAAAGCCACTGCCATTTCGATCAGTGCTTTGTGTTCATCCATGTCCAGCGTGGGCGACTCGCCGGTGGTGCCGACGGGGACAATCCCAGCCACTCCGCCAGCGACTTGGCGTTCGACCAGCGCTTGAAAAGCGGATTCATCGATACGACCATTGCGAAACGGAGTGATGATGGCGGTGTAAGTTCCTTGGAAGGACATGGCGAAGGGAATCAAATTTCGATGGCACCCTCAAACACAAAATCGGCGGGACCGGAAAGTGTGACGTCGGTAAAATGTTGTCCATCGGCCACAAAACCGATTTCAAGCGTATCGCCGCCCGCGACATCGACTTTCACAGGCGAAGCAGCTCCCGTGAGCAAGTGATGAATCAGCGCACAGGCCGTCATGCCGGTGCCGCAAGCGAGCGTCTCATCTTCCACCCCGCGCTCATAGGTGCGGATGGCGATGTGTTGGGAGCTAAGCACTTTGGCAAAATTCACGTTGGTGCCTGCGGGCGCAAAGGCTTCGTGGTAACGAAGTAGAGTGCCGTATTTCAGTACATCGATGTTTTTCAGGTCATTGACAAAGACCACCACGTGAGGAACGCCGGTGTTGATGAAATGGATGGTGCCATCGAGGCCATCGAGGCTCAGGTCCATGTTCAAGCGGAGGTCGTGCGGATTCGACATGGCGATGCGCACATTTTCCTCCACGAGATGAGCGGACAGTGTTCCGGCGATGGTTTCAAAGGTGACAACCTCCTTGACCTCGTCGGTCAGATTGGCGGTGAAGCGCCCAAAGCAGCGCGCACCGTTGCCGCACATTTCCGCCTCGCCGCCATCGGCATTGTAGTAGCGGAATTTGAAATCGGCTCCTTTTTCGGCGGGTTCCACGGCCAGTAGGCCATCGGCTCCGATGCCACGATGACGATCGCAGAGCGCGGCGATTTGTTCCTCATCGAGTTGAATGGAGAGATCGCGATTATCGATGACAATGAAGTCATTGCCCGCGCCGTTCATTTTGTAAAAGTGGAGTAACATGGAGATGCGGGAAGGGGTTTACGGCGAAAATGGTGATGTTTCAAGCGCGCAATGAGAAATTGCATCGGCCGTGCGGATTAGCGGCGGAGTCGCGCGTGTTTTTTTTGCCAGCGTGGGTATTCTTTTTCCAAAAGATTTTGTGCCCAATTGCCATACCATGCATAACCATTGCGACGTTCATAGCCGAGATCCGAAAAATTGCGCTTTGGGATGCCATCGCGATCGCAGAACATGGGCTGTTGGTTTTTCAGGTCGTAAAATCGTGCCCAAAGGGGGCGGGCCTTGGGGTCGCGGACGATGATGTGATCCCGGCCTCGGGGGGCTTTGGGGTCATCGATTCGCTGAATGCGGATGCCGCGAATGGCTGAGCGCTCGAACCAAGCGATGGCGGCATCGACCGCGCGCGCGACTTCGGGACGGGGTTTTTCGATGCTCATGAGCAATCGGGTAATGCCGACTGATTCCGACCCGCTGAGAGAAGGGAGTTCATAAGAGCGGGCCTTGCGTGGGGCGAGAGTGATTTCATCATGTTGCGCGCACCAGACGGTGAGTTGTCCATTGAGGCGGATTTGGCAGCGCAAGATGCAGTCGATGCCTTTTTCCCAAGCGCGCGCGGCTTGGTCGCGATCGCGCAGGGAGACGAAAGAGTAGAGTCGGTCGGTACTCACTTCGCGCACAAACATCATTACGCGGACCATCGAGCCATCGTTGAAAGTGATGTGACGATGATATTGCGTGCTTAGCGGGAAAGACTGAGGCCAACCGCCGTTGGGATACTGCGCTTTGAGGATGTAATGCAAGCCGCGCTGAAATGCCGTGGCGCAATCGCGATCGCGGGTCGCTTGGTGGATGCGAGCGAGCAGGCGCATTTCATCCATCGTCGCGCCATTGTCAAAAGTCGGGCGCAGGTCCTTGCGTGAGCCGCGATAGACTTGGGTGGGTTTGACGGTGTTCTTCGGCCAGCCGCCGAGATCGCTTTGGTAGCTGATGACGTTGCCGGCGATGGTGAGAGCTTCTTTGCTCGAATACCAGGGGTCGGGCTTTTTCAAGTACTCGCCGATTTGCGCGAAGACGGTGATCGGTAAGAACAACAGCCCGAAGATACATCGGCACTGGGGCAAGAAAAAGAGGGTTTTCATATTGGGTTGGTTAATGCTTGAAGCATCAAAGAAAAAGTGGAGCTGCTTGCCAAGCGAGAATGATGGCAACATTCCCCCTTGCTTGAAAGCGAACGGTTTTCATAGGGTCGAGCATGCGTTGGGGAAAAATTCTTCTTTGGTTGTTGATTTCGGTCGTAGGTGCTGTCGCCGTGGGCGTGGCAGCTTTGTCGCGCGGTGAGCCGATCAACTCGCTGTGGTTGGTGGTGGCAGGCTTGTGCACTTTTGCGGTGGCGTATCGATTCTACGCGTCGTGGCTGATGGCGAAGGTGTTGACCATCGATGACATGCGTGCGCCCGCAGCGGTGACATTGGGCGATGGCAAAGACTACGTGCCAACGCCGAAGTGGGTGGTGTTTGGTCATCACTTTGCCGCGATTGCAGGTCCTGGTCCCTTGGTGGGGCCGGTGCTCGCGGCGCAATTTGGTTACTTGCCAGGAACCTTGTGGATTTTGGTCGGTGCCGCACTCGGCGGTGGCGTGCACGATGCCATCGTGTTGTTCGCATCGATGCGTCGGGATGGAAAATCTCTGGGGCAAATGCTCAAAGAAGAAATCAGTCCGGTGGTCGGATTGATTGCGATGTTCAGTTTGCTTGCCATCATGACCATTTTGCTAGCGGTGTTAGGCTTGGTCGTGGCCAAAGCCTTGGCGCATTCGCCTTGGGGATTGTTTACGATTGCCTGCACCATTCCCTTGGCAATGCTGATGGGCTTGGCGATGAAATCGGGCAAGGTCGGTGTCACTGCGACATCGGTGGCGGGAGTCGTGGGCTTGCTGCTCGCTGTGGTAGGCGGCAAATTTTTGCCGGAATCGTGGAACCAAGCCTTGACCTGGTCGACCCCTTCTTTGGCGTGGGCCATCATGATCTACGGCTTCGCCGCCGCTGTGTTGCCGGTGTGGTTGCTCTTAGCACCGCGCGATTACCTGAGCACCTTCATGAAGCTTGGCACGGTGGCGGTGTTGGCGGTTTTCATTGTGTTTTTGGCACCTCCTTTGCAGATGCCTGCGGTGACGCCATTCATCGATGGCTCGGGCTTTGTCGTCCCCGGGCCAGTGTTTCCTTTTGTCTGCATCACCATCGCTTGCGGTGCGGTGAGTGGTTTTCACGCTTTGATTTCGTCCGGCACCACACCCAAATTGCTGGCGCGCGAAAAAGACATCAAGCTGGTCGGCTACGGTGCCATGGTGGTAGAAATGCTGGTGGCGCTGATGGCCATCATTGCGGCATCGACCTTACCTCCCGGTCAATACTTTGCGATCAATTCACCCATCGATCCAGCCGACCCCGTGGCGGTGGAGCGGCAATTGGAAAAAATCAATTCCTACGGACCGAAGTATGCGGTCACCGGAGAAGAAATGCGCGAGTTGGCGGAGAAATTGCAAGAGCCCACCATGATTGGCAAAGCGGGCGGTGCTCCGACCTTCGCCGTGGGCATGGCGGTGATGTTTCAGAAAGTCTTTCGCGGCAAAGATGCGCTGTCGTTGTGGTATCACTTCGCGATCATGTTCGAGGCCTTGTTCATTCTCACCACGCTCGACGCGGGAACGAGGGTGGGGCGTTTCATTTTGCAGGATTTCCTGGGCAGCTTCGTGCCGAAAATGCGCGATACTTCTTCTTGGTCGGCGAATGTGATCTCGACCTTTCTCCTCGTATCAGCTTGGGGCTACTTTCTCTATCAAGGAGCCCTGGACCCTGAGGGCATTGCCAAGAGTTTGTGGCCGATTTTTGGCATTTCCAATCAATTGCTGGCAGTCATCGCCTTTTGCTTGGGCACGACGATTTTGATCAAAATGGGCAAAGTGCGCTATTGTTGGGTAACTTTAGTGCCTATGCTCTTTTTGACCTGCGTGACATTCCTTGCCGGATGGATGAAAATTTTCTCCGCGAAAGCTGCGGGATTTTGGCCGGCAATTCTCAAGCATCGGGATTTGTTAGCTTCACCACTTTCGGATCATCAGCGTCGGATGAGCGAGCAAGCGATCACCAACGCATGGGTCGATATCGCGATCACCACTCTGTTTCTTGTTCTCGTGGCAGCCATCATCGTGGGTTGTGCGCGTGAGTGGTGGTTGTTGTTGACAGGAAAAAAAGTGGCCTCAACCGACATGACCAAAAAACAGCGGGCGGATTATCTGTTGAAGCGATTGGAAGAGCTCTATCCAGAGACGCCGATTCCTTTGGATCATCGGGATCCTTACACCTTATTGATCGCAGTTTTGCTCTCGGCTCAGTGCACCGACGCACGGGTGAATACCGTAACGCCCGCCTTGTTCGATCTGGCCGCGGATCCTTTTTCGATGGCGCAAGTGCCTGTCGAAAAAGTGCGTGAAATCATCCGTCCCTGCGGCCTATCTCCGCGCAAGAGCGTGGCGATTGTCGAGCTCTCGAAAATCCTCGTCGAGCAGCACGGTGGTCAAGTGCCGCAGGATTTCGCAGCGCTCGAAGCGCTACCTGGGGTCGGTCATAAAACGGCATCGGTAGTCATGGCGCAGGCCTTTGGCGTGCCGGCTTTTCCCGTGGATACTCACATTCACCGACTCGCCAAACGCTGGAAGTTGTCGCCCGCCAAAAATGTCGAACAAACCGAAGCGGATTTGAAAAAGCTTTTTCCCAAGGAGTCTTGGAACAAACTGCACCTGCAAATCATTTTCGCTGGGCGAGAATATTGCACCGCACGCGGATGCAATGGCAAAACCTGCATGCTGTGTCGCGAGCTTTTGGCTTAGATCGGGTTTTTCTCGTAAGCGCAGAGCCCCATTTCCACCATCGCCATCGAGCTTTCTTTCTCATCGTGTACCACCCGCGCGCCCATCAGCGTGAGATCGAGCGCTTCGGTCGAGAACTTCGCGCGCGCCAAGATGAGGATTTCGGGGTTTTCACTTAACACGAGCGGAATGGCTTGTTTGGTGACCTGCGTTTGCGGGAAGGTGAAAGCGATCAAACGTGCTTGCTTGATTTTGGCGAGAGCTTGAGCCTCGGGATGAGTGACATCGCCAAACAACACAGGATGACCTTGCTTTTTCAGGTCGCGCACGGTGTCGGCATTGAGATCGACGATGATGCAATCGACCCCTTCATGCAGGAGGGCGCGGTGCAATTCCTGTCCCACAGGTCCATAGCCACAAATGATCGCGTGATCTTCGAGAGACTTGATGGAAGCGCTGGATGTGAGAGAGGTGGGAGTGCTGCGTTTGCAGCGGAACCATCCCCGGCGCTCCATCCAAGCGCTCAGTGGGGCGGTGGCAAGCATCGAACCCGGAATCAGGGCCATGCCGAGCGCGGTACAGATCAACAAGATTTGTTCCAGCCAAGGGTGGAACGGGCGGAACTCGTTGGATTTCTGAATCAGCACCAGCGAAAACTCCCCCAAGCTCGACAGACTGGCTGCGGCGAGCAGGGCGGGACGAAGCGGCAAGCGCAGGAGTCGAGAGACCGCAAAGACAGTGATCGACTTGAACGCAAAAACGGCCATGGTGCCGAGCAGGATGATCCACCAATTGGCGAGGACTTCTCGGACATCGATCATCAGTCCGACCGAGACAAAAAAGATCGTGAGAAACAAATCCTTAAACGGCAAGATATCCGTCATGATGCGGTGACTGTAGATCGATTCGCTGACCATCATGCCGCCGGCAAAAGCGCCGAGGGCGAGACTGAGTTCGAGCGCTCCACCAGCGAAAGCGACGCCGGCGCTCATGCCGATGATGGTGAGCGTAAACAATTCCCTGCTGCGAGTTTTCGCGACAGCGTGGAGCAGTGGATTGATGCCAAATCGACCCAAAAGAGCAGCGCCGCCGAGAAAAGCCAGGCCTTTGCCCAGGGCGACGAGGATTTGTTGGCCCATGGGGGTTTTCGAATCGCCCAGCAAAGCCGGGAGTATGAGGAAAAGACCAATGACCAAAATGTCTTGAAACAAAGCAATGCCGAGAGCGGTTTTGGCTCCGGGGCTCGCGCTCAATCCCTGATCTTGAAAAGATTTCAGCGAAACGGCTGTCGAGCTGAGGGCAAAGACAATGCCAATCAGCAAGCATTCTTCCCAGGGTCGACCGAGAAGAGCCGCGATGCTGCCACTGAACCAAGCCGTGATCAGCACTTGCAGACCGCCGCCGATGAGTGCGAGTCGCCATAAGTGCTGCAGTTCCCGGAAAGAGAATTCGATGCCGAGCGTGAACATCAGCAACACAATGCCGAGCTCCGCGAGTTGCGGGATGATCGCGTCACTCGCATCGATCCCCAACGCGCCCGGGATGCCACTGTTGGCCATCAGAATTCCGCAGAGAAAGTAACCGACTAACAAACTTTGACGTAGCTTCGCCATGACGAGCGAGACAAAAACGGCTAACAGCAAAACTAAGGTCAACAAGCCGAAAAGAGGCGAGACATCTGTGCTGGCTGCCGCAATGAATGAAAGTGCGGGGATCAAGTTCACAACGACACAGTGAAGTAGTTCGTCAGTGAGTCAAAGAGGAAAAATCAAAAAGCGCGAGAGAATCGACATTTAGCTCGCTGCGGAAAAATGATCTTCGATTTGAATCTTGTTGTTAGGGAGGGAGATCGAAAACTTGGTTTCCTTACCGGGGGTCGAGGTGACATGAATGGTGCCACCATGCGCTTCGATCGCACGTTTCACAATCGATAGCCCCAATCCTGTGCCCTTGATGGAGGTATTGGTGTGGCTTTGGTCGACACGATAAAAGCGCTTGAACACAAAAGGCAGGTGATTGGTAGGAATGCCAATGCCGTCATCGGTCACCGCAATTTCTACACCATCGGTCGTCGTGTGCGCTGTGACCTCGACCGTTAGACCAGGTTGGAGATTTTGTTTCAGAGCGTTTTCAATCAAGTTGAACAGCACCTGCGTCCAGTAAAAGCGATCGCCCGAGATGATGAGCCCGCGTTCCACGGCATCGATTTTGATTTTGGCCGATTTGCTGACAATCAAATGATCGAGACGCTCCAAGACATCCTGCACACAGCTGTAAAATTCAAATGGCTCAATGCTCAGCGCGGCTGCTTCGCCGGACTCCAAGCGAGAAATCATCAGCATGTCCTCGACGATGCGCGACACCCGGTCGGTATGCTTCGACATGATGCTGAGGAATTTGGCAGACATTTGCTGATCCTTCAGCGCACCCGCTTCTAGCAGGTTTTCCAGATACCCTTGGATGATGGCGAGCGGCGTGCGGAGTTCGTGCGAGGCATTGGCGACAAAGTCCTTGCGCACTTGTTCGCTTTGGTATTCTGCCGTGAGATCGCGCAGCAAAATGCGCAACTTAGCTTGTGGATACGCCTCAGGCGGCAGAGGTGCGACATCGAGCAGCCAGGCATTGACACCGCGATTTTCTTGAGAGCCGAGCGGGGAAAGTTGTTGAGGCAGAATCAGTCGCGTCACAACGGACTTGTTCATGCGCTCGCATTCCTGCATCGCGGTAATGAAGCGAGCATCAGGAAAAACCGCCTGCGGGGATTGGCCGACGAGCGTGCGCTCGGCAAACATCCGCTTTGCAGTGATGTTCGCGTAACAAATGCGACCGTGGTCATCGACCAGAAACAAAGCGTCCGACAAGCCATCGAGGAGTAGTTCATGGCGTTTGCGCTCGGCATCTAGTGCGTTTTGATGGATTTCTTTCACCCGCTGTAATTTGAATTGGTAACGTTTTTTTCGTTGAATTTGGTCCAGATACAACCACGCAATGAGGGCAGCGGCGATACTGATGATGGACCATTCGAGATTCATGAAGCGGGATTGACGAAACGATAGCCGACACCGCGGATCGTTTCAACCTTATCCGCATGTGCGCCGAGTTTTTGGCGCAGGCGCTTCATGTGAGTGTCCAAGGTGCGACTGATGACATCGTCGCTATAACCCCAAACGCTGCGCAGCATGTCATTGCGTTGTTGCGGGTGATTGGCCCGCTCGCAGAGGAACAGCAACAGTTTGAACTCGGTGGCAGTGAGCTCCACGGGTTCGTTCTCGATGTAGAATTTCAGTGAATTTTTATCAAAGCGAAACGGTCCGACAGCGAAGTCGGTCGAGCCCGAACTGATCTGCATGCGCTTGAGCACCGCTTGCACGCGAAGGACCAATTCTTTTGGGGAAAAGGGCTTCGTCACATAGTCATCCGCTCCTGCGGCGAGACCGGCGATGCGGTCTTCTGTTTGCGCTCGGGCCGTGAGCAAGATCACGGGGATTTGCTGCGTGCGCGCGTCACGTCGCAAGCCTTTCAGCACACCAAGCCCATTGAGGGTCGGCAGCATGAGGTCGAGCACAATGATATCGGGGCGTTCTTTGAGAGCGAGGTCGAGGCCAAGTTGTCCATCGTGAGCTTTGAGGACCCTGCAGCCTGCGCGTTCTAGATTGAACGCCACCAAGTCGGTGATATCCACTTCATCTTCGATCACTAATACTGTCTGCACGTTCTCGAACATAGCCGGGACTCATCGATGGGAAAGGCTGGCCCTGTGACGAATTCGTTTCATTCGTCCGACGGAGCAGGATTCTCTTTCGTGACTTTTTTGGAGGAATGTCGGATGTCCTGGGCGCTGCCGAGAAACACCGCGTCTTCGCCGATGTTGACGGCGAGATCGCCGATGCGCTCAAGCGAGCGAATCACAAAAATCAAGTGCAGTAAGGACTCAGCCATGCCGCCGGAACTTTCCAAACGTTCGCTGAGCGAAGCGATGAGAGTTTTGTGCATGCGATCCAGCTCTTTGTCGCGCGCTTTCAAGCCTTCGGCGAGTTCCAGATTTTGGTCGGTGAAAGAAATCATCGCATCGCGCAAGAGGTTGTCGGCGAGAACATACAAAGGCTCAATCAGTGCCACTTCCTGCAACTCAGGACCGCGGCAGATTTTTTTCGACCGCTTGGCAATGTTCACCGCGTGGTCGGAAATGCGCTCGAGACAGGTGGAAATTTTCATCGAGGAAATCACCAGGCGCAAGTCCGAGGCCATGGGGTGGTGTCGAACGAGAATTTCCATGCCCGTTTGATCGACACGGATTTCGAGATCGTCGACCTCACTATCATCGCCAATCACCACGCGGGACAGTTCGATATCGCGATCCAGCAGCGAACGGGTAGCGCGCTCCAGATTTTGACGCGTGAGACTCGCCATCAGCAACACTTCATCCTTGAGGGTGCGGATGGCGTTATCGAAGTCGCGAAAAATGTGGGGTCCGTTCATCATAAAAATTCCTTTCTTTAACCAAAGCGTCCGCTGATGTATTCTTCTGTGC
>RDYF01000107.1 GCA_004293285.1 Verrucomicrobiota bacterium | reverse complement strand
AAAAAGTATCCAGTCTGATTTTTTTGTTGACGGAATCGCTCTGTTACCACATCGTTACCACATGAGTTACTCTCTTACAAGAACGAGCATGGCACTGGACGCTTGGACCATCCAAGCTCTGAAGGATATGAGCGAGAAATGGAGCATCTCCAAGGCTGAGGTGATTCGTCGTGCGGTTCGTCAGCTCAAAGAAAAAGCTGATGTGGAGGAACAAACCATGGATCCGCTGCAAGCTCTCGCTTGGCTCCAAAACGGCGGCGGACTGGTTGCTGAGGATGCGGAAAAATTTCGCTCGGAAGTCGTGGCAGAACGGCAAGAACGCAAGTATTGGTGGGAATCGTGATACACTTAGATACCAACATCCTCATCGACATCGTCACCTGCCATTCGGCACAGGTGGAGATGGTGCACGGTTGGTTAAGTCATAAAATCCCACTGGCCGCCTCGGCAGTGACTTGGTCGGAATTTTGCAATGGCCCCCACACCAAAGAACAGAAAAATGCGGTGCATGCGATTCTGACGGGCGGTATTCATCCGTTCACGGCGGACCAAGCAGAGTTCGCCTCGCGGCTTTTCCACCAAACCGGTCGCAAGCGAGGATCTCATGCCGACTGCATGATTGCCGCAGCTGCCTACTGCACTCGCCAATCCATCGCCACCCGCAACATCAAAGATTTTGAACGCTTCACGCCCTTCGGTGTGAAAATGATCCCCGTCCCCACTCTCTCCTGACCTTTCGACTTTCAGACTTTCAGACTTTCAGACTTTCAGACCTTCAGACCTTAGACCTTCAGACCTTCGACTCATATGATCACTTACCTTCCTGGCAAACAACCACACGCACGCGAGTATCGCATGATTTTTCAAAACATCGATCGCGTCGACTACGATCCCTCGATCGACTGCTACCTGAAAAACGGCGGCTATGAGCAACTCAAGAAAGCTCTCAAAATGGCCCCGAAGGACATCACGGAAGAAGTGAAAAAGTCCGGTTTGCGCGGTCGGGGTGGTGCGGGATTCCCAACGGGCATGAAATGGACTTTCATCCCCCCGAACAACACCAAGCCGGTCTATCTGATCTGCAATGGCGATGAATCGGAGCCTGGCACTTTCAAGGATCGCTACATCCTCCACCAAGATCCCCATCAGTTGGTCGAAGGCATGGCGATTGCAGCTTTTGCTGTCGGCGCCCACACGGCCTACATCTACATCCGTGAGGAGTTTCCTGCCGCTGCAGAAATTGTCGAAAAAGCCATCGCTGAGGCACGCGCGAAAAATTTTGTCGGCCCGAACATCCTCGGATCGGGCTTTGATTTGGAAATTTACGTCCATCGCGGTGCCGGTGCTTACATCTGCGGCGAGGAAACCGGATTGATCGAGTCGCTGGAAGGCAAGCGCCCTTACCCACGCATTAAACCTCCATACTTCCCCGCTGCACTGGGACTTTACATGTGCCCGACAATTGTGAATAACGTGGAATCGCTTTGCCACGTGAAGCACATCATCGAACGCGGTGGCGATGAATACGCCAAGCTCGGGGTCGCACGCAATACCGGCACTCGCATTCTCTGTGTGTCGGGCGATGTGAAAAATCCTGGTTATTTCGAAGTCGAAGTCGGTAAGCTGACCATGCGCGAATTGCTCTATGACATCTGCGGCGGGCCTAAAGACGGTCGCAGCTTCAAGGCGGTGATTCCTGGCGGTTCTTCATCGAAAATCTTGCGCTGCGATGAAACCTACAAGATCAAGAATCCCGATGGCACGACGCGCGATCTCGGCTTCTGGGACATTCCGATGGACTTTGATAGCCTCGCCGCCTGCGGTTCGATGGCGGGTTCGGGCGGTGTCATTGTCATCGATGACAGTCGCAAGATTTCCTGGGTCCTCAACAATCTCAATTCCTTCTATGCGCACGAATCCTGCGGTCAATGCACGCCATGCCGCGAGGGCAGCATGTGGATGAAAAAGATCTCCGACCGCATCGTCAGCGGCGATGCCTCACCGAAGGACATCGAAACGCTGGAAAGCGTGGCCTATCAGATTGATGGTCGCACGATCTGTGCCTTTGGCGAAGCTAGCTCTTGGCCGGTGGAAGCGATCATTGCCAAATTCCGTGAAGAATTGGTCGCAGAAACCGATCCTGCAAATGAGCACAAAGCGCACAATCCCGAAGCGGAAGCGCAGCAGCGATTCTTGGTGACCAAGTGATAGCAATCGACGAAAGAAAGGCCCTTGTGAAAACGAGGGCTTTTTTTGTTATTTAAGGAATCCGAAATGCTTTTGTCCCTTGATCCATCGGCCATAGGGTCGCGGGAAATCGCAAAAAACCTTGGATTTTCACTGTTTTTTTGCGACAACTCGGACCACTATGAAAAAAAATACTTGAGAAATCGAGAGAAACTGCTTTTCTCATGCGGCTTTGCGAGCCACCTGAACCCGATGAAGCTTCGACTTCATCAATGACTAGATGCCTCCCTCATTTCCTCATGCTTGACACACGCCGCAACATCACGCGCCGCAGAGCACTAGGGCTGCTCACCGCGAGCAGCGCTGCTCTGCTCTCCAGTGCCTCTACGGCATCGGCTTTTTTCTTTCGTCGTCCCGCCAGCCCTGTTGTCCATCTCGATGAATTGCCGAGCCACTGGCTCGAACTTCACAGCGACACGCTGGATCAATACACCGACTTCCTTGCCAATTTGCAACTTCAGCAAGTGGGCACTCACCAAATCATCGTCGCTCACGCGAAACAACGTGGCTCGGTGTGGAATTCGCTGCCGCCCTACCCGATGTGGAAAAACATTGGCAAAACGCTGAAAGTGGTCGATCGCATTGCCCGCGAGATCGACAAGCCTGTGCGCGAGGTCATTTCGGTGTATCGCTCGCCCGCTTACAATGCCCGCTGCCCAGGAGCGAAAAGCTCGTCTTGGCATCAGAGCAATTTTGCCATGGATATCTCTTTTGATGTCGCCGCTCCTGTAATTACCCGCACCGTGCGCAGCTTCCGCAACCGCGGTTTGTTCCGTGGCGGTGTCGGCGGATATCCCGGATTTACTCACGTGGATACTCGTGGCGTGAATACCGATTGGTGAAATGCAGGATTTTTCCGCAATTGCCTTCATGTGTGCTAGACATCGCCGTCATTCCGTGGCTTAACTGGGTGGAGCGATCATGTTACGAATTGCCGACCGTTACCTTTTTCGACAAGTAGCCCAAGCGACTTTCTATGCGGTCACAGCACTGAGCTTGTTTTTGGTGATCGGGCAAATTTTCCAAGAAATCCGTCCGCTCTTGGTGGAAAAACGCGTGCCTCTGCCACTGGTGGGAAAATTCGTGCTGAATGTTTTTCCGATGTCGTTGATGTTCACGATCCCTTGGGGCTTCATGGCGGCGATCATTCTGGTTTTTGGACGACTCTCTCACGAGCAAGAGCTCTCTTCTTTGCAACTCGGTGGTCTCAGCCTACCCCGCATCGCATTGCCAGTCTTTGTCTTAGGCGCGGTGCTTGCCTTGGTTTGCACTTGGATCAATGTCTCCGTCGTGCCTCGCGCGAATGAACGCATGGATCAGATTGTCTACGAGGCGGTGGAACGCGACCCGAAGTCACTCATCAGTCCCGGAATGATTACGTCGCAGCTGGAAAATCTGCGGATTTTTGTCCAAGAAAAGGAAGGCAACAAATTGCACAGCCTCCACCTTTACCGTTTGCCCGACCCGAAAAAGGAGGGCAGTGTCGGCGAGTATGTGTATGCCGAGGATGCCTCACTGGGCGTCGACCCCATCAAAAAACAAATCAAACTTACTCTCAACTCGGCGTACATCGAAAGCACGGACCAGCAGGGCAATCATAGCATTTATGTCGCCTCCGCCGCACCTTGGCGTGTCAACTTGACTCGCAAACGAAAGTTCCGCGCCAGCAGCATGACGGAGGAAGAAATCCGCGAACTGCTTGCCGACCCGAGCGTAACACTGGAAACGAAAGAACGCGTCAAGTATCTCTCCAGCATCACCCAGCGCTACTCGTTTGCTATGGCAAGCTTTGCCTTTGTATTCATTGCCGTGCCTTTGAGTCTTACCAAACGACGCAAGGATACGACATCGGGAATTCTCAGCGCCTTGCTTCTGGGCGCGGGCTATTTCATTTTTTCGTTAGTGGCACAGAAATCGAGCAACCCACAATTTGCGACGCTGCTACTATGGACACCGAATGTCTTGTGTGTGTTGATTGGTTCTCATCTG
The DNA here is from genome assembly GCA_004293285.1 of Verrucomicrobiota bacterium. Taxonomy (GTDB): domain Bacteria; phylum Verrucomicrobiota; class Verrucomicrobiia; order Verrucomicrobiales; family Akkermansiaceae; genus UBA956. The sequence continues at coordinate 2,590 of RDYF01000107.1, read as the reverse complement.
TTTTATCGCGCTAGGTTTCATTAACCGACCCTCCTATGAGCAAACGCCATCCCATCAAGCGCTTCTTTGTCGGTGTGACGTCGTTTTTTTACGGCGAACATCTCAGCGCCATGCCATGGGTGGGACCGCTGCAACGCTATGATCTCGCCAAGGGCAAAGCGGATCTTCGTGCCGCCATGAATGTCACGGTCCTCTCGGTGTTGCAGGGGATCGCCTTTGCCGCCATTGCCGACCTTCCCATCGTGTTTGGCATCATCGGCGCAATTGTCGCTTCTTCGGTCGCACCGTTTTTTGCGGGATCTCGACACACGATTCTCGGTCCCTCGAACGCAACAGCTTTCATGCTGTTTTCGTTTTTCGCCGCGGCCCCATCGCTGCGTGCGCGGGAAATGGAACTGCTGCCGCTGTTGGTGCTGATGGTGGGCTTGTTTTGCCTGATCGGCGCACTCCTTCGTGTGGCCGATCTGTTGCAGTACATTTCACGCTCGGTGCTGGTGGGCTATGTGGCAGGGGCTTCGATCCTGATCATCACGAACCAATGCAAGCACGTCTTGGGGCTACAGTTGGATGCGGAGTCGACGCGCACGTTCATCGGCAGTTTGATTGCTCTTTGCAGTCACGCTTCGCAAACCCAATGGCCGCCTCTCCTTGCTGCGACAACGACCCTCGCGGGCTATCTTTTTTTGCAACGCAAACGACCCAAGTGGCCGAATTTTGCCCTGATGCTAATCTTCGCTTCGGCTTCTTGGGGCGCACTCGCGTTTCATGACATCGGCCCTTTTGCGAAAATGGATTGCTTCCGCACTTTCGCGCTGGAGGATCTCCTCCCACGCGGCCTTGCACTGAACCGCAGCGGCATTTTTTCGGATATCAGCAGCCTCATCGGTCTCGCCTTTGCTCTGGCTTTTCTGGCATCGTTGGAAAATACCATCATGGCGAAAACTCTCGCCGCTCGCACAGGAGAACCAGCCTTGGTCAACCAGGACATGTGCGCGGTCGGCATGGCGAATGTCGCTTGCGCCCTAGCTGGCGGCATGCCGGCCTCGGGCTCACTGACCCGCTCTGCACTGAATGAAGCATCGGGCGCACGCACACGCTTTTCGTCGCTCTACTCAGGGCTGGGCACTTTGCTAGTTTGCCTCATCATCGCCATGTCTCCCGCTTGGGGCGTGCCGCTGATCGACTTCGTCCCAAAAGCCGTCTTGGGCGCTTTGATCATTGGTCAATCCTTCACGCTATTCAACTTACCGAACATCCGCGTCTGTTTGCGCTCCACGTCCGATGACGCCGCGGTGCTGATTGCTACGTTCAGTGCATCGCTGATCGCGCGACTCGATACGGCGATCTTTCTCGGAGTTTCGGTATCGATCATCCTGTTTCTCCGTCGTGCCAGTCGACCTGCTTTTGTCGAATACAATGCGTCAGACTGCGGCAGCCTGAGTGAAGTCAGCAAAAAACAACAGCGCAATCATCCTTCCATTTCACTCGTGCACGTCGAGGGCGATCTCTTTTTTGGAGCGACCGAAATTTTCCGCTCGCAGATTCAGCGCATCACTGCCGACCCCTCTCTCAAGGTGATCATTCTGCGACTGAAAAACGCACGTCATCTCGATGCCACATCGGTGATGGCGATGCAGGAGTTGATTCGATTTGTGCGATCGCAAAAAAGACACCTGCTCATTTCTGGGTGCCCCCGTTCGATCTATCGAGTTCTCAAAAACTCAGGATTGCTCGCTCTTCTCCAAGAAGACTGCGACCGCAGTCTCGGCGAAAGCAACATTTTCCCCGAAGTTCCGACCAACCCCAATCTATCGACAAGAGCCGCTCTCAAACGCGCACAAGCGCTGCTCGGAACGCAGAAGGCTGAAGTGGTCATTTTTGTGGATCAAAACAAAAAATCATAAAACCCCGCAACTCTCTGTAAGGCCGACGGTTGAATGGTGAAGAAAGCAGAACGGCTTTTCTTGAACAACAAACATTCACCATGAAAAAAATCATCACCTACTTGACCACAGCAGCTCTTGTTGCAGTCGCCCATGCCCAAGCTCCCGAAGGCCCCAAGGGACCCAAAGGTCACCGCAAAGGCCCTCATGGCGGTCCTCCACCGGAGATCGTTGCTAAATTCGACCTCGATGGCGATGGCAAGTTGAACAAAGAAGAACGCAAGGCCGCTCACGAAGCGATGAAAGAGCATCGTCGCGCGAAGAAACAAGAGCATCGCCAAAAAATGCTTGAGCAATTTGATACCGATGGCGATGGCAAGCTCAGCGAAGAGGAGCGCAAAGCTGCTCGCGAATCGCGCGGCAAGGGTCGCAAGGGCCCAGACAAGAAGGAACCAGACGCTGCACAGTAAGTCGACATCAGGCGACTTCATTCCATGAAACCTTAACATCCACGCCCGGTCGCGTCTCGCGCACCGGGCGATTTTGCTTCCCCCACTACCCGCAAAATTCCTGCTTTTCCATTGACAAATCGCCGTAAGCCTCTCTACTTTCTGCCCCCCAGCGCACACTTCGCAGCTCACCACTCATGAATATTACGATCGAACGCCAAGAAAAATGCCTCGCCACTCTGCGCGTGGAAGTCCCCT
>RDYF01000035.1:876-47389 GCA_004293285.1 Verrucomicrobiota bacterium | reverse complement strand
TTCTTTCACAATCGCGCGTGCACTCAGCTTCCGCCGTAAATCGGTGCTTTCTTTTGATTTCTTAAGCATGGTGGGAAAAGGGATTGTTATGGAGTGATCCTTTGTCACTAAAGATTTGACGGACTGAAGTCAGTGATCAGTGGGCGAAGTGGATTCGAGAGTATCAGCGTGGAGGATATCGAGGTAACTGCGGTAGGCGTAAAGTTTGCGGTAGTTCTGTCCGGTAATTTCGTGAATGATTCCGCGTTTTTCTAGGGTTGCAATTGCCTTCGTGGCGGTAGGCGTGGAAACTCCTAGCGCGCGTGAAGCTTGCGGGACACTGGTGATGGGACGGCGCTGAAGATGTTGATGGAGGCGGATCGCTGATGAAGCCTCGGATTGGAGGGTTTTCGCATCACAGTCAAAGAGCTGGAGCAAATCGCGAGCGGTCTGAGTGGCGGCACGCGAGGTTTCGAGAACGCCGGTGAGGAAAAACGTGAGCCACTCTTCCCAATCGCCCGAAATGCGGATTTCCTGAAGGAGTCGGTAGTATTCAGCACGATTTTTTTTCAGATAGAGAGAGAGATAGAGCATCGGAGAATCCAGCACGCCTTCCGCACAGAGGATGAAGGTGATGAGCAATCGACCGAGACGTCCATTACCATCAAGGAAGGGATGAATCGTTTCAAATTGCACGTGAGCAAGCGCTGCCTTCAGCAGTGGGCGGGTTTTCACCGGTTGGTCGTGAAGAAAAAGTTCCAGTGCTCCCATGGCATTCATGACCATTTCGGGAGGTGGTGGCACAAAGCGGGCCGTGCCTGGACGCGAGCCACCGATCCAATTCTGGCTTGTGCGAAAATCTCCAGGCATCTTGCCACTGCCTTTTCCGTGAGATAGCAAAATTCGATGGATGTCGCGTATCATTCGCAAGGAAAGCGGCTCGCCTTTCTTCAAAAGCTCCAGCCCATGCTGCATCGCATCGACGTAGCAAGAAACCTCGGCAGCATCTTCTTCCAAGCCTGCGGGAGTGTTTTCCAACTCGTGGCTGAGGAGATCCGAAAGGGAAGATTGCGTGCCTTCAATCTGCGAAGAAAGCACAGCTTCTTTTCGGACATAGGAGTAAAGAAACAGACTAGGATCAGGTAAGAGGAGTGAAACACCGTCCAAGCGCCCCAGGGCAGTGGATGCGGCGTCCAATAAAGCCCCCAGCTCACCATCAATCGCCAGTGGCGGCTCTGGAGGTAAGGGATGAGGTACGAAGGCCGAGGCTTTCTCTCCGGTGGTACTAATCGACAAATAGTGGCCTGTAATTCCTCGCTTCATGTAAAGAAAACCGTTCTTTTGTTTAATTGCTGAGCAACTTGTAAAGATTTGTTGCATTCGATCAAGCAAAATTAAACAATTTTGATCTTTTCTTTCATTTCAAGGGATCAAAGTAAAGATTTGTTGCATATGGGGAGATCCGCGAGCATTTACTGGAAATGGCTTTCGATTTTCTCGGCGAAGTCGGATTCGTCTTCTCTTCGTGGCTTCGCGTCTTCGTGTGAGATTGATTTGAGCTGGCACATCTTTTCCAGCATAGACAAACAAAGCAAAAAGCCCCTTGGGCAAAGAACCCAAGAGGCTTGTTTCACGGTATCGGCGGAGATTAGTAAGCCACGCGCATCGCGCCGCCGGAGTTGAGGGGTTCTTGCGGTTGACTTCTTGCACGACGGCAACCGAGCCACCGGAATCAAGACGCACAGTCACTTCCATGCCCTGACGTGAGCCCATTTTCTGTTGTACTTGTGAACCAAGTGCAGCACCTGCTAACGCGCCGCCAATGGAGCCTGCCTGATTTGACAAATCGCCATGTCCGACATTGCTGCCGAGAACACCACCCGCGACTGCGCCTGCGATCGAACCGAGTTGATTGCCACCTTCGATTTTGACAAATCGCACATTGGTGACGCGGCCCGTCTGCACACTTTGGCCCAAGCGAGCTTCATTGCGCGAGTAAACATCGCCAGACATGCTGTCTTGAGCGCACGAAATCATCAAACCGCAGAGGGGAATCAACAAGAAAAGTTTGTTCTTCATAGCGAACTCAACTTAGCATCAGTCCGCGTTGTGGCAAGAAACATCTTCGCTGCCCTTCACTTTTTTATCGGCAAATCCTTAGGTCGACAAATGATGATGCCTGCGTGTCGAGGGCTTTCCATCAGGTAGTCCGTGATCGGTTTGTCGAGCGCCGTGCAGCGACCTTTATCGCGACTCGATGTCGCATGCATGAAATAGGCCCTACCACGCAAACGCATGATCAAACCCACGTGGGAAGTATACTGAAAAGGCAGCGTCGTCGCAATCGCGCAAATATCGCCATCCTGCAATAGCGCTTCCACCGCTCTTACTCGCTCTTTGGGCACATAATGAACCGGCAAACGCGAGACTCGCTTTTCGATCTTAGCCATCGGTTTGATCAAGCGAGGATTTGCTTTCAAATAGCGATAACTCGACCATTGCTCGGTCATCTCCGTGACTTCTTTGCGCATTCGCAACGCTCCCGGAAGCTGTGCGGTGATATTTTGCGCAAGACCCCGACGTTGATTGTCGGCAAAAACTTCTTCCAAGTGATGCATGCGACTGAGGTAGCTGCCATCGCATTTGCCATTGCGATACCGTTCTAGTTCCACCATACGCACCAAGTCCTGGGGGGAATAAGGACCTTGATGGGCTTGCAACATTCGAGCAAAACCCAAAGCATTTTCGTAAAAAGTCCAACAATCCATGGCTTGAAGATTGACCACGGGATGTTCGATGTGATCGTCCACTTCCAAGGTGAAATTGACATACTTCGTCCCAAGCAATGCACGTGCCGCTAGCACCGTGCGTACTCCGATGGGTTGATCTCGCCAGCGCTCCGCTTGCGCCTTTTTGACCATCACCTGAAACTTTTCTTCGCCCTGAAATACTGTCGACCAAGGCAACTGCCTTTTGCCACTCTCTTCAGCAGCCATCGACACGGAAGCAAACATAAGCAAGCATCCAAGCAACATCGTAAACATGTGCCGCGCGAAAGAACCAAACTTCATCGTCGTAGCTGCCATCAATCACGTCATTTCCGATTCGTCTTAGTGACCGAATCGATAACGTCCGAGCACCATCGTGTGGTCCTTCAGCTTATTTTCCCAAAGCACACCTTTCGGAGTAAAATGCACGATCCACATCTCGTCCGCGTGCACGCCGGGACCTGGCACCACGATAGCGGTGTGGGTAGTGCCATCAGGCAAGGCCCAGAACACGACATCACCCACAGCGGGTTCCGTCTGAGAAAAATCTTCGCCCGAACGATGAAACAAGCGCTGAATGTTGGGCAAACGCGTCGCATCCAGATCCTTGCTCGGTGAACGCTCATACCACAATTGTGGATATTGCGAAAACGCACTGCACATGTCGTCATGAAGCAGTTCCTTTACATCCAAATTCAAACCTTTTTGATAGACTTTCAGCAAAAAATCGGCCGAGTGACGAAGGCTTTCCGTTTCCTCCGAATTTTTCACCAAGCTGAGAGCTGCTACCGCAAGCTTGTGAGAGGGCTTTTGCGATTTGGACAGCTCATCTGTGATACGCTCCACGGCCATGCCCGAAGCGACCATTTGCTCCGGCTTCAACGAAGCGAGCAAGGGCTTACCAAAAAACATCGCCATGCTGACAGAAATCGCCAAAATGATCCAACCGCCAAAAAAAGTTCGTTTCGGTTTTTGCGGACGAGGACCGATGTATTCGATCGTCTTCAAGGAACTGTAAGTAGTGCGTGGCATGTGCGACGTAGCAATCGTAAGCAGTTTACATGCCCATGACGAGCATTATTACAAATTTTCGTGGATTTTTTTGATTTTTTTTGTCACATTGCGTGAGCAAATGACTCATTGGTTCATTTGTCCGTAGCTCTTTTGCACTATCATGAAGATACATCGAAGCAAGGAACCGCTCACTTGGGGAGAACTGTCCTTGCCTCTTTGGGGGGTCTCGCGCGACCTTTCAGGACAAGCTCTGCTCCATCCTCTGATGTTTTCTTTAGCGGTCGACCCGCAGCGTTTGTGGTTTATTGCCGCAGGCAAAACGCCGGCGCAACTTCATCCGCGCGCGCGCCCGGCACAATTTTTGGCAGAGCTATGGAAATACGACTGCGCCGAGTTATTCCTCGCCGATCCGCGGAGTGGTCGATACCTCGAATTCAACTTGGCCGCCAATGGTGCCTGGTGGAGTGCCGAATTTATTGCGCCACGTCAACGCGCTGACCAGCATGACCAGGCGTTTCCCGAAGTCGCCACTTTTGCCGAACTCTCTGCCGAGGGCGGGTGGCTCAGTGCTCTATCCATTCCTCTCGACCTACTCGCCGCACGCATCGACTGGTCGGCGGCCTCACGACTCAACGTAACCTTCATCACCCGCTCGCCCGCGCAACAATTTGTTAGCGTCAACCCACTTCCGGGAGAAACTCCGGATTTTCACCAACCAAAACACTTTTCTCCAGTCGAGTGGATTGACGATGCGGCGATCGAACCGTAAAAAGGGGCGCATTTTTCCTTCATGTCATCGACCTCTCACAATCCCCTGCCCGAAAAACCGCCGATTGGGCTGTATGGCGGCGCGATCTTATTCGCCGCCCCCGAGCGCTGGGATGAAGCCTGCTTTGCCGCCCCTGCATTGCGCGCGCTGCGCGCCGCGCGACCTCTCTCCACCATCGGAGTCGTATGTCACGAACAGCAAGTCCACCTGTGGCAGAGCATTGGCAAGATCGATGCCATCATCACTTATGATCGTCGCACCAAAGTATCGGCACTGCGTCACGCATTGATCGAATCGAAAAAAAATTGGGACGCCGCTTTGTTGTGGGAATCGAACCTAGTCAGCGATTTATGTCGCTCGATGAAACTCAAACAGATTCTTTGCTATCAGACAAAACCGCTTTCGCGCCTCGCCACCGATCTCATTCCTCTACCCATCGTGTACGGGCCAGCAACGCACCGAGTGCAGCACTATCTCAACTTCCTTGAGGCACTCAAGATCCCCTACAACAAACCGCACTTTTTCCAGCCTTGCCAAAAGCGGACCCAACCCGAGCGGGCGCAATTGACCATCTCCCCACTGAGTGATTTTGGGCCTTCTCACGAATGGCCAGCCGATTCTTGGAAACAACTCCTCGAAAAGTTTCGCAGCGAGCACGAGGCAGAAATCTCCCTGGTGGTATTGCCCGATCGGGATCTGCCACGGGAATTGAAACAACTTGATTGTCGCATCCAACCCATGGAGCAGTGGTCCGACGCTTGGCGCATTTTTCCAGAAACGACCATCACCGTCACCGCCGACTCGAGTTTCGCGCACCTGAGTGCCCATGTCGGAGCTCCGACGCTGACCCTCTTCGGCCCGAATGATCCCGACTGGAAAAGACCCTTGGGCAAACAAAATCGCGTGATACGTCGTAAAGTCGAGTGCTCGCCATGTTTGTCGAACAAATGCGCTCTGGATCTGCGGTGCCAGAAGGAACTCGCGGTCGAGCACGTGTACGACGCACTCGTCCGCATGTGGCAGGAGCGCTGATGCCGATCAGGAAGCCTCACTCACCGGCGCATCAATCCATTTGCCGTGCTCGCGAATCAAGTCGATCAATCGATCCACAGCTTCGTCTTCGGGAATGTTAAACTTCACTGCCGTTTTGCCGACATAGAGATTGATCTTGTTCGGTGCGCCGCCGACATAACCAAAATCGGCATCCGCCATTTCCCCTGGGCCATTGACAATGCAGCCCATGACGGCAATGCGCACGCCTTTCAGGTGCCCCGTCGCCGCGCGGATCTTTTGGGTGGTCGACTGCAAATTGAACAAAGTTCGCCCGCAGCTAGGGCAAGCCACGTAATCGGTTTTGAAAATGCGCGCACCCGATGCTTGGAGAATGTTGTACGACAAACGGAAGCTCTGCCCAGGAGCATTTTCGCCTTGCACCAATACCGCATCGCCAATGCCATCGCAGAGCAGCGAACCGATGTTGCGCGAAGCAACAAGCAAAGCTTCTTGAAAATCGACTTCGCCCTCCACAGGACGGAGCACATCCTTAAGCAAAATCGAATGACGCGCATCGATACGTGAGGCAAGCAAGCGGAAGGCGTGGATCACCTCCATCGTAACGCCATCGGCTACCGTCACCAAAGCGGGCTTCAGCTGCGCGTTCACCGCAGAAACAGCGGACTCATCGCGTGGGTCGATGGCGATGACCGCCGATTTTTCCAAGATGATTTCCGGCTTGTAATCGCCTAACGAAGAAAACTTATGCGCCACCGCATTCCATTTTTCCTGCGTCGTGACTACGCGAATCGTCTCACCGCCGCCGACAGGCACGCCCATGACCTCGATCTTTTCTGAGGCGCGGCGCTCGTAGCTAAATGGATTGTAAGAAAGCTGATCAGCACTTGCATGCGCACTGACGGCTGAGCCGAAACTGCCATCAAGAAAAGGCTTCACCAGCGCCCGTGCGACGGGAATTTCGTGAATCGCATCTTCCGTAAGCGAAACCCGCACGGTATCGCCAATGCCATCGGCGAGCAATGAGCCCATGCCTATCGCACTCTTGATACGACCATCTTCCCCATCACCCGCTTCCGTCACGCCGAGGTGAATGGGATAATTCCAATCCGCGCCTTCCTGCTCCAAACGTGCGACCAACAAGCGATAGGCTTCGATCATCACTTTGGGGTTCGATGCCTTCATCGAAAACACAAAATTATGGAAATCCAAATCGCGAGCAATACGCGCGAACTCAAAGGCACTTTCCACCATGCCGAGAGGCGTGTCGCCATAGCGATTCATGATGCGATCGGAGAGCGACCCGTGATTGGTACCAATGCGCATGGCGCGCTTCTTCTCCTTGCAAAGCTCGACCAAAGGAGTGAACTCCTCGCGAATGCGCTCCAGTTCCTCCTGGTATTGCTCATCGGTGTATTCGCGGATTTCGAACTTTTTCTTATCGGCATAATTGCCGGGATTGACGCGAATTTTATCCACCCACTTCGCCGCTTCCATCGCCGCATCCGGCTTGAAATGAATGTCGGCCACCAAGGGAACGGTGCAGCCAGCGGCGCGCACTTCGCGGACGATGTTTTCTAAATTCGCCGCATAGACCTTGGTTTGCGCCGTGATGCGGACAATCTCGCAACCCACCTCAGCCAAGCTCAGGACTTCTTTCACACAGGCTTCCGTGTCACGCGTGTCGGAGGTAATCATCGACTGCACACGCACCGGGTTGTCACCACCGATGCCGACATTTCCCACCATCACCTCGCGACAACGACGTCGTGCATAATGAAGCAAATCGGGGCAGTAGCGCAAAAATTCCGTGGAGTTCATTCGCGCGGAGCATACACAGGTCGTTCCGAGCGCGCAATCTTTCCGCATGAAAAATTTCCGCTCACACGCGTCGTGCGACTTCTCCCAAAGCAACCGTGCAAGAGATTTGCCATCGGCTTCATCTTCCGCTACCTTGTGGCACGAAAAAAGCATACCAAGTCCCCACACCCCGACCACTCCTATGGAAATCACCCTCACCAGCCCCGCCGCCCTCTTCCCCGCCATTTCGCTCATTTTCTTAGCTTACACCAATCGCTTTTTGCACCTCAGCTCACTGGTACGAAAACTTCATTCGGACTGGCTCTACGGACACGAGCCCAGCCTGCGCGCGCAAATCATCAACATCCGCCGTCGGATCGAGCTCATCCGTTGGTGCCAAGCGACAGGTGTGCTGAGCTTGATTGGCTGTCTTTCCTCGATTCTGTGCCTGCTCCTCGATCAACAAACCAGCGGCGTGATGCTGTTTGTCTTTAGTTCCGTCAGCATGGCAATCTCACTTTTTTTATCGCTCTGGGAAGTTCTCGCTTCCAATGGCGCACTAAACATCTATCTTAACGAAATGTCCGAGCCACGAGAACCCACTCCTACAGAGCCATCGAACTCGTCGCGATGACACAAAAGTTGAAAGATCGATGCTTTTCACCACGTATTTTTTGCATTAACTCACTGACATGAAACGAACCCACACTTTGTTGCTGTTGCTTGCATCGGCAGCCTTGACCGCTTGCTCGAAGCAGACCACGGCCCAGGCACCGAAAGACAGCTCCGCCGATGCCCCGCAGACCGCCGCAGCAGAAACGACAAGCGCTTTGCCAGACGTTGTTTCTTTCAACGAGCACATTCAGCCCATCTTGGCGGATACTTGCTTTCATTGCCACGGCCCCGACTCGAGCACCCGTGAGCCGAAGAAAGAGCCTCTGCGTCTCGACCGCCCGGAATTTGCCTTTGCCAAGCGGGAAGACGGCTTGGAAGTGATCAAGCCGGGCGATCCGAAGAACTCGACGATGATTCAATACATCAAAGAGACCGATCCCGATCTACGCATGCCTCCTCCCGAGGCGCACAAGGAGATCACTCCTCGACAGCTTGCCCTACTCGAAAAATGGATCGAACAAGGAGCTAAGTATGAAGAACATTGGTCCTTCGTCGCCCCCAAAAAGCCAAGCCCCCCCACTGTTGCTCAGCAAAAATGGGTGAAGAACCCCATCGACCAATTCATTCTGGCTCGCCTTGAACAGGAGAAGTTGCCACCCAATCCCACCGAGTCACCACGGCGCTTGTTCCGTCGACTGAGCTACGACCTCACCGGCCTACCACCCGCGCCGAAGGACCTCGCAGCCTTTGAAAATGCTTTTGTGCTCGATGCCGACAAAGCCATCGCCGAGGCAGCCGATCGCATGCTTGGTTCGACCGAGGGAGCTGAGCATTTCGCCCGTCAGTGGCTCGATGCCGTGCGCTATGGCGACACCCACGGCATTCACTTCGACAACTACCGCTCGATCTGGCCGTATCGCGATTGGGTAATTCAAGCTTTCAAAGACAACAAGCCTTGGGATCAATTCACCATCGAACAGCTCGGTGGCGACCTTTTCTCGGAACCATCGCTCGAACAAAAAATCGCAACGGGCTACGCACGCTGCATGCCCACCACGGGTGAGGGCGGCGCGATTGCAGAAGAATACTATGCCATTTACGCTGGCGATCAGGTCGCAAACGCTTCGGCGCTGTGGCTGGGTCTATCGACCCAATGCGCGGCATGCCATGATCACAAATTCGATCCGATTTCGCAGAAGGAATTTTATCAAATGACTGCCTTCTTCCGCAACACACCGATGTCGGCGCTCGATGGCAATAACGCCCAGCACCCGCCCAGCCTTTTCGCTCCGGCGCTCGCCGATCGTCCGCGCATCGCGGAAATTGAGAAGCAATTGGCAGCTACTGAAAAACAACTGGCAGAGCGCGAGAAGTCGGCTCAAGCCGATTTCGATGCCTGGGCCTCCTCTCAACCAGCTCCCGCGCCCGATGCACCAGATCCGTCGCTGATTTTCGCCCTTCCTTTGACCGAATCGGAAGGCCCCGTGCGCGGCAAGCTGCTGGGACAGCCTTTCGAGAGCAATGCCAAGGTGCAGCGTCGCGCAGCACCGAACGGCCACGCACTTGTTGCCAATGCCCAAGTCCTTTCGCTGGGCGACATCGGCAATTTCAAACGCACTGATTCTTTCTCTTACTCGACTTTCATCTATGTCGAAGGAAAACCCAATGGTGCTGTATTTGCTCGCATGAATCATGCCGAAGACTACCGCGGTTGGGATTTCTGGCTCGAAAACGGCCAGCCCGCGATGCATATTGTCGACAACTGGACGAAAGCCGGCTCCAAAGCCGTGGCCAATGAAGCGCTCGCTCCAGGAAAGTGGCACCATGTCGCTGTCGTCTGCGATGGATCGAAGGCCTCGGACCAATTGCTCACCATTTACATCAATGGCAAAGCTGCCGCTCAAACCTACACCGCTCGCAGTGTCGGTCCGAACATCCAAACGGCCGTCCCATTGACGATTGGTGCTCGCACTGGTGGTAGCAATTTGAACGGCACAACCTTGATTCAAGACCTGCGTATTTATCAGCGTGCGCTCTCCGCTGATGATGTCGCGAATCTCGCCAACCGCACTCCGATGCAAAACATTCTGGCCATCGCCGCGGACCGACGCACTCCGGAGCAACAAAAGGCATTGTATCAACACTACCTCAATCTCCACGATCCCAAGTCCAAAGAACTCCGCGATCGCCTGGTTTCGCTGAAGCAAGAATCCGAAAGCCTGAAATCGCGCGGTGCCATGACTTTGGTGATGGAAGAAAAACCCAACCAAGAGCCATTTGCTCACGTTCTCAACCGCGGTTCGTATTCGGATAAAGGCGAAAAAGTCGGTGTCGGCGTGCCCAAAGTGCTCCATCCGATGACCGCAGAGATGCCGAAAAACCGTTTGGGGCTCGGCATGTGGCTGGTGGACAAGAAAAACCCACTAGTTGGTCGTGTGACGATGAATCGCCTGTGGGGCTACCTTTTTGGCACCGGCATCGTCGAAACTGTCGAGGACTTTGGCATCATGGGCGCTCGCCCGTCTCACCCGCAATTGCTCGACTGGCTTGCCGTGGAGTTCATCGATTCGGGCTGGAACTATCGTCACATGGCGAAGCTCATCGTCACTTCGGCGACCTATCGTCAATCGAGCACCATCAGCAAGGAAAAGTTGGAGCGTGATCCGCTGAACCGTCTGCTGGCCCGTGCGCCACGATTCCGCTTGGAAGCGGAACCTTTGCGCGACACCATTCTCAAGCAAGCGGAACTCCTTACCCCTGTGGTCGGTGGGCCTTCGGTCAAGCCCTACCAACCCACCGGCATCTGGGAAGCGGTCGCTATGCCTGAATCGAACACTCGCGTTTACCAACAGGACTCGGGCGACAAGCTGTATCGTCGTTCGATGTATACCTTGTGGAAACGCACCGCGCCGCCACCTAGCATGGAAATTCTCAATGCACCAACGCGCGAGCTTTTCTGCGTGCGCCGGGAAATCAGCAACACTCCGCTGCAAGCATTTGTCACTCTCAATGACCCGCAGTTTGTCGAAGGCTATCGCCAGCTCGCTCAGTTGTCGATGAAGCACTCGGCCGATGCGAATCAACGACTGCAATTCATCGCCGAACGCATTCTCGGTCGTGAACTATCGAAAGACGAAAGCACTACGATGCAAGAAACGCTGACCGCATCGCTCAAGCACTATCAAGCTCATGCGGAAGATGCCACGCAGTTGATTTCGATCGGCGCCACCAAGCCCGATGCCTCAGTTCCCGCTGCCGAGTTAGCGGCTTGGACGGTGGTCACGAGTCAATTGTTCAATCTCGATGAAGCCCTTACCAAATAATCCCTAACTCTTTTGATCATGAACGACATCGAACTTTTCAACTCCGCAGTCACACGTCGCCAGTTCTTTCGCAAAAACGCCACCGGTCTCGGTTACGCGGCTCTTGCTTCATTGCTCGGCCAAGATGCCATGGCTTCCGGCACGGGAGAAATCCCGCCAGCCCTCGCCCAGTTTGCGCCGAAAGCGAAACGCGCGATCTATCTGTCGATGATTGGCGCGCCCTCGCAGTTTGAGACCTTTGACTACAAGCCCAAGGTCGAATTCAACAAAGACCTCAAAGACTTTTTGCAAGCTTCAGGTCAGCGCTTGACGGGGATGACCGCTGGACAAACCAAGTTTCCCGCTGCTCCTTCGATTTTCAAGTTTGCTCAACACGGCCAAGCCGGCACTTGGGTTTCCGAATTGCTGCCATGGACCGCGAAGATGGCTGACGACATCTGCGTCATCCGCTCGATGCATACGGACGCCATCAACCACGAACCTGCCAACCAATTGATGTACACCGGCAACATGGTCGGTGGCAAGGCTTCGCTGGGATCGTGGCTGTCGTATGGCCTTGGCTCGATGAATCAAGACCTGCCGACCTTTGTGGTGCTGCATGCTTCCCACTCGAATCCTGGCTCGAATGTGCAAGCCATTTCCTCCCGACTTTGGGGATCGGCCTTTTTGCCCGGAAAATACGCCGGAGTGGCATTGCGCTCCGCGGGTGACCCGGTGCTGTTCTTGAAAGACTCGCCCGGTGTACCGCGTGAAATTCGTCGACAAATGCTCGATGGCCTCGCCGCGATGAATCAAAAATCCTACGAAGCGGTCGGTGATCCCGAAATTCAAACCCGCATTCAGCAGTATGAAATGGCCTTCCGCATGCAGGCGAGTGTTCCAGAACTCGCTGATCTCAGCAAAGAATCGGAAGCTACGTATGAACTCTATGGTCCAGATTCCCGCAAGCCTGGCACTTTTGCGAGCTCGACCATGATGGCGCGCCGACTCCTCGAACGCGGTGTTCGCTTTGTGCAAATTTTCCATCGTGGTTGGGACCAGCACGGCAATCTGCCGCACGACATCGCCGCGCAGTGTCGCGACATCGACCAAGGATGCTACGGCCTGATCCAAGACTTGAAACAACGTGGCATGCTCGATGACACCCTCGTCATCTGGGGCGGCGAGTTTGGTCGCACCACCTACTCACAAGGCACGCTGACGCAGACCAATTACGGTCGCGACCACCATCCCCGCGCCTTCTCGATCTGGATGGCGGGCGGCGGCATCAAGCCGGGCATGAATTATGGCGAAACGGATGAAATGTCCTTCAACATCCTCTCGGGTGAAATGCACGTGCGTGACCTGCACGCCACCATCTTGCACCAGTTGGGCATTGATCACCTGCGCTTGAGTTACAAGTACCAAGGTCTCGACAACCGTCTCACGGGCGTCTTGCCTGCAAAAGTGGTCAAAGACATTTTGGCCTAAGAAAAGCGCATCTCACAGCAGCTTCTGCCACTCTTCGAGGCGGAAGCCTGTGAGGGCAATGCCTTTTTCCTCATCGAGCAAGAAAGGACGCTTGCACAAGTTTCCTTGCTCTTGCACGAGCGCAAAAACTTCCTCCTCACTAAGTGTAGGCAGCTTTTCCTTCAGTCCCATGGCGCGAAATTCCGCGCCTGCGGTGTTGAGCAGCGCCTTGACGTCGCCACCGAGTAACTCCAGCGCCGCGCGCAGCTCGCGCACACTGGGCGGAGTTTCGCGGATCGGGATCATCGATACCTCCCAGCCACGCTCACGCAAAAACTGATGAGCTTGGCGGCAGGTCGAACACTTTTGGTAGCCGTAAAAAACCATCGCTCGCGGGGTCATCAATCTTCAGGCAATGGCTTGCCTTTGGTTTCGGGAAGAAAAGGCAGAACGAGCACGCCGACCAGGAAAATCAAGCACATCCACGAAGCGGCGTCGCGGAAGGCATCGATCTTCGCCTCTACGGTTGGCGCATTTTTGGCCATCTCAGCCGACAAGGCCCCAAGAGTTAGTGGACCGGCGGCAGCGAGATAGCGTCCCACGTTGTAGCAGAACGATACGCCTGTCGAACGCAGGCTGGTAGGAAAAAGTTCGGCCAGATAGATCGAGAATCCAGCGAAAATTGACAACTGGAAAAAGCCCATGAGAGGAGCCATCCACAAGACATCGGTCGTAGTTTGCAGTTTTTGGAAGACAAAAACCGTCACCACGGCCGCGCAGGTAAAAAAGATCGCGAAAGCCGTGCGACGTCCGACTTTTACCGCAACGCGCGTGAAGGCGAGCATGCCAAGGAAGGCACCCGCATTGAAGCAGAGGAGGTTGATCGACATCCATTTTTGCTTTTGCGATGCGACCTCCGCATCGGCCACACCGGAGGACTTCAGGTTGTTGGCAATGATGTCGCCCACCATGTCGGTGGAAAACACGCCAATGCCCCAGAGTCCGATGACGCCCGCGCACGACAACAGCATGCCCAGCAGCGCGTGCTTGCGCCACACGGGGTGACGAAACAAATCGCCATACGATCCCGCTTTCCGACCTTCCGATGCCGCTTTATCACGCGCTTTGACCCAGGCTTCAGGCTCTTTCAGGCGCATCTGAATGGTCGCCGTCAACAAAGCCGGTAAAGCGCCGATGCAAAACAACCATTTCCAATGCCCAGGCCCCGCTTGCATGGCCCAAACGCCGAGGCCGATGAAACCAGCTAGCACATTGCCCACTGCGGAAAAGGACTGCAACACTCCTAGCGCCCGTGGACGAGCGTCTTGCGATAAAGTATCCGATACCAAGGCCACGGCCAAACCAAACACACCACCGACACCGAGACCGGTCAAAAAGCGATAGATGCCAAAGTCCAGCAAACCTGTCGCCAAGGCAGAAAGACCTGTCGCGACGGAATAAAGCATCACCGTAATGCCGAGCATTTTTGCCCGACCATAGCGATCGCCGAGCGATCCAAAGATCATTCCTCCCGTGGCCCATCCCAAAACAAAGACCGACGTCATGTAGCCCGCCATTTTTTTGATCAAAGCCGGATCGGCGCCGCTCATCAATTGATTCAAAGCAGGAGTGCGCGCCAAATTGAACAACTGCTGGTCCAAGCAATCGAACATCCATGCCAGCGTCGCCACGGCGAATACCAATTTCTGGTATCGATTCAGGCCGCCCCACCAACCACTTTGCTTTTCCGAATGTGTCATGGCTTGAATGCTGCCTTATTCAGATTTGTCTGACAACCGAAAATGATGGTTTTTGTACACAAAAAAACGCGCAAGCCATGATCAGCCAGCGCGCATTTTTCGACAACCTGGATCGATTACGCAGTGACGCGCATGGGCATCAACACGTAGAGGAAAGAGCCATCAATGCGAATCACTCCTGGGCTCATTTCATCAATCAAATCGAGATACACCGTCTCGGTTTCCAGGTTGCGCAAAGGCGCCATCATGAACTCCGGATTGAATGCCACTTGGATGGGCTTGGCCTCATACTTGACTAGCATCTCTTCACGCGCTTCACCGATGTCGGGCGATGTCGCGGAAATGTCGACCTTGTTGTCGGAGAAAAACAGTTTAACCGAGCTTGATTTGTCGGAGGACAACAAAGACACACGACGCACGGTGTCGAGCAGTGCCTCACGCGGCAGTTCGACGCGCTCATTGGCATCGCTAGGAATGACTTGACGATAATTCGGATAGTTGCCCTCGATCAATTTGCTAATCAGCAGCGAATCGCCAATCGCGATCGACACCTGATTTTCGCTGAGACGCATTTTGAGCTCCCCTTCCGTGCCCAAAAGTCGCTGCAACTCCTGCACCGCCTTTGTCGGAATGATCACATCGGTTTCGTGCGAAGGAGGAAACTCCAAGTCGCTTTCCGCCATTGCCAAACGACGACCATCGGTCGCCACCAAGGTCATTTTGCCATTGCGGAACGAAGTGTAAATGCCGTTCAGAACATAGCGCGTCTCGTCATTGCTGATCGCGTAAGAGGTCTTCTTCAAGCCATCGCGCAGATCATCTTGCAGAATCGTGAACTCTTTGGCTCCCTGGAAATCAGGCAAAGGAGGGAACTCGGAATCGCTCAAACCATTGACGCGGAAGGTAGCGGCACCACTGACAATCGTCGCTACATGCTTGCTATCGACAGAAACTTCAACCTCACTGGAAGGAAGCTCGCGCACGATGTTGACAATTTTCTTCGCTGGAAGCGTCGTAGCACCTTCTTTATCGACATTGCACAGGACCGAACCCGTGATGCCGACATCGAGATCGGTGGTGGTGAATTGCAAACGATCTCCTTTGGCCACGATCAAGACATTCGAGAGAATCGGCAGGGTCGTGCGGCTGCTGACAACGTGCTGCACTTTTTGCAAACCTTCGAGAAGAGCTTCTTTGGAGATACGAAATTTCATAGGGTGATTGTCAGGTAGATACGAAGGCCATTTCGTACATTTCTGCCCCTGTTGACAAGCTCAATTCGCCAATTTCTTGAATTCTGTGAAATTTCAAGTGTTTTGAGCTTTCTTCGGCGGAATGGAACCGATTACCCTGTCCGCATGCCGTCGCTATCGCCCGCGCTGCCTTTCTCGTTTGCAGGCAATGCCGAGGATGCGCAGCGCTTGAAACGACTGATTCAGCAAGCGATGCAGCTGCTTGCCATCGCCCCCCTGCACCAGCCCTCTTTGCTCAATCTCGCTTGTGGTAGGGCGGATGAAACGGGCGTTTTGTTGGAAAGCTTTGCTTGGCCCGAATCCGGCGGATGGTATCTTGGGCTCGATCTCCGACCCCGAGAAATTGCCGAGGCAACAAAGCGTTGGGGGCGCTCTTGGGAACCGCAAGGTCGGATCGAATTCCGGGTGGCCGATGCCTCGCTAGCGCATCAACTGCCCGAGGAAAAATTCGATATCATTTTCCTCCGACACCAGAATTTCTGGGATGCGCCCTTGATTTGGGATCAGATCTTTCGTCATGCGCTCGAACGGCTCGCGCCCAAGGGATTTCTTGCTTTTACCTCCTACTTCGATCGCGAGCACGAGCTTGCTCTGGCTGCGTTGGAAAGCCTGGGCGCGCAACGATGCCTGAGCATGCGCCATGCAAACTCTCGACCCTTGGCCGATGCGCCAGGGAAGTCGGTGGATCGATGGCTCGCGCTCTGGCAGCACCCGCAAACCTGATACGCCCGCTGTCGGAATCGACGCTTGTCTTTTCCTCGACTTTGCTCCTAATAGTCGGCGCAATGGAACTTTCCACGCCCATCATCCTGACCTTGTTGCTCATCGTAGTAACATTGTATGCCTTTATCAAAGAGATCGCGCCTGCCGACTTGATTGCTTTGACGGTCCTGTGCGCAACGGTGTTGTTGCGCTTGGTGGATTCCAAATCAATCCTCGATGTCTTCAAGAACGAAGCACCATTGACGATTGGGGCCTTGTTCATCATTGGCACCGCATTGGAAAAATCGGGTGGAGTTCGACAGATTGCAGGCTTGATGGAGAAAATGGCAAGCGGTGGCTTGCGCTCGACGCTGTTGATTTTTTGCGTTTCCTCGGCCTTTCTCAGCGCCTTCATGAACAACACGGCGATCGTGGCGATCATGCTTCCCGTCGCTTTGGGCTTGGCTCGCACCAAGGACATTCCTGCTTCGAAATTGCTCATTCCCCTCTCCTACGCCTCGATTCTTGGCGGCTGCTGCACTCTGATCGGCACCTCGACCAATATCGTGGTCAGCGGTGCGATGGAAAAATACGGTCTAGCTCCGCTTAAAATGTTCGAACTCGCTTGGATCGGGATTCCGATGAGCGTTCTGGGGCTCGCCTATGTGATTGCCTTTGGTCCAAAATTGCTTCCCAGCCGCAGCTCGGTGATTGGGGTTTTGAATGACAAACAGCGCAGCAGCGCGTTGTTTCATATCTTGGTCGAACGCGATTCGCCACTGATCGGTCAGCGCTTGCTGGAGTCACCCATTTTTGACCCCAAATCGGGCATTCATTTGATGGAAATTCGACGCAATGGCGAGCGTGTCATGACGCAAGTCAACCAGTTGATTATCGAACCAAACGACCGATTTCTGATCGGCATTCACGGCCGCAAAAAAAATGTCGCCACGGCAGAAGAATTGCTGCCGAACCTCGGCATTCAAACGCTGTCGAAAATTGAAGGTGTGGTCACCGAGTTGGTCATTTCTGAGGAATCGGACTTGCTCAACCAAACACTCGCGGCAACGGATTTCCGCCAGCGCTACAACTCGGTTGTGCTCGCCGTTCACCGCAATGGCAAGAACATCACGCAAAGCCTCGCATCGACCGAACTCGATTACGGCGACACCTTGCTGGTGCTGACGCCGCGCAACAACTTGCGCACGTTGCAGGACAGCGACAATTTCGTGCTCACCGACCGCGCCGATTCGATACCAGCACCGGGTTGGTTGTCGCAAGCTACGTTGACATGGGCGATTTTGTTAGGAGTAGTGCTGAGCGTCACTCTCATTCCCGGCGTCACCATGCATGTGGCCAGTTTAGTAGGAGCGGTGGTCATTTTGTGGCTGCGCATCATCACCATGCGCGAAGCCTACGCGGGTGTCGATTGGGCGATCATTTTCATGCTCTACGGCATGCTTGGACTGGGCATGGCCATGGATCTCACAGGAACGGCAAAATACCTTGCGGAACTGTTCGTGAACATTTCTCGGCAATTTTCCTCGCCTGAAATGCTGCCCTATTTCGCGCTGACCGCTGTGATTTTGTTGACGATCACGCTCACGGAAGTGCTTTCGAATAATGCGACGGCTCTGATGATGGTGCCCATTGTCATCAATTTGGCAAAGACCTTAGAAGTCAGCCCAATGCCCTACATCATCGGCATTTGTGTTGCTGCTTCCTGCGCCTTCATGCTGCCTATGGGCTATCAAACGCACATGATGGTCTATGGACCGGGCGGATACCGCTTCAGCGATTTCATCCGCATTGGTTTGCCGATGAATCTGCTGACCTGGATTGTGACATCGATTGTGATTCCCCTTGTATGGAGTTTCTGAGTCGCCCGAGATCAATGCCATGACTGCCGAGGAAGCCGCCAAAGAAGTCGCCCAACGCCTCACGGACGCGGGATGGATCGCTTATCTTGCCGGCGGCTGTGTGCGCGACCGATTGTTGCATCGAGAGCCAAAGGATTACGACATCGCCACCAGCGCCACGCCCGAACAAGTGTTAGAACTTTTCCCCAAAGGAAATGAAATCGGCGCGCACTTTGGCGTGATCTTGGTTCGCCACGGCGGCCAAATGATCGAGGTCGCTACATTTCGCACGGATGGTTGCTATCAGGATGGTCGACGCCCCGAAAACGTTGTTTTTGCCACTCCCGAAGCCGATGCGCAACGTCGGGATTTCACCATCAATGGCTTGTTTGAAAACCCACTCACCGGCGAGATCATCGATGGTGTGGGAGGACGAGACGATCTTGCCGCAGGCGTCATCCGAGCCATTGGCGACCCCGCCCAGCGCTTCCGTGAGGACAGTCTGAGGCTCATGCGAGGCGTGCGTTTTGCTTGCAGCTTGGGATTTTCGATCGACCCCGCAACGCGTGCATCACTCTGTGAATGTGCGCCTTTGCTCGAGCGCATTGCTCCAGAACGAATTCGCGAAGAGTTGTGCCGCATGCTGGTTCATCCATCGCGCGCGCGCGCCTTTGCCCTGCTCGCGCAAACCCAGCTTTTCGCTTCTTTCTGGCCCGAGGTCATGGCACTGATCGGTTGTGATCAACCGCCGGAATGGCATCCGGAAGGCGATGTCTTTGAACACACGCGCATCATGCTCGACATGCTTCCTGTCGATGCATCCTTGGAGCTGTGCTTGGCCGTGCTTCTTCACGACATCGGCAAGCCGCCAACGCGGACGATCGATGCCTCTGCGAACAATCGCATTCGCTTCAATGGGCACGATGCCGTTGGCGCTCAGATGGCAGACGAAATGCTGCGACGACTGCGATTTTCGAATGAGATCATCGATGCCGTCGTCCCCATGGTTGCACGCCACATGCAATTCATGAACGTGCAGCAAATGCGCACGGCAAAGCTCAAGCGCTTCATGTCCAGCGAGCGCTTTAGCGAAGAGCTCGAACTGCATCGCGTCGACTGTGCCTCCAGCAATGGCTTTGTCGACAACTGGAATTTTCTCACCGAAAAACGCAAAGAGTTTTCACACGAGCCGCTGATTCCACAGCCCCTCTTGACTGGTCGGGATCTGATCGCCGCGGGGCTAAAACCAGGACCCATCTTTGCCGAAATTCTCGAAAGCATCCAAACCGAGCAACTGGAAGGTCGATTGCAAAACCGCGAACAAGCCCTCGCTTTTTTCCATCAACATTGGTCGAACCCTCCCAAAAGCTAACGATCAAGAAGCGCCACCACCGTCGCTCATATGTTTGAGCAAGCGCTGATTGAATTCATCCGCCATGTTATAGCCGAGTCGACGCAACTGTTGGTCTAAGGCAGCGATCGTAATCATCCTCGCGTTTTCTCGACCTGGCGCTACTGGGATTTCGACATGCGGAATGGCCTCGCCTAACACATCGTAGGTGTTGGTCTGAATGCCCACGCGATCGACATTATTGAGGTCGGAGTGCGATTTCAACGTCACGATCAAATCCAAGCGCTTCTCGGGTCGAATCGCCGCAAGACCATACAAGTTCGCTACATTGACAATGCCAATTCCGCGCATTTCGATGTAGCCACGCGATAGATCGGGAGAATAGGCCATCAATTCACCTCCCGAAAACTTGACCCGTACCATGTCGTCGGCCACCAACGATGCCCCTTTTTCGATCAAACCAATGGCCGTCTCGGATTTGCCGACACCGCTTTTGCCCATGATCAAAACGCCAATGCCACGCACATCGACCATGCAACCATGCAGTGTCGTGCTGGGAGAAAAATCATTTTCCAAGCGCAAGGTCGCCGCATTGAGAAACTTCATCGTGACCTGCGTCGTGCCAAAAATCGGCAACTCATACTCCGCCGCGAGGTCGATCAAATGCTTGGGCAAGCCGCGACTGCGAGAAATCACCAGACAGGGAATGCCTTCTTTGCAAAGTCGACGAAAACGCGCCATCTGCCGCATAGGCGTGAGCTTTTCCAGATAGGAAATCTCCGAGTTGCCAAGAATCTGAATTCTTTTTCGTGCAAAATACGTCAAAAAGCCAGCCAATGCCAAACCCGGACGATTGACCGCAGGCTCCTGGATCAAGCGCTTGAGATCGTGCTTTTCGCTAACCAATTCCAACCCCAGTGCCGTCTTGTGGCGCTCGAAAAAATCACCCACGGTGATGGCGTTGACGGTACGAATCTTATGAGGCAGTGCCATGTCAGCACGATGCCGCAAAGCTCATGTCAGGACAAGTCGGAAATCATCGCCACAGCCAGATCAAGCTCTCCGCCAAAATTTTCCCGCCTCCCTTGCCGCCGTGACTGGTGTCGTCGATCACAAATCGAGAGTCATACTGTCGGAATTTCAATGCGGCGGCCATTTGCTGATTCGCCAGAAACCAATGGCCGTATTGGTTGTCGAGATCATTTCGACCATCTTGCAAAAACACTCGGATCGCGCGCTTGGGCTGTTGACGCACCAACGCCGGATAGACGTGACCACCACGAATGTTGGTAAAGCTGCCGCAGTGACTCATCACTTTGCCAAACAAATCCGCACGTTCCCACGCTGCGGTGAAAGCACAAATGCCGCCCGAAGAAAGTCCACATATCGCCCGCTGACGCGGATCTTTGCTCAGCAACTGGAGCTTTTCCACTTGCGGCAAAATTTCCTTCTCGAGCATCGTCACATACTGCGCCGACAAAGTATCGTATTCCACCGACCGATTGCTCTTGGCCTCTTTCGGCAGATTCCAACCCGGTTCCCCCTTGAGCTCCTCCGCAAAAACGCCCGGATTCACAAAGACCAATACCATCGGCGGAAGCTTGCGCTTTTTGACCAATTCATCAACGACCGCTGGCGCCTTAAAATCGCCTCCCACATAGGCGTGACCATCCTGAAACACCATCAGCGCAGCAGGCTTTTGGGGATCGACACCCGGCGTGACGTGAACCGCAAACTGCCGTATTGTGCCTGGGTAAATGTCGCTTCGATGAATCTTCCACTCCACCGCTTGCAATGGCAGAAACAAAACCAAAAAAAAGGCCATCACGAGGTGAGTCATGATGGCAACTAAGCCTTTTCAGCCGTTTTGTGCAAGTCGCAATCTACTCCGGCGCTTTGGTCGCGCGCATTTTCTCCAAGACCAGGCGCGTGATCGGATAGCGTCGAATCGCCAGCAAGGAAATCAGGCAAATCAATGCGCCAACGATGAAGGTAATCATGCCCAAATTCCAGATTGCCGACGGCGTCTGCCCCGCATCGGGCGCGGGCACTTGATAGCCGATCCCGCTCAAACACCATCCTGAAACGATCATGCTGAAGGAAATGGCCATGCGCATCGCCAAACTGAACACCGAAGAATAGCCGCCATCGCGCACCTCTCCTGTTTCAATTCGACGCACCTCACTCACGTCTGCCATCATCGCTGTCGACACCGGCAACATGATGCCGTTGCCCAACCAGTAGGTCGCATGAAACAATACGAACAAAAGAAACGCGATCGGCACAGTCGTGCCACCGATCACCATGGTCTGATCGGGCTTGACCCAACCCGTGAGAAACAACAGACCCAGCATGACATTGCATGCAATACTCACCAGCCCGCCGAGCAACACCGCACCTTTTTTATCAAAACGTTGAGATAGTCCGACAGAAAGAGCGGCTCCCAATGCCATCCCAATCATCGTTCCCCCGTGGGCTGCCGACTTCTGCCAAGCGGGGAATTTCATGAAGTCATCGTAGACAAACATTTGCAAGGATCCCACGATCACCATGCCACAACACACCACAAAGATAAAAACAAAAACCCAACGCGGATTGCGATCCGAGAGAATTTGCTTCATCTCAAGAAAAAAATGCTGAAACCAGCCATGCTCACTGGCAATCGGCGCGTTGCGAGTATCTTCGCGCCATTGAAAGGTCAAAAATACGACTAACAATACAAAAATCCCAGTTGCCGTGGCAAAGGTCGCGCCCATGTGATGGTAGTTTGCTTCGACAGTCGTTGCCTGATGATTGCCTTCTCCACCAAAAAACAGCACCCACGCCATGGCCGGACCCGCAAAGTTCGCTGCCATGTTGAGAATCTGCCGAATGCCCTGCAAGCGCGAGCGACCTTCGTAGTCGGTGCACATCTCGAACCCTAGCGCCATGTAGGGGATGAAGAACATCGTCAACCCTGTGCGCAATAGCAAGTTCATGGTCACCAAGTACCAGAAAATCGCCATCTGGCTGCCACGACAAAAGCCGGGGGGATGACGTCGACCCCACCTGCTGCGCGTATTGTCACTAATGTGTCCCATCACGGGCTCGGTGATCGCTTCCCAAAAGACAGAGAGCGACATCGCGAAGCCCGCCCAAGATGGGTTGAGTCCGAGGGATTTGGTATAGAACAACATGGCAAAGCCAAAAATGCCATTCATTACTAAAGAGTTCGCACACTCACCCAAGGAATAGGTGAACATGCTTCCGGTGCTACAGGTTTTCTTTTTTGAGGTCATGTTTCGATTTTTCTCGTGGTTTTCTCGAACTAATTTGATGGTTCATCCCATAATAACAATCACCAAATCTGCACGATGAAGAAGGATTAAGATTGTAAGATCAAATGCACAGGGCCGATCAAACCAGAGGGTGTTTGATGAGCAAACGCATAAGGCGAGGGAATGCCGACACTGTAGTGGTTCGCTAAGGTGTTGGCGACGCTGACTGTGATTTCATTTTCACCAACTCTGCAATGATGAGTCAGATCGCAAGTCCACGGCGGGGATACCAAGGTCGCCACCACTCGTCCATTGACCGCGATTTCCGCTGTGGCAGAGACATGGCCAAGGTCGATCGTCGCGCGCTGGAAGCCTTCCGCAACAAGCACTTTGCGCGAGTAATGCACGATGCCTGAATAGCTCGCTAGTCCGTGTTCGCACCAATCTCCACAGTCCATTTGACCAGCTGCGCAAACGTATTGCACGGGCTCAGGGAGAGCATCTCCTGCATGCGAATCGCGCGGCGCTTCAACACGTAAGGCCAAGAGCGCATTGGTCGGTGATACGTTTTCGATCACACCACGGTAGCGATGACAGTCGCCATCGAGCTGTTCGATCTCTTGCAAGAGAATTTCTTGCCCGTTCGCCCAGGCACGACACGGTCCGCGCGACACGAAGGAAATTTCCTGGGCACCGGGCGGCGTGAGGAATCGATAGCGAATCGCACGACGTGATGCACTCGCCCGATAGCAAGGACGCAGCACTTGCGGATCAGTAAACCATCGCAAAGCAAGCTTCGAACGATCGTGCTGCGGCGGATCAAACGCCACAAAAGCCCGTGTTCTCTGGCCCTGAGGTTGCACCAGTTTGATCAAAATGTCATTCTCTCCCGCAATCAGAGAAACACGAGTCTGACGATGCTCGCATTCATAGTGAGGAATGTTCCAAGGAGCATGTCGACCGGGACCTAACTCTTGTTGTTGTTCGATGACTGGATTGCCATTGATCCAGACTTGATAACGACAGCGCGCTCCGGTGACAAGCTGATGCTCGCCAGCTTCGGCAGTGACCACTTTGGCTCGAAGATACCAAACACTGCCAGGCTCTTCTGCAAATAAATCGATGTAATCATCGGGCACGACTCCCTTAAGCCCATGAGGGCCACTCAGCCAATCGGAGAGAAATGGGTCGTTTTCCACACCCCAACGTCGTGAGTAATGATAAGTCTTCCACTCTTCCTCATCACGATTCTCCAACATACGCATTTCGCGAGCACTGTCGACATTCGCCGCAGCAAAGGGCCCCGCGACTTCCATCTGTGGTCCATACGAGTAGCTAGTGGTCGACCATGCCGCATCATCAAATTTCACCGCTTGCCAGCCATCACTCAGTTCTTGCTCATCGCAGTATCGGAATCGACGCGTCTGCACACCGAGTTTCTCCGGACGAGCCGGCAAGGAAAAGTCGCCATATCGATTGTCGAGCGTCGGTTCGATGCGGGTTTGCCATGGTCCATCCAAGGCGAGGATCTTTTGCTTCTCTGGTTCGATAGCTGGACGAAGATTCTCTCCTTCGCCGTTTTCACCACGACGGATCACCAACAACTTGGCTTGCCGCGCGGCGAGGGTGAGTGAGAGATTTTCTCCACTCGGCAAAATTTCCCTACTGCCACTCATCGCATCCCAACTCTCACAACGGCCTTGCGTGCGGAATCGCAACTCACTGGTTACTGCGGCGTCCGACGCGTTGTTGATGAAATACACATCGTTTTCTCCCATCACCCGATGCAGCACTTGCAAGGGCTTGGATGAGCTGACGTCGCGATCAATCACTTGCGAGATCTGGCGCAACACGCGAGTAAAGTCCTTGGCAAAAAATACACCCATGCCACCAGTCGGATGAGATTTGAGCAAATCTTCACGATCGTCGTATGAACCGAAAATGTCCTGCAATAGCGCATGGACTTCCGCATCTTCGCGACCCGCTCGTTCGCTGACTTTGGGCAAACAACCAAAAGCAATGACCAAACCTCCCGCTTTGACGAAATCACGTGCTTTGAGAAGTGTGCTGAAGCGCAAAGCACGCATGGCTGGAATCACCAAAACGCGATACTGCGCATCCCGCGCCCGCATCACACCGTCTTCGACTTCTGCCACGGCGATCGACTCGAAGTCGACAAAATCAAAGTCGCAGGCGTGATCGAACAAATGCTTGCCGATCACGAAGGCCGTGTCTTCGGGTCCTTGAGGATCTTGCTGCTGCGCTCCCACGCTTTCATTTTCCACGTGAGCCACCACACCCGACATCGACGGGTCTGCCGCTTCGGCATCGAGCGCTTCGATCGGATAGACAATGCCAACATCACAACGATGCACTCCTTGGGACAAAATCCAACAAAGTCGAGTCAATGCTTGATTCCACTCTTTCGCATGCTGCCAATACGGCTGACGGAAATGGAAATCGGGAGGAGCCCATTCCCACCAACCCGCACGAGTCGAGTAATACAACCCATGCAAATTCACCACCGTTGCACCATACGCAAAATCTTCATTCAGCGCCGCCATCACATCGGCCGGCTGCGTACCCCAACCACTGGAATGAAAAGCCTCAATCCACACACGCGGACGACGATAAAGATGGGCGATTGAGCTATTCACTTTCAAGCCCTTGAATGCACGCGCGCCATGCAACTTCGGATCATCACATCCAGGTGCCGAAAACCACCGCATGGTGCGGAAGTAATCACCATAAAACGATCGGCCTTGTGCCATTCGACCTCGACCCGAGTTGTCGTGACCGAACATCACTCCCCGCTCTTCGTGCCAATCGAATACAGGGCGAAAATATCTCTCTTCCAATGTCGGCACCACCACATCCGCATAATCGATGCGGACTTTTTCGGTCATCGCCCCCAAGTCATGCCACAACGCAGGGAGCAAAGGAGCGAGGTCATAGCCTTTTTTAGCGAGAAAAAGCTCCATCAAGCGATTCGACCAAAAGGGCATCCGACACCCAAAGCCGAGCTCGTCTTGGAAGAACAAATTGAGAGTCTTGCCCACTTCGCCCGGGCACTCTCGCTCGAAGGGCGCATAGAGTTGATCGATCGCCAATTTCCCGGAATCGGGATGCATCGGATCAAAGGCGTTCGGACGCATGAAAACCAGCACGACGAGCCAATCGCCAGCAGGGGCTTGCCAGTGCAAGACTCCTTCTGTGACCTGATCGCTCAGCGAAATGGCTCCGTCCACTTGTGGCGCTTCGTTCACGATGGGATAGGCCCATGCAGCCACTGCGGAAGTGCCGGGATCGAGACTCCATTGCAGCTCGCTGGCATCGGCAACTCGCTGGGATCGACAATTCATCTGGCCGCTTTCCATGTCGGGAGTGCTTCGACCAATCTCCAACAAAATCGGCTCGACTAGGGTATAGTCCTGAAACCCCACGGTCATGCCACGCTGCTTGCACTCTCCCAAAAACCAGCGAAACAAATCCCACCAGTCTGGCGAAAACAACGCAGGATCACCGAGATCCGTGTGCCCTTTTTCGTCGTGCGGGTAGCTGATGACAGCCTGCTTTACACCCTTTTCCGCCAATTGATCCAACTGCCACGAAATGCGATCGCGCTGCAATGATTCACCGACCCACCAGTAAAAAGGAATCGGTCCATGGGTCGATGGCGGACGGAGAAACTGCTCGCGCAATGAGTCGTCACCCATGCTTTCAGGCACGGAGATCGATGGCGGCAGACCCTGAGTCGATTGGGGGGAATGAGCTCGTGGTATAGTGATATTTTTCAAAGCGTGAAGGAAGAGTGCGGGGATAGACTAACCGATACTTGCGCGATTGGGGATAAAAAAATGCGGCATCTTAAGGCCAGTGCCTCAGCACACACGCACGGTTTCCATGCCCAGCAATTTGCCCAGCTTTTCGATTTTATTGGCAATATGCCCCACTCCTACCGCGCAATGATGCGCTGGACCTTGCACGTTCCAGTTCTCGACAAATGCACGTGCTCCGATCGGGAATCGATAGCGACTGTTGGTGTTGCCAATTTCCAAAATCGGCCCTGCGACCGATTCGCCCTCGGCCACTAAAAGTTTCAGTGAGCCATCGGCATACTCGACGACCGAAAGACAAGTGATGGGACCATGCTGCACACTCATTTCCACCGAAAGACCGCGACCGACTTTTCCATGATAGACTTCCAGCGGACGCACTTTGGTTTTCCCCGATGCGATGCGAATGTGACCAGGTCCATCATGGCCCATCAACACGACATCGTCATCGAAGTCCATGCAGTAGTACTCGGTAAAAGATCCGCCTGCACCAAAGGAATCCATGATTTTCATCGCTTGGACGTTTTTCACTTCATACTCACCCGCGACGGGAATTCCTCGTGCGGTGAGCAAGGAGTTGCCCAAGATCACCGAGCTCATCACATCCTCATGCTCGTCTTGCCCCGTGCCCATGTGGTAGTAAGCCATCGAACCTAGTTCTTTTTCGGCAATGAGCGAATCCAATGCCACGGCCGTGCGCGCGGCTCGATGCAATTCATCGGGCGAGCAGTCGGCTTGAATGTCGAACTTTTCCTCAAATTCACGAATCTTCGCGGCGACGGCTTCTTCTGTCACACCACGTCGCAATGCGGCCAATTCTTCCACTTCGAGAATCTCGATGTGGCCACCAAAATAGGCCACGATTCGAGTCAGATCGGTGTAGATGTCGAGCATGCCATTGTAGTAATGCCCCATCAAACCGAGTCGATTGTGCGACATCACATGAGCCACGCGCGCGGCATCGATCCATTCTCCCAACTCGTCCCATACCGCATGCTCTCCTTCGAGTACGCCAGTGATTTGATGAAAGGCAATTCCTGCTCGGTTAAAAGCATTCGCAATTTCTGGCACCGGACACGCCCCACAATGCGCGAGCCACTCGCCTGTCATTTTGGTGCGATCGCCGAGCTTGTTGAAATTGGCATAATCCATCGCCGCGATGGGCTGCAAGTTCAGGATGATCACCGGAACTTTGGCCCGCTGCACCACAGGCAATACCGTGGAGCTCAGCGCATAGGTCGTCACGTGGAGAAATATCACATCGACATCCGCACGACGGAAGTCGTGTCCGGCTTTCATCGCCTTTTGCGGCGAATCAATCAAACCCAGATTCACGATCTCCACGCCAGGACGTCCCATGTGCGAGGCGACGACTTCCACGTAACCTTCCAAGCGCTCTTTCAATCCCGGAAACTGTGGCCAATAGGCTTCGAGACCGATTCCAAACAAACCAACGCGCAAGGGATAGCTTAGATCTAACATATCGTTTATCTCTGGAAGAAGGCTTTAGTTCGAGGAGGCATGCACTTCGATTTCCGAGACGATGCAGCTCCCCTCTTGCTTGCTGGCTAGTCGAAGAAAACGGCGTTTCACAGGTGACTTGAGTTTGACAGACCATTCGAGATCATTGCCGAGGCTCAAGACTCCATCTTCTGTCACCGTGATGCTCTCGCTCTTGCCATTCAGAATGTAGTCCACTTTCGTCTCCTTAAGCACATTGGGCACAGGATCGACTCCCGCCACTGCGATGCCCAATTGTGCCTGAATCGTTCCCTCTTTCACCATCGCTTGGAGTTTTTCTGTCACGTCCATCCAGGTTTCACCCTTGCCGTAGCTCGCTTTGACAATCTGCAGTTGCGATGGCTTAACATCAGGGGATGTGCCCAGCATTTGCGTCTTACTGAAATGAATGTCGTCCGATGCTTCCAACACAGTGCCCTGCGGCACGCGACCTACGACTTTGATTTCATCAAATGTCAACGCCGTGCCAAAATCGACAAAGCACGAGGGCTTCGCATCTTCGGGAGCACTGATCCATGCCGTGCTACGGTCCCCGTCTGAGGCAAGCATGGCGTATTTTTTACTTTCCAACGAGCTTGCGCGCACGGTTTTGTAAAGAGCGAGATTTTGCGAAGGAGAGTCTGCGGCGACTTGCAAAGCAAACACCGTATCAAGAGCGTCCCATGTTTCTCCGACAGGCAAGGAAACCTCCAAGCCTTCGGCGGTCTGACGCAGATTCGCAGGCTTGAGCCCTTTGAGCAAAATGGCCTTAGCAAATTTTTTGCCATCCGCTGGAGCAGGTAGCTTGAGAGTCTTCGAGTTCGTCGGCGGACGCAATACGTGCAAGTACTCAATCTTTCCATCGGTCGATTGTGTTGCCACGCCCCATTCCAACGACGCAATGTTTACGCCCGCTTTGGTGCGGTAAGAGGTGCTAGGAAAAGTGTTTTTGATCGATTTCTCAATCGGCTTCACGAGCTCACCCAGTTTTTTCATGCGCTCAAACACATTCACTTCCCAGCCCCCTTCGGGATAAGGTCCTGCCGCCCAGAGAGTGCCACCGCCATCGATGTTAGCACCTGCTTGGAAAACGGTGTAGCGCAACATGGACTCGGGGCTATACTGCACCCAAGCGTTAAATCCTACTTTGGGACTCTGGGTAAGAGGTGCCATTTTTCCTTCGGGAAAGGCCGCCCAGAAAATGCTGCCCGCCACAATCGTGATCGGGATTTTAAAGGAAGGCCAAGCATCGCCATTGCTGGTCTCAAAGCCGTTGTTGTAGAAAATTTCCTTGTTGCCAATGTCGGCCGTGTAGAGATTGCCGTAGTCGTTCTGCATCATGATCAAATGCGGATGCTTCGCAGTGATTGTTTTACGCAAGCGCGGATAATCGACGACCCGGTAGCTGTCGCCCGCAGCACTGCCTTCGTCGAGATACAAACCGAGTATGTCTTTGCCGTAACGTTCCACGAGCTCGCCGTAGACTTCATTGACGAAGTCGTTCCATTTGTCCTTGTTCCACTGATTGAAGTCTGGGTTCGGCGACTGACCGGGATGCCAGCCTGTTTTGGCCATGTCTTCTGGGCCGAGGTCATGTCCATCCCGTGGGTGCGTGTAGAGCAACACAGGAATGCCTTTGGCTTTGCAGGCCTTGATCATGTCACCAATCAAATCGCGCTTGGAAGAGTGCCCCGGCAGCCACTTGTCCATGACTTTGCTCGGATACAGCGTGTTCATGTTCGCATGCCATGCGGTGAAGAGAACATACTCCACATTCATCGCACTCATATCGGCCGCAAAGCGCTCGGCATCAAAACGCTTAGTGAGATCATCGATGCCACTCGGCTTGGTGCCATCTTTGTTGACGGTCACAGTGTAGGCTTCACCGCCCCAAACATAGTGAACAAAGAAACCATATTTCATGGCGCGATAATCAGGCAACTCAGGCGCAGCCCGAAGCCCAGTGAGGGTAACAGTGAGAAGCGTGGTAATCGTGAGAACCCAGTGGCGGAGTGGAGAGGATATCATAGATCGTTGAGAAAAAAAGTAGCAAAGACGCGTTTTGGGTCAATCCCCTAGCGCAAGAATTGTTCGATTAGGAGAAAAAGGATGCTCGGTGATACCACCGAGCATCCTAAGCTGTGAAAAACCCCTAATTCCTAGCTTAATTATCGGCGTCGACGGAGCAACGCCAAAACACTCAAACCACCAAGCAGAGCCGTGGAAGGCTCTGGCACAGCGGTAAGAGAGAAATTGTCGATGGAAACTTGGTTAGCACCATTGATGTTAACTTGACCTGCACCTGCCGTAAACCATCCCACGTAAGCAATGTTGTTGGCGTTGGTCCAACTAGGGGCAGTGGTGTCAAGGGTGTAAGTCACCAAGCGCGTCTGACCTACGTTCGTCGCATTCCAACGCACGATACCTTGTTGTGTTGTGATGTTGTAGTCAGCAACAGTCAGTGCACCTGCCAGCGGACCCCAGTTGCCATTCGAGGATGTAAATCCAATGGCAAACCAGTTGTCATTAACGATCGTATTGACAGTAATTTCGGCAGACAACGTGTATACGTAACCTTGCTGAGGAACGAAGGCGAGGTAGTTGCTGCTCGTTGGAGTGGCAACGTTGCTGTCGTTGATGTCGCGCTGACCGTGACCGCCTGTTTCTGCGGCATTCGTCCAGGTAGCAGAAGCGCTGCCGCCAAGGAGTCCTGTTCTCACGGTAGGAGCGGAGCCACCGAGGCTGCTGACATACGGTCCACCAGAGTTGATGCCGGATGGATTATTAAAGTCATCTTGGTAGATCACTGTGACTGCTTGGGCAGCAGCTGTCATAGCAGCAAATAAAATGCTGAGGGATGCTGTAGGTTTCATAATATATTGGTTTGGTTATTTCTCTTGGTCAGGATAAGTTTTTGCAAACAAAAATGCAAAAACCTTCGCACGACACACAGAAATATATCTGCTTTTTAACAAATTCACCATAGACGAAAGAGAATAAAACATGTACTTATTGCATCGTCACTTCTGAGCTCAGAAGAAACTCCAATCAACCACCCTACTATGAAGCTCGTAGAAACCACGAACCCCCGTGCTCATGCTCGCTCCACGACCATCTGGAATGAAGGCACTCACCAGCACGAACTAGAGCTCGCTCGTCATTTGCAATTTCATTTGATCGGCATGTATCACGCAGAAGTCGGCCCCGAGTGGAGTAGCGACGGAAAGCTGGAGAGCGATTACTTGCATCACATCGACATCCCTCTCTCGGGGCATCGACAAATTGTGCACAATGGACGCGTTGTGGATTTGCTTCCAGGTCGCGCTTATTACCTACCCGGCAATACACCTGTTGAACGTCGTTGCTCCACTACGAGCCAATTGCTCTACCTGAAAATTCGCTGCGAGTGGCTTCGCGGCATCGATCCTCTGATGGATCGACCTGAGCGCACGCCTACTCCGTTGGGGGAGACCAATCCTGAGGATTGGCTGCATTGGCATCACAATAATCCATCGATTAATGCGAACCATTTGTTAAGTCTTCATGCGCAGGTAGAAATCTGGATGGCCGCCATCCTTCCTGATCTCGACAGCCTGGTGTCGCAGCACGTGAAAAATCACAGCACCTTCAAAAAGGTCTTTGCAATGGTAGAAGATCAACTCGGAGCCAATCTCAAAGTCAGCATGCTTGCAAAAGCCTACGGCACGGGATTGCGCGCCTTTTCGAAAGCGTTCACCACCGATGTCGGGGTTAGCCCCAAAGAATTCATCAACCGCCGCTTGAATCAAGAAGCGATCACCTTGCTTTTGAATGATAATCTGAAAATCAAAGAAGTGGCCGACCAATTGGAATTCGCCAATGAATTTTATTTCAGTCGCTTCTTCAAAAAGCTCAACGGCGTTTCTCCGGCACAGTATCGTCAGCGCTTTCGCAAAGGTCGCTGATCGAGGTCGATTGAGTCTGTTGCTCCCGAGGGTCGACACCGAACAGTTGTCTCACGTCGACTTGATGTGCATTCCCCCTTGCCAGTTGTGAGGGAAAGGGGCATGTTTTGACCGCTATGGCTGTTTCTGCATTTCAATCATTGCCAGGATTTCGAGATTTTTTGCCGCGTGACTTTGCGGTGCGTCAATACTTGCACGAAACATGGCGCGCCACCGCAAGACGCCATGGTTTTGTCGAATACGAAACACCGCTGTTGGAAGATACAGAGCTGTATTTGAAAAAATCGGGAGGCGAGCTCTCGACCCAGTTGTTTCGCTTTGAAGATCAGGGCGGGCGCGATATCACTCTGCGTCCCGAAGTCACGGCTTCTCTCGCCCGCCTGGCGGCCGATCATCAACGTCATTTCCCCAAGCCGCTGAAGTGGTTTGAGATCGGTCAATGCTTCCGCTATGAAAAACCCCAAAAAGGCCGCGGACGGGAGTTTTTCCAGTTCAATGTCGATCTTCTCGGCGAAAGCTCCGCTGTCGCCGATGCCGAATTGTTGTCGGTCGCGATCGATACCATGCGCGCCTTTGGCTTTGCCAAAGAAGACTATCAAGTGCGCGTCTCCGATCGACAAGCCTGGGCGAACTTTGCCAACCAGCGCGGGCTGGATAGCGAGCAATTGGCGCAGTTTTTGCAGATTGTTGATAAGCTAGAACGCGACAAAGCGGAAGTCTTAGAAAGCAAACTCGCGGCATTGGGATTGACGCTCACGGAGGTTCAGGCATTCATCGCCGATCCTGCCAATGCGTCGGAATCCTATCGCATTCTATTGGCCGACCTAGCCGCGCGCGGTCTTGCGGAATTTGTGCGCTGGGATCTTTCGATCGTGCGCGGGCTGGCCTATTACACGGGTTTGGTGTTTGAGGTCTTTGATGCCAAAAACTCCATGCGCGCCGTAGCAGGTGGGGGGCGCTACGACACACTGATTTCGACCATTTCCGATGGCAAGGTCGATTTGCCGGCAACTGGATTTGCGATGGGCGACTACGTGATTCGCAATTTGATTGAAGAAACGCCCCATGCTTTGATGCAGATGGAAGTCTGGCTGCAACGCCATCAGGCTGGCTGCGATGTCTATGTCGTGGTCGATCGCGAAGAACATCGGGCAGATGCGCTGCGCTTGATCACATCACTCCGAACCGCAGGTGTCGCAGTCGATTACGCTCTCACGTCTGCCAAATTGGGCAAGCAATTGCAGCGCGCCGAGCAATCGGGAGCTCGATTGGCCCTGATCGTGGGAGAAGATGCCTCGCGCTACACTGCGAAAATTTTGTCGAGCCGCAGCGAGACCTCATTTGCCGCGAACGATGTCGTCGAAGCCGTGGTCGAGTTTTTGCAAGGGCCCGATGGTCCCCTACTGGCTTGATGCGAGAGCGAGAATCATCTGCCCCGCGCGCAAGCCTCAAGGAGCACGAAAGGGATCTGCCTGAGGCATGACTGCTTCCGAACCATGGCCCTTGGGTGCGGGAGGTGCGATGCTTCTCTGCGCGTTTTGCGGCTTTTGCAAACTGCGCTGCAGAGCATCGAGTCGATCATGCCACGCCAGAGGAATCGAACTTTTCGCACTGCTGGAATAAGGGCCATCGAAAATGGTCACTCCTTGCGTGTCGACGATGGAAAGCCACATGCCGTCATCGCGTTTTTCCATTTCGAGAATGGCTTGCGCATCTTCCAGGCGAGCTGTGCGCGAATTGACATCCCGTTGCGCCGTCTGCGGAACGGCAGCGCTGGCCAGCCGCAACGGATCTTCTTGCATCTGAGCCCGCCTTGTCGCCACGGGTCGACGCGGACTCTGTCCCAGTGTGACTTCGTATGCATGCTCCTGTCCTGCCCGATACACCGTCAGCACAACGCGATCCCCTGCTTTTTGCAGATCGAGCAACGTGGCGAGTTGCGCTTCGTTGATGAGCCATTGATCATTCCATTTCCAGAGGATATCAAACGCACGCAGGCCCGCTTGGTGCGCTGGGCCTTGTGGGTCGATTTGACTGATCACAAAACCAACGCCTTTGGGCAATTTGGGCAATTGAGCCCGCACGGCGGCATCAGCTCGCTGGACCTCAAAACCGAGCCATGGCGACATCGACTTCACTGCGTCGACCGCGCCAGACTTCACCGCAACCGCAGGCGCATCCTGGGCAACGACTCCCGAGCAAAGGGCGAGGTTTCCCATCAAGACTAGCCTCCACAGAGCTTGGATGAGAGCATTAGAAGCCATTTTTGGGTAGGTAAAGCTTTTCATCGCGAGTCTCCGAAATGGTGATGAGATAGCCCCGACGAGCATCGCGATAGCGCTCATGGGAATGCACACGACGTTTGAGCTCCTTGACCACAGTGCCGTCCGCACTCGCCAGCGTGTTTTCCAGCATGGCACCATCGGTCACGAGCAATCGATCGACAAAAACAGGAGGCGCAGGCGACATTTCATCCATGGCTCCCGCCGTCGCAGCAATGGGTGGCGTGCTGACAGGCAATGTGGGGTGGCGCAGAGACAAGCCCATGCCCAAAAACAAAAGAGCCGCAGCAGATGACACGAAAAGGAAAGTGCGAGGCCGATGCCGAGAAATGACTGTGGCAGCCGAATGTTTCTCCGATAGATCCGCCAGCATGGCGGCAACATTCGATTGCGCCCGCGGGCTCAGAGCTGGTGGGGCGAGTCGTTGCAGAGCGGCTTCGATTTCTTCAGGCGATTTCATGACGATCCTCCTTGAGTCGTTGAAGTTCTTGCGCGAGCTGAGTCAGCGCATATCGGTAGCGTGAAGCGCAGGTATTCGCCGGGATGGTCAGCGCGGTGGCGATTTCTTGAAATGTTAGACCTCCCCAAATTTTCATCGTAATCACATCGCGCAACTTCGGCGTCAATCGTTGCACGGCATCGCGCAGTAAGGTCGCTTCTTCATCGTCTTCCAGTGTCGGGTCGAGCCAAACATCTTCGAAGTCGTTGAGATAAATGATCGCTTCTTCGCGCTTGCGACGTCGGGAATCGGTGCGCTTTTGATTCAATCCGCAAAAGCGAATCGTCGAAAAGGCCAGCGGCAAATCAGGCGGCGATCCGCCGCGCTCAGCTTGGTAGTGCCACAAGCGCAGCATGGTTTCTTGCACCAAGTCTTCCGCGCAATCTTTGGAAACACTCCAGCCACGAGCAAACAACAGCAGGCGCGGTCCGTTTTCTTCGAACCAACGTTGCCACTGTTCTGCCTGCGAAGTTGCCATCTAAAAGGAAAATGCCACAAGCGAGAGAATTTGTCGCGAAAAATGCAAAATTTTGGGCTTTTGTGATGTCGAACGCATTTCCCGCTCATGGCTCATTTGCGACTTGGCAAGAATCAGGCAGTTGTCAGAATGACTCCATGAACCGACGATCTTTCCTCTGGCAAAGCGCCGCAGCGACTGCGAGCTTGTTTTCTGCACATCAAGCATCTGCCGCGAGCGTGGCACAGGAGCGCTACGGGAAAAAGATCGGCTTGCAGCTCTACACCCTGCGCGATCCCCTGCAAGCGGATCTCGCGGGCACGATGAAGGCGGTCGCCGAGGCGGGCTATGGTCAAGTCGAACTCTATGGCTTCCCCGACTGCGATGCGATGATCACTGCAGCAAAGGATGTCGGACTCAAGATTCAGTCGACTCATTTCAACTGGGATTGTGTGGTTAGTCCGAGCGATGCCAGTTATTCGGATTTCGCCAAGATATTGGACAAAGCGCACAAGCTCGAGTTGCAGCATTTGGTGGTGCCTTACCTGCACGACAATCAAAGAAAAACGATAGAGGATTATCAAAAAGCGGCCAAGCATCTCAGTGCTGCTGCGGAAATGGCGGCCAAGGCGGGGATTCGATTGGCCTATCACAATCACAATTTCGAGTTCGCCCCCTTGGCAAATGGTCGCACGGGCTATCAAGTGCTGATGGAGGAATCGAGCGACAAGGTATTTTTCGAGCTCGACGTCTTCTGGGTCGCCGCCGCTGGGCTCGATCCGGTGGAGCTGATGAAAAAACTCCGCGGGCGAGTGACGCAGTTGCACCTAAAGGACCTGAAAAAGGGCATCGAGCTGCCTACTTTCACTTCGCAAATTCCAGCGGATGCCTTTCAAGAGCTCGGCGACGGCATCATCGCGATGAAGCCCATCGTCGAAGCCGCTGCCGCACTGGGCGTGGAGCATTGCCACATCGAACAAGATCAATCGCCCGACCCTCTCGCTAGTGTGCGTCAGAGCTTGGCGTATTGGAAAACGATCTAACGCCCTTTACGGAATCTTCGTTTGCTCAATCGCAGCGGCGAGCAAGGCCTCGACGTTTTCCTCGCGCGGCAAACGATGTCGCATCACTGAACCGAACAGCGATTTCACGTGTTCGGGGTGCACTTCGTTTTGTTGCAGCAAATGCGCCATGGCGCGCGACGCTTGCATCAAGTGCAGCATCGATCGAATGGAAAGACAAGACTCCCAGCCGACCAGTCGACGCAGCGCATCGCAGAGCTGCGTGATGTAATCGGCGATGTGTGGATGCAAAAAAATCGCATCGACCTGCGATTGCAGCTGCGCCAACTCGGTCTCGCTCAGCAGCGGTTCGAGTGGAGTGACACTTTTCACTTGTTGCGCATGATGCAGGAGAATCGCGCTTTGCTGCGACGTTGGCGGCAAGTCCATGCGCAGCGACAGAGCAAAGCGATCGAGCTGAGGCTCGGGCAAGGGAAAGGTGCCGCTGCTGTGAATGTCATTTTGCGTTGCGATGACAAAAAACGGAGAAGGCAAGACATGCGTGACACCATCGAGCGTCACCTGCTGCTCGCTCATGCACTCAAGCAAAGCCGACTGCACGCGGGGGGAGGTGCGATTGATTTCATCGGCTAACAAAAAGTTCGCAAACACGGGTCCGGGGATAAACTGGAAATCGCCCTGCTGCATCCGATAGAGAGAATACCCTAACAAATCTGCTGGCAACAAATCGGGCGTAAACTGCACGCGCTTGAACGAACCTCCGATCGACTGCGCAAGCGTCGACGCAAGTGTCGTCTTGCCAATGCCCGGAGGCCCTTCTAACAGCACATGACCGCGAGCCAAGAGAGCCACGAGCAAACGCTCCGCCACGTCTTCGGTGCCGAAAATGGTGCTTTCTAAACGCTGACGTAGGGCGGCAAGGGACATAATCTATCGAAGAATCAGTCGAACAGGGCAATGATCCGAGCCGTGGACATGAGCCAAAATGTCGGCCTCGGCAATGCGTTCGCGCAAGGGAGAGGAAGTGAGAAAATAATCAAGCCGCCAACCGACATTGCGCTCGCGCGCGCCTCCGCGATACGACCACCACGAATAGGCATTTCGCTGCTCGGGGTAAAGGTGGCGAAAGGTGTCGACAAATCCGGCATCGAGCATGTTGCCGAAGCCCGTGCGCTCTTCATCGGTAAACCCCGGATTGCGACGATTTTCCTTGGGTCGTGCGAGGTCAATTTCTTGGTGCGAAACATTGAGGTCGCCGCAGAAAATCACGGGCTTGTTTTTTTCGGCTTCGAGATTTTTCACGTAGGCGAGGAAATCCGCATCCCATTGCTGGCGATACTCGAGTCGGCGCAGTTCATCCTGCGAATTGGGCGTGTAGACCGTGACGAGAGAAAAGTCCGCAAACTCGGCAGTGATCACGCGACCCTCGCGATCGTGATGTTCATGACCGATGCCGTATTCGACATGCAGTGGCGCTACGCGCGAAAAAATCGCGGTTCCCGAGTAGCCCGCTTTTTCCGCCGAGTTCCAAAAGCCATGGTAGCCCGCCATTTCGAGAGGCAACTGCACTTGCTCGGGTCGAGCCTTGGTTTCTTGCAGGCACAGCACATCCGGTTGCTCAGCCGCAACAAAGTCCGCAAAGCCCTTGTTGAGCGTGGCGCGGATGCCATTGACGTTCCAGGAAATCAGGCGCATGGATCTTAGCTCAAACGTTTCATCACTGCTTGCGAAAGAGTCCGACCATCCGCACGACCATCGACCCACTCTTGCAGCACTTTCATCACCTTGCCCATGTCGGCTTTGCT
The DNA here is from genome assembly GCA_004293285.1 of Verrucomicrobiota bacterium. Taxonomy (GTDB): domain Bacteria; phylum Verrucomicrobiota; class Verrucomicrobiia; order Verrucomicrobiales; family Akkermansiaceae; genus UBA956. The sequence continues at coordinate 9,134 of RDYF01000035.1, read as the reverse complement.
CGTCGCACCGGTTTCCGTAATAGCTTTTTCTAACAAATCAGCGACTTCTTGTTCCGACAGTGCGGCAGGCAAAAACTTTTGCAGCAGAGCGAGCTCGAGCTTTTCGTTATCGGCAAGTTCACCCCGACCCGCTTTTTCGAATTGTTCGATCGAATCCTGGCGTTGCTTGATTTGCTTGCGCACAATGGCGAGACATTCGGCCTCATCGAGAGCCGTGCCGAGTCCGCCTTTTTCAATCGCGGCATTCGTCAGAGCGCTTTTGAGCGCACGCAGGGTATTAAGAGCCACGCTGTCTTTGGCGCGCATGGCATTTTTGATGTCTTCCGAAAGATTTTCCACAAAGGTGCTCATGGCCGAAAGATGGACGAGAAACCCAGAGGGGACAAGGACGAACTTTTGCCAACGCGATGGTTTTTCCCTTGGATTTTTGTGGATACCTAGTGCATGCTGGGCGAGTGAACGCTGAGGAAGAAATGATCGAAGAAGACTACACGAAGATCGAGTCGATCTTTGTGCGGCACCGCAATGCGCTAATGATCCGGGCGAATTTCACTGGTCTGTTTACCGATTACTACATTCACTTGATGGATCACAAGATCCGTCATCATCCCGAGCTCGACCTGATGCTGAAAGAGCATTTGGCGATGCTCAGTCTCTACCTGACAACCCGACCTTGGGCCGAAACCACGGGATGGACAGTCAACTTGCGCGCGCCTCGGGTCAATCTCTTCGCCGCCGGCGGCTGCACCCAAGAGGCGATTGTGGGACGGCTTTTCACCGAAGATGTGCGCGAACCCGATCGCCATTACTTTTATTCGCAAACCACGTCGCCCTATCAGAAAGAACCTCGGCTTTCGACGATGGAAATGGAAACTCGCCAGCCCTTGGAATGGTTCGAAGCATTCTATCATCAATCCGAACAACGCCCCGGTCGCGCGTTCCATATGGGCGATGACGATTACACCGTGGTCGTCGCGCAACCCGATTGCGACTTGGATTGGCTCGCCAGTCTCGATGTCGATGCCGTGCGTCAAATGGAACAGAGGGAAGAAGTGAAATTGCTCGAAGTCCGACGTCTGCGCTTTTTCTGTGGCTGTGATTTGAACAAAATCCTGCCCTTATTGTCCTCGTGGAAAAATCGCTTGGACGTACTATTTGGCGAGGACGAGAGCATCAAGGTGCAATGCCCACGCTGTGCCGCCGTCTACCCAGTGACGCGCGAGATGGTCCGTGATTTTCAGGAGGATGCATGAAGCGATGGCGGACATCCGAACATATCACCATCGGGATTTTTCTCTCGCCGAGCTCTGTCGCAAAAAACATGCGCAAGGCGAAACCATTAGCGTGGTCATTCCTACGTGGAATGAAGAGCAAACCATTGGAGCGATTGTGCAAATCATTCGTCGAGAACTGATGGATGCTTGCTCGTTGGTCGATGAACTGATCGTCGTCGACTCGGGTTCGCGTGATGAAACACGCACGGTCGCCGCTGCCGCGGGCGCGCAGGTATTTCTTGCAGAGGACATTCGTCCCGACCTCGGACATCAGCGCGGTAAGGGGGAAAATTTATGGAAATCCCAGGCCGTGACGAGCGGCAGCATTTCGGTTTTTGTCGATGGCGATATCCTGAATTTCCACGCAGGCTACATCCTCGGACTGATTGGTCCATTGATCGAAGAAGCTTCGTTGCAGTATGTCAAAGGTTTCTATCAGCGTCCCTTGTGCACGCAGTTTGGCGATCTAGAGCAGGAAGGAGGACGCGTTTCCGAGTTGCTCATGAAGCCATTTTTTTCCTTGTTCTATCCGGCATTGCGCGCGCTGCATCAACCCCTCGCGGGGGAGTATGCTGTGCGACGCCAGTTGCTCGAACAATTGCCTTTTCCGATAGGCTACGCCGTCGAGGTCGCTCATTTGATGGATGTCTTAGCCCTTCACGGCATCGAGGTCTTTGCACAGTGCGATCTGGATTCGCGCCGACATCGGAATCGACCGCTCCATGAACTGAGCGAGATGTCTTGTTCTCTGATGCAAACCTTGTTGCTCCGTGCGCAACGCGATGGCAAACTGCAACTGTCACAAAACGCACTGCCGTGGTGGAGTGATGCATTTCCGATCGATTCTTCTTTTGCGCAAGAACGTCAACCTTGGCGCGAACTCTTGCGCTTCCCTTCCCTCGCCCCATGAGAATCCGTCGACTAAGCCTGCAATCGATGCCCGAGATCATGGACTTGTTGTCCTTGATGAATCCCGCCATCGAACGCGAAACCTTGCAACGACGCTATGAAAAGATTCTTCGAGAATCGAGTCACTATCGCATCCTCGGCTGTGATGTCGACGGTCGACTCGCTGGCCTCACAGGCTTGTGGTTTGGCACCAAAATGTGGTGTGGTGATTATGCCGAAATCGATCACTTGATGGTTCATCCCGATTACCGCAATCGCGGCATCGGCACCGCACTCATCGCCGCCGCAGAAGAACAAGCTCGAGAAATGGAGTGCAACATCATGGTGCTGGATAGCTACACCCACAACCACGCTTCGCATCGACTCTACCATCGGCTTGGCTGCGAGATTTGGGGCTTTCATTTTGTCAAACCTCTCAAACCTTTCGAGCATTGACCAGACAAGTCACTCGCGGACATTTGTGCCGTTTCTCAGATAAATGCCGCGCGTTTCTTGGCCGGGCCAGGCTTGAAATTGTTGCGTGAGATTGCTGACTCTCGAGCAGCGACCGTTGGCGGTATCGGTGACAAAAATCGCATAACTCGAGGTGTCGGCAATGCGGTTTTCGACAATGGAAAAGCCTTGCGCATCGAAACAGGGTTGCGCAGGAGCATTCCACACTCGAATGCCTTCCCCTCCCTGCCAATGATCTTCGTCGGCAAGGTTGGTTCCACGGATTTGGGAAATGCGGTTGCGACGAATGACAAATTGGGTGCAGCCCACCACTTCGATGCCGGTACCACCGTAAACTTCTTGAATCTGATTTTCCTCGATCAAAACCCTATCGGCATGATGAATCAACAAAGCCACTCCACCGTGACGTGCCGACTTCAGCGGATGAATGGTATCCTTGGTGATCTGGCTGATACCACTCACAGCGCGATGATCGTAGCCTGCTCGACTGCGTGAATGGTGTCGACGAATGGTGAGACCTTGAATGCGATGCTGGGGCGATGTGGCATTGAAAGCATTGGCATTGCGAAAAATCCCCGCACGCACGGCGTGTCGTGCCTGAGTCAAGCGATTCTCAGCAATCGTGATGTCGCGCAAAAGCGCCCGCTCTCCTCGCGCATCGATCTTCCCCGCCGGATCCCAGTTTTCATGATAAAAGATATCAACGCACCCTTGTCCGACCCATTCTTGCGCGAGTCCATTTCCGCGAACAATGTTTCCCTGATGGGCGCTGCTGTTGGTGGAGATGTCGTTGTTCAAGACGCGGATGTTTCGGGAACCAAGATTGGGCGATGTCTCACCTGGCATCGTAAACCAACTCCAGCCCGGGTTGGCTTCGATGGAAAGGCCCGAATCCTCACTGCGGATGCTGTTCCACTGAATCGTGGCGTCGACGCAATTCACCAAGTGCAAGCCATCTTGCGATTGGTGGCAATGCATCAGCCCACCAGGAGAATCCGCATGCCCCAGCCATGTCGTCGAGAGCCGTCCTGTGTTGATTCGATTGTGATGAAAATGCAGATTTTTGACCTGACCAAGATAGACGCACCAGCGGTAGCCATCATGAAATTCTGCATGATGAATCGCCACATCCGCCGAGCGTTCGATCGACACAGTATGCGACTGCCCGCTTTCGGGCTGACACTGCGGAAACTGCGGCGTGCCCGAATGAATGCGCCGATCCTCCCCAAAACGACCCGGCCCTTTGACTGCCATGTGCTCGGCATTGCCGTCAAAAGAAATTCCCGACAACTCGAAGTCGACCACTTCTACGGCATGCAAAATCGCTAGACCTGGAAACAACCCTTGCGTGTCGTTGTCCCATGTCTCCGCATGACGTCTCAATACGGTTTTGCCAGAGCCGACACCTTGCAAAGAGAGTTTCTTCTTGCGCTGCACGGTGAGGGTTTTGACCAGATAACTGCCCGCAGGAATGATCACCACATCCCCCGGTTGACTTGCATCAAGGACTCGCTGGATGACTTGAGTATTGGTCGCGGCAGAAGGGTCGACCACGACTTCCGCCGGTGTCGCGATTAAGTCTTTTTCAGAAATGCGAAGAATCGAAGCATCCGCATTCCCCGTTGCGAGCAGCGAGGCCGCAATCATCGCAGATCGCACGATGCAACCATCGAGGGATCGGACGAGACGGGAGGCGAAGGAGGGCAGCATAGCGATGGCGACACAATTTCACCGAAAAACCAACAACACACAAGTGAATCATGCGAACTTCGTCATGGCCGTGGATTTGCGATTGAATCAGCATTCTTCCGAAGCTAGTTTCTGCTCATGAAACCAATCATAGCACGAGCGCACAGAGCTTTTTCATCGATCTTGCGGCGGCGATGCAGACCAGCGGGCGTCGCCCTGCGAGGCCTTTTCCTCACCACCTTTCTCACAAGCCCGCTTCACGCGGAAAAGCCTTTGCGCGATTACTCTCATATCCGTGGGGTGAATCACCGCATGACCGCAAACCTCGAAACCTTGAAAAAAGAATTGAGCTATGCCCAGCGCCTGCATCTCAACAGCACTCGGATATGGCTCAGCATCGACGATTTCGAGCGCGACCGCGAGGGCTATGTTCATCGCCTGCGTGAATACATCCGCCTTGGCCACTCCTTGGGGATATCGACCATGCCCATTTTATGGAATGGCAATTACTTGAACCCAAAGACACTCGATGAATCGATGCGTCCACGGGCGAATGACTACGTCAAAGCCATGGTCGAAGGCGTGAAAAACGAGCCAGGGTTACTGATGTGGGACGTAATGAACGAACCCTACACCAACGACTTTCACGAAAAAGCACCGGCATCCGAAAAAGCCCAGCGCAAGGAACAGATCACAGCTTTCATACGCGAGCAATTGCAGTATGTGCGCTCGCTCGACTCGCAAAACGCCCTGACCGTGGGGTATGCTCTCGCTTGGGATTTGGAGAAAACCGCAGACCTTGTCGATGTCTTGTGTTTTCACGATTACTCCCCGCTGCGTTCTTCCGTTGAAGAAGCCTACCGAGTGGCAAAAGAAATTTCGCAAAAAACCGGCAAGCCTATGCTCAATAGCGAGACCGGTTGTCCGGGTCGGGCGAACCCCTACGACATGGTGTTAGAAATCGCCGAGAAACATCGCACGGGCTGGTATCTCTTCCATCTGATGATCGATGGCTACTGGGGCGAGATTCATGGTCTGTTTTATGCCGACGGCACCATCCGCGATCCCTCCTCGATTGCTGCGATCATGGGATTTTATCGCAATCGCAAAGTCGATGCCGTCATCAAGGCCGACCCCAATCGCGAAGGCGAAGCAGAGCGGGCCCTTCGCCGCATCGAGGCAGCACTCAAAGACAAACAAGACCCGTTTTTTCACGAAAAGAAATCGACCGAGGAGTTGCTCGATGCCGCTGAGGTAGCTGCGAATCTTCTGGAATCCGCCGAAATGGTTCCGATGCGAGTTCCTCCCACAGCGAAAATTCAATCATGGCGTGCGCAACCCGCCGATGCTCGGGATCGAGAAGCCATTCGTGCTTTTGTCTATGAGCTGGGTCGACTGCTGAAAGAACAGTGCATGATCTACTGAAACAAGGATTTCCCCCGCGCAAGAGAGCTGCCATTTCCATCTTGCGTCGCCCTTTCTGCTGTGACAACTTCCGCCTGTTGATCGTTCGGAGCACTCACTCTTAGCCCACATGACTCGTCGGTTTTTTCCCCAGCCCTACCCCTGCCGCGCGCTGTTTGCGATGGCATGTAGTCTGGGCTTGGCGTGGCCGATTTTCGCGCAGCAAACGAGCTCCACGCCACGAGTCATCATCCCTAGTGCCGCTCGACCCTCTGCGCCCAGCACTCGCATTGCTCCAACTCCTATCGCCTCGGTGGAGCGCACGCTCTACCCCTGGAAACTGCACATCACCTCGACCGCTTTCTGGATTGGCGAACAACCTACACAAAACAATCCGGTACCGAATGATGACTCGTCATGGGACACCAATTGGGTCGAAAATTATGGCGGCTATGATGACCCGGACCCACTCAAGCGCGTTGCCTCGCACAGCTCGGGCGATTTCCGACCCAAGCATTTTGTGCCGAAATTGAATCCTTTCTACGTTGCCCTGCCCTACAATGACAAGCATCGCAGTGGCTATCGCCCGGAAGCCAGCAAAGTCATACCGTGGTTTAACCGAGTGCCCAAACACGGCAATCGCTCGACCCTCAAGGGCCGCTGGCTGCAAGTCTATTCGAACAATCGCTCGTGCTACGCTCAGTGGGAAGATGTCGGCCCTTTTGAGGTCGATGACTGGCGCTATGTGTTTGGCAACAGTCGACCCGTCAACACGCAGAACCAAGGCGCAGGGATTGATATCTCACCCGCCGTGCGCGATTACCTCGGGATCGCGAACTCCCACAAAGTCCACTGGCGCTTTGTCGAGGAATCGCAGGTGCCCTACGGACCGTGGAAAAAATACGGCTATGTTGCCAAGAATGAGACGAGCATGCCGAATCTCGATGCCCAGCAACGCTACTTTGAGTACTTGAAACGGGTGCGCGATGAACAATTTCGCCGCAAAACCAAAACTCAATTGGAAAACGGACAGTAGCTCGACTACCTTCGCGCACATGAAAATTTCTGTTTTTGGCATGGGCATCATCGGCGCGCCTTGTGCGCATCATTGGCAAAGCGCAGGACATCAGGTAACGCGCTGGAATCGCACGCCGAAAGAGCTCGATGGCTATGTCGCCGATGCCGCAGAAGCCGCTCGCCGTTCGGACGTGCTGTCGTTTTACCTGAAAGACTCCCAAGCTCTGCGCGAGGTCTTTTCCTCCATCAAACCCGCTCTTCACGCCGGACATTTTTTGATGAATCACTCAACCGTCGATCTCGATACCACACTCTGGATCGCCGCAGAGTGCGATGCGATCGGCTGCGCTTTTGTCGATGCCCCTTTCACGGGTTCGAAACAAGCTGCCCATGACGGCAAGTTGCTGTATTTCCTCTCGGGCACGACCGAAAACATCGCGAAGGCTCAGGAAATGCTGCGACCGACCGCGAGCGATGGCTTGCCGATGGGAGAAATGGGTCGTGCGACGGTTTTCAAGCTCTCGACCAATCTGATCGCCGCCTGCCAAATCCAAGCACTCGCTGAGGCTCAGGCACTGTGCTTGCACCATGGCATCCGCGCTGAGGAATTTGCCGCTGCGATCGATTGTCACGGCACCACTTCCCCGCTCACGCGTCTCAAACTCCCTCGCATGCTTCAAGGAGACTACGATACGCATTTTTCGTTAGACAACATGCGCAAGGATTCGACCTATGCACTGGCGCTCGCGGCGCAAAAACAACTCGACCTGCCCGCCATGAGCGCGGTGTCGGCGCGCATGACGGAGCTGTGTCAGCAAGGACTCGCCGATCAGGACTACAGCGCGCTGGCTCAGCCCTATCGACGGTCGGAGTGAGGCTTTAGCTGCTTTTCTGGACCGATTCCAGCAAGGCAACGTAGCCCGAAAGAATCGGCGCGTAGTCGACACCTGGGGTCGGAGCGATGTTGCTTCCCGGAGCGCTTTGGCAGAAAATTTCCTGCATTCGTTCCATCGACTCCCCTGCCGTAACAGCGGCCAAGATCGCAGCACCCAAGGCGGCGGAGTTGGCGATGGCGAGCCTTTCGACAGGGGCGCCAAAAACATCGGCGACAATCTGAGCAATCCCATCGTTGCGCGAAGCACCGCCCGTGAGACGAATGCGATCCACAGCAATGCCAATCCAGTCGGTGTGATGTTTCATGTTGAGGAACTGTCCTTCCAACAAAGCCCGCACCTGAGCCGCGGGCTCTTCGCCGCGCTCAAAGGACTCCGAGCCACAACGCACTGGCGATGCGATGTCGAGACGCGGTGTGATTTCGGGGCCGAAGAAAGGCAGCATGGTGTTGCCCTCTTGACCCGGCTTGGTTTGAGCCAAGGCATCGCGATCGAAAGCCGACCAGTCCAAACCATACTGATCGCGCAAGGCTTCGCGCGAGAGCGAACCGTTGCGGAAGCAAACGAGGCACATGTAGCCACCACCAGGATTGCCAAACACGTGACCAAAGCCACGCGG
>RDYF01000035.1:0-868 GCA_004293285.1 Verrucomicrobiota bacterium | reverse complement strand
TTGTCGCCAGTGAACACACCCACTTGGCAATCGGCGGAAAAACCGTATTTTTGCACAAAGTAGTCGGCCACAGGCCCCACCACACGACCCGCAGGCGCAAGGCTGGGCAATTTCGCCAGCAAGCCAGGAGCCGTGGCTGCCACCAGTTCGGCATCCCAATTCAGGCTCGCCAAGTTCATCAAATTCATCCCCGCACCGTCACCGAAGTCGATCGCTGCATGTCGACCCGCGAGCACCGAACAAAGAAAGGAACTCACCAAGTGAATCCCCGCGGTGCGCTCATAGGCTGCGGCATCTTGTTGCCAAAATTTGCGGATTTGCGGACCAGTGAATCGCTCGATCGCTTGGGAACCACTGCGACGGCAGACTTCGGCATCGCCACCGACCGCTGCGGCGATCTCCCGACACTGCGCACCGGTGGAAGTGTCCATCCAAATCGGCGAGGTCGTGCGACTGAAAGAAGCCTCCAATCCGCTGACCAAGTCGCTCGTTGGATCAAGCGTGGCAACTCTCTCGGAAAATGTGTCATCGAGATACACCGAACCATGCTGCTGACCACTGCCACCGATCGAACGAATCTGTCCGAGGTCGACTTTTTTCCCGAGATCCGCCAGCATGCGATCCAACGCAGCCAACCATAGACGTGGATTGGCATGCACCTCGCCGGGTTCAGCGCTGCTCAAGAATCCGCTAGGAGATTGATATTCCGGCAAATCCGCGCCGAAATTGATGGAGGATTCTGCGATGATTTTTCCCGAGGCGGCGTCAATCACCAAACCACTGAGCGATTGCGTAGAACTATCGATTCCGAGATGCATAGGCGCGAAACCATAGCGGTCCGCGCTCAGCAATCAATCCTCGATTCGGT
>RDYF01000222.1 GCA_004293285.1 Verrucomicrobiota bacterium | reverse complement strand
TATAATACTCCCCAGTTGTTGGACCAAAAGGATTGTGATGCTAAGTTAATATTTTGAGCTGTTTTATGCAGCATTTTGTTTCAAAGATTTGTAGTAAGCGTCATGTGGTTTCGAACCAATTCCTTGATGTTTTTTCTGATGGTAGTATTCGATATAGGTCTGAACTCCCTTAAAGAGTTCAAGACCTGTATCGCAAGGGTTGAGATAGATGTGATTGTACTTGATGGTTTTCCAGAAGCGCTCGATCCAAATATTATCGGTGGCACGGCCTTTACCATCCATTGATATTTTGATTCCTTTATCCTCTAGATAGTTTGTCCATGTGGGGCTAGTGTATTGTGATCCTTGATCTGAGTTAATGATTTCAGGCGCTCCATTTTCAGCGATGGCTGTTTCTAGAACATCCATGCACCATTGCTTGCTCATGGAGTTGCTAATACCCCAACCCATGATTTTTCGACTGTAAACGTCTATGAATGCGGTCATGTACATAAATCCTTTAGCCATGGGGATGTAGGTAATGTCGGTACACCACACTTGATTGGCTCGTTCGATTTTTAAACCACGCAAGAGGTAAGGTTTAATAAATGCCTTTAGAGTACCCTTGGTTAAGTTCTTTCTCCGATAAATCGTCTCATGGCCCATCAATTTAAACATCCTTCTAATGCGCTTTGGACCCACAGGATAGCCGCGATCTTGAAGCCAGTCCACCATGGACAAGACACCTTCGGTTGGATGAATCGTCAGGTGAGCATCCATGAGTGACATCATCTTGAGATTTTCAGGCTTTTCAGGGATGGGTGCATAGTACAGGGAACTTCTGGGAACACTCAACAACTCGCATTGTCGTCGCAACGACAAAGAGCTCTTTTTTAATTTAATGGCTTCCATTCGCTCTCGGGTATCCCCAATTTCTTTGCACTTTTTTTTAAAAAGTCGAGCTCAACTTTGAGTTTGCCTATTTGTGCATAAAGCTTCTCTGAAGGCACCTCAGGCTCACCGTTTGAGGGCTCTTTAACATGGGAAAAAGCTGCTGACATGTTGGCCAAGAACTCCGATTTCCACTTGGAGATGGTCACAGCATTTACTTCAAATTTCTGAGCCAATTGTGCCAAGGTAAGTTGTTCTTTGGCGGCTTCTA
>RDYF01000034.1 GCA_004293285.1 Verrucomicrobiota bacterium | reverse complement strand
GCGCAGCGAACGCCGGTGAAGCCACCATGTTTCGAGAACGAGCGGAATTCGATGGCGCACTGATGCGCGCCGGGAATCTCGTAGATCGAGCGTGGCACATTGCTGTCCTGCACGAAAGCTTCGTAGGCGGAGTCGAACAAAAGAATCGTGCCATTTGCCAATGCGTAATTGACCCATTCGGTCAATTGAGCGCGAGTAGCGACAGCGCCTGTCGGATTGTTGGGGAAGCAGAGGTAAGCGATGTCGACTTTTTCGCTAGGAGGAGGAGCGACAAAGCCATTGCTGGCATCGCAGCGCAGATAGACGAGTCCTTCATAGGCTCCCGAGTCATCGGCGTCGCCGGTGTTGCCGGCCATGACATTGGTGTCGACATACACGGGATAAACTGGGTCGGTGATCGCGATGCGGTTGCCCTTGCCAAAGATGTCGAGGATATTACCAGTGTCGCACTTCGAGCCATCGGAGATGAAAATTTCCTCAGCGCTAATGTTGAGTCCGGCATATTGGTGTTCGGCGATTGCTTCGCGAAGGAAAGCATAACCTTGCTCAGGGCCATAGCCCTTGAACGTGGAGCGGTCGGCGAGTTCATCGACGCCGGCATGCATGGCAGAAATGACGGCGGGAGGAAGGGCTTCCGTGACATCGCCGATGCCGCAACGGATCAGCTTCGCGGCCTTCTCGGGAAATTCTTGTTGGAAAGCCGTGACGCGACGACCGATTTCGGGGAACAAGTAACCAGCTTTGAGTTTGAGGAAATTTTCGTTGATGAATGCCATGACGCCCGATGGCATAGAGAAGCGGAGGGGTGCTGGCAAGTGAGAATTTTTTCTGCGAATGATCCCAGTGAGTGAGACAGAAAATGTCTGATGACGGACCTTATTCGCGCGCAGAGAATTTTTGCGAAGCGCGTTGCGTGATGATCGCGGCGAGGTGATGGGCGAGGTGCTCCTTCGAATCGAGGGGCAGAGCCGTATTTTCCTCGGGTTCGATCAGCCAGACCTGATTGTCGGAAGAGTCAAAGCCGATGCCTGCTTGCGAGACATCATTGGCAATGACCATGTCGCAAGATTTCTGCACCAATTTGGTGCGGGCATGGGCTTCTAGGTTTTCCGTTTCCGCGGCAAAGCCGACGAGGTATCCGGTGAAGCCCATGATATTGCGAGCCGAGCCGAGGATGTCGGGATTTTTGACCAGATGGAGCGTGAGTGTATCGGAGTGCTTCTTGATTTTTTGCGGAGCGATGGTTTCGACGCGGTAATCGGCTACGGCGGCGCAGAAAATCGCGATATCGCAAGAGCCGATGACATGAGCGACGGCATCGAACATCTGCTGCGCCGTTTCGACGGGGAGAAAATCGACCCGATCCGGGAGATCGAGAGCGGTGGGACCAGAAACGAGGATCACCTGATGATCAAGTCGGGAGAAAGCGCGAGCCAGTGCGTAGCCCATACGACCCGAAGACCGATTGCTAAGGAATCGGACTGGGTCGATGGGCTCACGAGTGGGGCCTGCAGTGATGAGGATTTTCACGGGGCGAGGCCGCTGAAGCGATGGCGTTACGGTTTCTTGACAGGCTTAGCCGAGTCGGCTGCGGGAGCATCCTTCGCAGGGGCAGCTGGCTGAGCGGCGGGTTTCGTGGGGTCGGCCGACTGATTCGGTTTGCCTGCATTGATTTTCGCGAGTTCTGCGCGCAGAGTTTCTAGGCTCTTCTTGCCTTCTTCCAAGTCCTGGCTGCTTGCGAGAGTCGAAATTTCTCCAAGGATCCACTTGGCTTCGGCATCGCCATTTTGCACGGCAATATTGGCCCACGCCCAAGCTTGGGGGATGTTCTTCTTCGCTCCGGCACCTGAAGCGAGCAGACGAGCGACAGCTGTGGCCGCTTGAGGATTGCCGAGGCGAGCGGAGGCTTCGAACAATTGACCGGCTTGCGAGAAATTCTGAGCAACGCCGTAACCTTTCTCATACAGAGTGGCGAGATTATTCATTGCGATCACATTGCCCGACTGTGCCGCGCGTTGGAACCAACCAGCGGCAGCGGAAGGGTCGGCAACGCCCATGGCACCCGAAAGGTAAAACAGACCCATTTCATTTTGCGCTTGGGGAATGCCACCGACGGCGGCATTCAGCAAGTGATCGTAGGCGCGACGAGCGGCATCGACTTTTTCCTCAGGCTTGCGTTTATCGGGATTGGGAGCTTCTAGCAATTTAGCAGCGTAGCGGTAATTGCCAAAAGGATTGCCCGTCGCCGCAGCCTTGCGCAGCCATTCGGTGCCTTTGACCTCGCTTTTCTCGGTATTGCCTTTTCCTTCGAAATAAAATTCTGCAGCGCGAAGGGCGCAATCGATCTGCTGATTGGCACCACCCAGTTCGTATTGCTTGAGCGCGGCTTTGAAGTCCTTTTTCACGCTTTCCTCGTAATCGCCGAGTGCGAGATAGGCATCGTATTGTTTCTCATCGATGGCGCGCAACAGCATCGCTTTGCCTTCGGCGACATTGCGGATTTTTTCTGAGCCATTAAGCAAGCGCGAACCAGCCGCAACCATGGCCGTCTTATCGCCGAGAGTGACGGCTTTTTGGTAGAGCGAAAGAGCTTTTTTCGGGTCCGCTTTGTCGGGGAACTCTTGGGTGGCGTCGTAGAGTCGAGCAAGGCCAAGAATCGAGGGAATGTCGCCCGCTTCACTGGCTTTGGTCCACCAAGAGGCGGCTTGTTCGAAGCTCGGTTTGCCATCCAACAGACCCTTGATGTATACTTCGCCGAGAACGCGACCGGCATTCGCGGGGTCGTTTTTGGCGGCTTCTTCGAGGATGCTGAGGCCTTTGGTGCGCTCCGCTTTGTCCTCTGAGCTCAGATAAATCAGTGCAAGACGGTAGGTGGCATCCTTTTGTCCCGCCTTGCTGGCTTTGGTGTAATAATCGAGCGCTTTTTCACGAGAGGCTTCGAGGCCTTTGCCATTTTCGTGAGCAAAGCCCATGAGGAAAAGCGCATCTCCGTTGCCTTTTTCCGCGAGAGGTTTCGCGATATCGATGGCTTTGACATGCCGGCCTTCATTGTAAGCCGTGAGAGCTGCCTTCATGGGACCTTCCAGGCTGCTGGGCGCTGTGGCCTGTTGACCTTTGGAATCGAGGCTGATGGCAGCATGGGCGGATGACAGCATGGCGACAATGGCCAGCGTGCTGAGGATTTTTCTTTTCATAGCAGAAGTTACATCGTGATTTCTAGGAGGTTCGCCGCATTTGGCAAGAGGATAAACAAAAAACTGAAAATGCTGTTAGTCAGCCGCGGGAGCGCTGGGTTTGCTCGAAGAGCCTTCCGTATCCTTTTTGGCAGCGGATTGATAAGAGGATGAGCGGTAGTCGGTTTGGTAAAATCCGCCGCCTTTGAAAAGAATGCCGCCGCCGGTGCCCAGCATGCGTCTCACTTTGCCTTGATGAGGGCACAGAGACTCAGGGCAGGTTTCCAATTTGGCGTCTTTCATGCTTTGGAAGATCTCAAAGCGCTTACCGCAAGTTTCGCATTCGTAATCGTAGTTGGGCATGATGAAGTGGGATGGTTGAGGGCCGATGATAGGAAGGGTGCAGAAAAAATCAAGCGCGCTCGTGCATTTCCGCTGATGGGAGATCAATTCGCTTCGAGAGCGAGCCAATGCTAAGGACGGAGCCTCAGCGGCGACGCAAAATGGCATGTTTGCTCTGTCAGGAAAGAGCGCAGTGTGAGCGAACCATCCGCTGCCACACGAGCTGTCACCATACCGGTCTGGCCTTGGTGAAATAGCACGACCTTTCGTCGTCGAGCGATCGCTTGCCAGTCGTCAGGTATGCTTTCCGATGTCGGAAAATCGGCATGACTGGCAACGACGGCACGCGGTCGAAAAGCGATGATCAGATCGACCAGTGTAGGCGAATGGAGTCGATTTCGACCGAGTACCAGAACATCACAACGAGAAATCTTTTGTGCATCCATCCCATCCTGCACCATGAGAGCAGTGGCATCTTGGACAAAGACCCATCGATATCCGTGGAAATCCATTTCGTAGATGACATTCTGTTCATCAGCTCGCGCAGGGACGTCTTGCGCAGGGGGTACATGGCTTGGTTGGATCGAAATCCCAGGCGAAAGGAGAATTCGCGTTCCTGGGTTTGCGATGGTGCAAGGGACATGCTTGGATTCTGCTGTCGACATGAGCTTTCGAAACGAGGGAGTTCGTGTTGCGGGGGGCGGTGCGACGATTTGCTGGAGAGAAAATTGTTCCAAGACTTGAGACGCTCCACCGCTATGTCCTGCTGTTGGGTTGCTGAGCAGCAAAGTTCGGGGTTCTTGTCCAAAATGACGGAGCGATGGCAGAACAATCGAGGAAAACGATCGGGCATTGCCGCAGTCGAGCAAAGCATCCGCTTTTTTCCCTTGAATGCTCAGCGCGGAACCACCGCGCGGAAGGTCGAAGATGCGCAGCGTGTCTTCGCGAGTTCGATGCATCGAGATGACCCAATGCGAACCGGGAATCGAGGCGCACTGTTGCGTGACAACCAGACAAGAACGCGCGACCCAGCGATTGCATTGATTGCACCAGCTTGCTGCCGTGTTCGATAGCGGTGACAAGGCAGTGGCGATGAGAGACAGTGCGAGCAATGCTGCAACCAGGGGTGTGAGCAACAAATTGGCGAGAACCGAGATCGGGGTGATCATGCTGAAATACGCCACCGTGAGAAACGAAGAACCAACAAATGCCGAGCAGGAAATGAATGTGGATTGCAGCAATCCCTGCCAACCATTTTCGCATCGCAACTGCCATGGTGTCAGGAGTTCGCGCGGCACGTAGGGGTCATTCCAAGAAAAGCGATTGAGCAGATGGCGCGAGAGCGAAAGGCCGATCGAGATCACGGCAACAATGCCATAAGAAAGTTGAACACCGGGCAAAAAGAGCATCTGCGAATCGATCAGCAGTGCGGCAATGATGACCAGCGACAAAGCTTGCATGAGGTCCGATTTCCGCTGAAACACAAAAGCCGCGAGAAATAGACTGGCCATCCATGCAGCACGCATCGCGGGGGCTGAGGCACCGGTGATCCAAGCATACGAAAAAATCGCAGGAATAAGAAAAAACACGGCATGCCGACGAGGCACACGCAGCCAGCGCAGTCCCAACCAGAGAATGACAGCGACCAGGTTCACATGCTGGCCACTGACGGAGAACAGATGGAGAGTGCCCGTTTGTCGAAAAGGTTCGACGACCGTGTCGCCCGCGATCGGTTGCTTGCCCATGACCATGGCATGGATGACTTTGGCCTCCTCGCTGGCGGCGTCGATGCCTTCTACGAGTGCTTTTTCAAAGCCCTGTCGAGCACGTGCGGTGAGTTTCCAACCGATGTTCGGAGATCGGATCGTATGCCACGTCGAAATCCGACATTGGGCAACGATGCCATGGCGAGCGAGATGGGCTCGGCGATCGAATTCGCCTTCATTGCGAGGACCAGGGATGGGTTCCCATCGACCGGAAGTGCTGATGGTTTCGCCCAACTGAGGCGCGGTGCTTTGGCCGAACAAGATGATCTTTTCAACGCTCGGTTGATGTTGCGAAGAGGTGATGAGCGCTTCGGCTTTCCACGATCCATGGGGGGATTGCGTGATCTTTTCGATGCGAGCTTCAAAGTTCGTCCATAGCGTAGAGGCGACGATCGAGCGTTGTGCGGCGACTTGGTTCAGCGCTTGCCAGTGAAGGGCTGCACACCATCCGCCGATGACCACTGCCACAGCGACAAAGGCGCGGGGCAGAGCGAGGGCGACCACGAGAAAGCTCGTCAGTCCCCAAAATGCGGCCATCGACAGAGAATCCGTCGCCCAAACACATGAGGTACAAAAAGCCGCGAGCCATGGTAGGCGATGTCGCCGAATCCATGTTCTCGTGGAGTGAGCCCATCTACGCCAACTCCCAGCTTTGTAACTGATGATGCGCATTCGCGGAGTGACGTGTCTCGGGAAATTGCTGGATCACTCGCTGAAGCGCGGCGCGAGCGGATTCGAGATCTTGCAAGTCCGTGTGTTGAATCTCGGCAAGACGGAACAGAAAATAAGCAGCATCGTCTTCTGGCCATGGGTGAATTTCTAACACTTCGCGAATGGTCTGAGCTGCTGCTGAGGGATCGCTGAGCACATCGCGCTGAATTTTGATGATTTCCATCCACGGCATGCGGTTCGCTGCATCTTTTTCTGCAGCTTTGCGAAATTCCTCCATGGCATCGAGATACTCTCCTTGCGCCAACTTCGAGCGCGCGAGCGACATGGCATCGGGCTCGATCATTTCGCCACTGTCGAAGATCGTATGTGTCGCTCGTTGTGCGAGCTGGGGAAGCACGTAAATGACAAAGCAGATGCCCGCATATCCCGCACTGAGGAACACGAGAAAAATCCCGACAAAGGTCGAACTACCGTCCATCTCATCGGCGAGCAAGATGGCGGCATCGTAGGTTTCGTCTTGGTCCGTGTCGCGATTCTTGAGATTCTTGATCAGTGCTGCCAAGGCCTTTTTCTCCGAGGAATCCTGCGAGGCCTTGAGTTGTTCTGGAAGGTCGTTGCTGATCCATTGCGCATCATCGATCTTTGCCGCCATCTCGCGCATGTCGGAGGCGGAAGATTTTGCCAAAAAATAAAACACCCATCCCGCGATGAGGAGCAGACAGGCAATCGCATGAGGAAGGATTTTCATGACGGGTGACGGCAGAGCATTTACAAACGCTTGGCATTGCGTCCCTCGTCGATCAACTGCCAAAAGTGCTTGGACTTGGCGAGTTCTTCGTCTTCGGCCAAGGGCATTTTGGAGCGGAAGAGAAAATCCGAAAGCGTGCCTTTGTGGAAGACGCGATGGACCACGACTGCGCCGTCTTTGACTTCAAAGTAAATGCGCCAGTCGCGGGCGCGAAAGCGATAGAGTTTTTTCTGATCGCGCTCAATCAAGCCAAAGCGCTCGTTGTCGAGCTGATCCAGGTCGCTTTGCTGAACGTGGAATTGATCGAGCAATTCCAGTTGTTCCAAAGTGCCCATTTGTGACATTTCGGCAGCGCTGATTTCGTTAAAGACAATTTCCAACACGAGCAGATGATGAGAAGAATTGAGAGGATTGGCAAGGATTCGATCAAGAAAATGCAAGCGCTGATCACGGACGACCTGCCGCAATCAGAGTCGTTTTGATGGCTGTGGCACGCGACAAGGCGTCGTTACCGAGGAAAGTGGCATGTCCCATCTTGCGTCGACCCATCGCTCGTTTTTTTCCATACAGATGAAGAGCTGCCGATTCATCGCGGAACACGGTGTTCCAGTCGGGCGCGACTTCGACATTGGGCCACATGTCACCTAACAAATTGAGCATGACAGCTGGAGTCAGCAGGCGCGTCGAACCCAGTGCTAACCCGCAAACGGCACGGAGTTGTTGTTCGAACTGCGATGTGACACAAGCATCGATGGTATGATGGCCAGAGTTGTGAGGTCGGGGTGCCATTTCATTGACCAGCAAGGAACCATCGGCGAGCAAGAAAAACTCCACGCCCATGATGCCGACATAGTCAAAGGCCTGCGCGATCTGCGTGGCGATTTCGATCGCTTGCTGCCGTGTGGTTTCGCCAACCGGCGCGGGAGCGATCGTGAGATCGAGAATGTGGTGTCGATGCTGATTTTCGACCGGATCAAAGCAGCGGATTTCACCAGCGGGATTGCGTGCGATCATGATCGACAGCTCGGCAGCAAAGTGGATGAAACCTTCAAGAATCGCGCGCGGGGCATCGAATTCTTGCCACACTTCCTGCGCATTTTCTTGACCTGTGAGTTTGCGCTGACCCTTGCCGTCATAACCGAAAGCCGAGGTCTTCAGAACGCCCGGACCATTCAACTGCTGCAGGGCGGCATCGAGTTCTGCCGCATCAGTGACAATCCAAAAGGGCGCGCAGGGGATATTCTGCTGGCGCAAAAAGGTTTTTTCCTGCTCGCGATTGGCGCAAGTGGCGATGGCATGAGCGCTGGGACGCAGTGGCACCCCTTGGGCAACTTGCTCCAAAGTGGTGCGCGGGATGTTTTCAAACTCCGCTGTGGCGACATCGGCGGCGGCGACAAACTGCGCGAGAGCCGACGGGTCATCGAACGCAAGCTCGATGGCTTCATCGCACAACGCCGAAGCCGGAGCTTCGAGCCCGCCGGTCCAGACGAGCGTGCGATAGCCCATGCGCTTGGCTTCCATGCAGAGCATGCGAGCAAGTTGACCACCGCCCAAAATGCCGATGGTGCTACCAGGGGAAAAAGTCGGGTGGCTCATGTT
This sequence comes from Verrucomicrobiota bacterium, assembly GCA_004293285.1. GTDB lineage: Bacteria > Verrucomicrobiota > Verrucomicrobiia > Verrucomicrobiales > Akkermansiaceae > UBA956. The sequence continues at coordinate 20,032 of RDYF01000034.1, read as the reverse complement.
AGGCAAGAGGTGGTAAGGTCGCGGACAATACTGTTTCGGTTTGTTTCGTGCGGAAATCTTTCAGTTTGGCAGCGAGTGCGGCATCGCTGGTCGCGAGCTGCGCTACGGCAAAAAGTGCGGCATTGATTGCGCCGGCCTTGCCAATCGCGAACGTAGCGGTCGGGATGCCCGCCGGCATTTGCACGATCGATAAGAGCGAGTCGACCCCTTTGAGGGTTTTCGATTCCACTGGCACACCGAGCACAGGGAGTTCCGTCATTGCTGCACACATGCCCGGCAAGTGCGCGGCACCACCGGCTCCGGCGATGATGGCACGTAGTCCACGCGACGAGGCGCTGTGGGCGTAATCGTAGAGTTTTTGAGGTGTGCGGTGAGCACTCACGACCTGAGCTTCCCAAGCAACGCCAAAGTCCTCCAAGGTGCGGGCTGCATGCTCGAGAGTAGGCCAGTCGGAAGTGCTGCCCATGATGATGCCGATGAGAGGTGAAGAGCTCATGTGGAAAAAGAAACTGCAACACGGATTGGCCGAATGAGCAAGCAAGAAAAATCAGGCGTTGCTTGTGCAGCGGGCAGATCCTGCTATGCTGATTCTGTGCCCGATTCCATCCATGCCTGGCGCTACCGTCTGAAAGCCCGTGCGCCGCTCAATCGCAAGAGCAAGGCGCTGGAGGTCGAGGGCTTTTTGCTGCGCATCGATGGCGGTTACGCCTGTCTCCAACCTTGGCCGATGTTTGGCCATCCATCGCTCGAAGAGCATGAGCGCGCGCTTCGCGAAAAGCGCTCTTTGCCCTTGCTCGATCAAGCTTTCGCTTGTGCCGCTGCCGATGCTAATGCGCGACGCCATGGCAGGTCGTGGTGGTCGGACCTCGCGGTGCCACGAAGTCATGCGACGATCACAGATCTCTCAGAAGAGTTGCCCGAAGACAGAATGGCCGAGTTTTCTCATGCCAAAATCAAGGCGTCGACTTCTTTGACGGCCGAGCTTTGCGCGTGGTCTCTGCGCTATCCTCATCTGCGCTTGCGGTTGGATTTCAACGAAGTTCCGAGCGAGCAAGAATTTGTCGATTGGTGGAAAAGCCTGCCCGAACCCCTGCGTCAACGCATCGACTGGATCGAGGATCCGTTTCTCTATGAAGCGACATCGTGGCAGCGCGTGCAGGAAACATGCGCTTGCTCTTTCGCCTGCGATCGCGCGGTGGAATCGCTGCGTTCATCCGATGACTTTTTCGCCGTGTGGAAACCCGCTTGGCAACCACGGCCTGTGCATGCTCCTGACAAGCCCTTGATCGTCACTTCTGCCATGGATCATCCCGTAGGGCAAGCCTGGGCAGCCTATGCGGCGGGTCGTGCGGGGGGTGATGCAATGGCGGGCTTGCGTACTGATGTTTTGTTCGAGCCGAATCCTTTTTCGGAACGCATGGGCTCGTGGAGCCCCGACTGGACTCCTATCGCAGGAACGGGGATGGGTTTTGATGATTTGTTAGAACGACTGCCATGGATGTCCATTTTCTAACGAAAGATGCCTTTTGGGCAGATGAGAGCTCGCTGCTGTTGCAAGCAAATGGTCTCGAAATCATGCCAGAAAACTCTGAGTCATCGGTGGTTTTTGCGACATCGGGATCGACGGGCAAACCGCGTTTTTTTGCTTTGTCGAAAAGGGCTTTGTTGGTTTCCGCGCATGCCGTCAACCAGCATTTGCAAGTCGATTCCGCCTCGGTCTGGGGCTTGTGCTTGCCATGGTGGCATGTTGGGGGCTTTGGGGTCTTAGCGCGTGCTTTTGCAGCTCATTCGGCGCATGCCGTTTATCCCGGAAAGTGGAATCCGCAAGAGGCCTGGGCCTGGTTGCAGCGCGAGCGCGTGACGCATCTTTCGCTAGTGCCGACCCAACTTCACGATCTTGTGCAAGCCGGTTGCAGCGCTCCTCCGGCCTTGCGAGCTGTCGTGATCGGCGGTGGAAAATTGGCCGATGATCTCGCCGTTCGCGCGCGGGCCTTGCATTGGCCGATCTTGGCGAGCTATGGCATGACCGAAGCGGGATCGCAGATCGCGACTCAGCTCCCTGGGGCGGAGTCGGAGGGATTGAAACTGTTGCCCTGCTGGCGCGCGCGAACGACGCCTGATGGCGGCATCGAAATTGCTGGCGAGGCTTTGTTTCATGGTCAGTGGTTTGCCCAAAACGATGACTGGCGCTACGAGGCGCGAGTGGGGGAGTGGTATGCCACGCAGGACATGGGGGAGGTCGTGGGGACGCATCTGCGCATTCATCACCGCAGTGATTCCTTGGTCAAAGTCTTAGGAGAATTGGTCAATCCTTTGGCCATCGAAGAATCGATGGTCGAGCTGGGTCTGCCCCTGGGACGCATTGTGGTGTTGGCACTGCCAGAGGCGCGGCGGCAACATGAATTGGTTCTCGTTCATGAAAATCTCGATCGTGCGCTGATCGGGCGAGTGGTGGATGCGTATCATCAGTCTTGCCCAGGCTTTGCCAAGATGTCGTTCGTGCATGGGGTATCGAGCTTTCCGCGCAGTGATTTGGGAAAAATCCAGCGTCAGGCTTTGCGGGAGAGCGTCATCGTTGCGCGCGCCACGCGCAAATCATCGCTTGCGCCGGAGGGCTGATTCTGCTTTTCTCTGCCACCACATTTACTTGAATTATGGCAGACAAATCCAACACCGACCCGCAACGCATGGAGAAAATTGTATCGCTGTGCAAGCGTCGTGGCTTCATTTATCAAGCGGGCGAATTGTATGGTGGGCTCAATGGCTGCTGGGACTACGGCCCACTGGGAGCCGAGCTGAAACGCAATTTGAAGGACTATTGGTGGCGTCGCACGGTACAAGAGCGCGATGATGTAGTCGGCATGGACGGTGCGATTTTGACGATGCAACAAGTGCTGGTTGCGTCGGGTCACGTCGGCGGATTTAGCGATCCGATGGTCGACTGCAAGACTTGCAAAGGTCGTTTTCGCGCCGACAACATTGCCGGTTTGGCCTGTCCTGAAAAACCGAGCTGCTCGGTAGGGGAATCGCCGAAGTGTGAGTTGACGGAGGCGCGCGAGTTCAACTTGATGTTCAAAACCAAAGTCGGAGCCTCGGCGGATGAAAGTGATCCGAATGCGACGGCCTATCTGCGTCCTGAGACGGCGCAGTCGATTTTTGTGCAATACAAAAACGTGCTCGATTCTTCACGCGTGAAGTTGCCCTTCGGTATCGCTCAGGTGGGCAAGTCGTTCCGCAACGAGATCAATCCTCGCAATTACACTTTCCGCTCGCGCGAGTTTGAGCAAATGGAAATCGAATACTTCTGTCATCCCAAAGACGGCATGCGCTTGACCGATGAGTGGTTGGAGACGCGATTGAAGTTTTACGAAGAAATCGGCATTCCACGCACCAAATTGCACATTCTCGATGTGCCCGATGGCGAGCGCGCCTTTTATTCGAAAAAAACGTATGACATTGAATACGAGTTTCCTTTTGGCATTCAGGAGCTCGAAGGCGTGGCGTATCGCACCGACTACGATCTCGGCGTGCACCAAAAAGGTTCGGGTCGTCCGTTGGAATACTTCGATGAGGAAACGAAAGAGAAATTCCTGCCTCATGTCGTCGAGCCCTCAGCAGGCTGTGACCGCACCGTGCTGGCTTTGATTTGCGAAGCGTACGATGAGGAAGTATTGAAGGACGAGAAAGGAAAAGAAGACGTGCGCACGGTGTTGCGCTTCACGCCGCGCATGGCACCGATCAAAGTGGGCATTTTTCCCTTGCTGAAAAAGAACGAGGAGCAAGTGCGCATCGCTCGCGAGATTCAGAAGAAACTGCAACCTTGGATGACCGTGTTTTACGATGACAGCGGTGCTGTGGGGCGTCGCTATCGTCGACAAGACGAAGTCGGCACGCCGTATGGGGTGACCATCGATTTCGAGACGCTGGGTGAAGGCGGTGATGAACTGAAAAACACCGTGACCTTGCGACATCGTGATTCGATGGAACAAGAGCGCATCGCCATCGATGCCTTGTTGCCTTGGTTGCTCGAACGCGTGCGGTAATTTTCATGCGCTGGCAGATCATCGTGGCAGGAAAGCCTGCGCTGGCCTATGCGAAGTCGGGCTGCGAGGAATACTTGCAGCGCCTCCAGCGCTATGTCGATGCCCAGCTGCTGGTGGTCAAGGCTGGCAGTTCGTCGGAGGTTTCGCAGCGACTTTGGGAAAAGTCGCAAGGCTCCTATCGTGTGGTGCTCGATGAGCGGGGCGACCGACCGACCACACGCCAGCTCAGCGATCGGCTTGCGGCTTTGGAAATGCGCGGGGAAATCAAAGCGGTTTCTTTTTTGATCGGTGCGTCCGATGGCCATACTGCGGCGCTGCGTGAACAAGCGGATTGGTTGCTTTCGCTGTCATCGATGACCATGCAGCACGAGTTGGCGCAAGTGGTTTTGTTAGAGCAATTGTATCGCGTCGCCACCTTACGCAAGGGTGAGCCCTATCATCGTGATTGAAGTCGAAAAGAAACTGGTCGGAATCACCTAAATTTGTTGCATTGATGTCGATGAAAAAAGAACGCGTGGATGCGCTATTGGTAGCGCGCGGACTCTGTGACTCGCGCGAGCAAGCCAAGCGTCTGGTGCTCGCCGGTGAGGTGCGCAGTGGCGATCGCGTGATCGAAAAACCCAGTGCTACTTTGCCGGAAGATGCGCCGTTGGAGATCAAAGAAAAACTGCGCTTTGTCGGACGCGGCGGACTGAAACTTGAAGGAGCCCTCGAAGGCTTTGCGGTTGATGTCACCGGTTGGACCTGTGTCGATGTCGGCGCATCGACGGGTGGCTTTACCGATTGCTTATTGCAGCGTGGCGCGGCGAAAGTGCATGCGATCGATGTCGGCACGAATCAGTTGGTTTGGAAAATCCGCAGTGATGCACGCGTTGTCGTGAAGGAAAAATTCAATGCGCGTTACATGACGTCCGATGACCTCGGCGAGTTGGTAGATCTCGCCGTGATGGATCTTTCGTTCATCTCTCTGACCAAAGTCTTACCCGCCGTTTTTTCGGTTCTGAAGCCAACGGGCGCGGTCATTTGTTTGATCAAGCCGCAGTTTGAGCTCGAACGACATGAAATCGGCAAAGGGGGGATCGTGCGCGATGAGGCTTTGCAGCAAAAAGCCGTCGAGAAAATCCGTCGATTCGTCACCGAGGAACACGGACGCGAGTGGCGTGGACTTTTGCCTTCTCCGATCACAGGCACGGATGGCAATCAAGAATACCTTGCTTGGATTTGTTAGGCGATGGTGGTCCATTTTCTGTGTCACCCAGAGAATTCGGTATTGTCGATCATCGTGCCTCGCGTGATGATGTTGACGTATGAAACGTGACCTTTGCCCAGTGCGACGCATCATCGCCATGGTTTTTGCGCTGCTGCTGTGTCCTGTGGTTCTCGCCGAGGAATTGATTCCGCGTCCGCGCCCGACGATGCAGGTGTTTAACGCCAGTGAGCAAGTGATCGATCTTTTTTGGCTGAAATCCGACGACGAAAAAATCTCCAACGGCACGGTCAAGCCGGGGGAGGATTATCTTTTCACGACCAGCCTCGGCAATCGCTTTCGCGCGGTAGGACGCGACGATGGCAAGGTCATGGAGTTTCGCTGCGAAGTCTTGATCCAAGCTGTGCGATTCGATCCCACGGCCCGCGACGGCATTCCTGCATTCTACACACAGCGGGTATATGCTCAGGGATTTCCGATTGTTGCCTCGGCGAAAGTCAATCCGTATGCGCTGAAAGAAGGTGAATTCCTAGTCAACCAAATGCTCGCGCATCGGCCCGAAGTACGAGCGGCAATGATCCGCAGTGGAGCGCGCATGTGCATCATGGCTCACAACGAATACACCACCGATTTGCCAGAGCACAAGCGACTCGAGAACGTGCCGACAGAGGAATCGGCGGGCAAAACCCCGAAGGACTACTGGGATTCTCGGGCGCGGGGTCTGGGCGGCAGCGAGCAAGATCCCGTATGCTCGGCGGCGGAAGAAAACATTCTTTCTTTCGAGGGCGACCCTTATGCCACTGAGTGCATTTTCATTCACGAGTTTGCCCACAACATTCATTTACGCGGCATGAACAACGTCGATCCCACCTTCGACGTGCGCCTACGCGCAGCCTACGATGCCGCGATGAAAGCCGGATTGTGGAAAGGCAAATACGCCTCAGTGAACCATCACGAGTATTTCGCCGAAGGCGCGCAATCGTGGTTTGATGACAATCGCGTGCACGACGCCGCGCACAATCACGTGCACTTGCGCGAGCAATTGATCGAATACGATCCTGCACTCGCAGCGCTTTGTCGCGAAGTTTTCGGCGATGCGGCCTTCCGATACAGCAAACCCACCAAGCGTCTGAAAGATCACCTCAAAGGCTACGATCCGAAAAAATCCCCAAGATTCGAGTGGCCTGAGCGCTTGCGCAAGTGAAAGCGACATCCCGAGTGAAAAAGCAGGTCCCAAGATCCACTGCATGTCTCCGCGTGGAAGCGCGATGACTGATGTTGGCCCCTGATGATATGGTGGGATCATCGCACGTTTCATGAAATCATGATGCATTCCAGGAAAAGGTGTCGTGATGCACAATAAAAAACTCCGATCTTCCATTCATTGAGTGAATGATTCTGGATGATTTACCATCTCAGTCCGTCTAGAAGAGGGGTGTTTTTCCAGGGCCTGCTGCTAGATTGCCAATCCCTCAATGGTCTATGAGTGGTCAGTATCAGGTCGAATGAATGTTTTTTAGGACTCAACGGGGATTGCGGATTTTCTGTTCGATGGCTTGCATGATGGCCGCAAAGCCTCAGGCATTGAGGGGGAATGGGAGGTTTGGGATGCTCATGTTGGTTGTTTTGTTGACGATGATTCTGGTTTTTGCACGACAGGCGGGACGCCCGTCTGCCGAGTCAGGCAAGATGCCTGACCTCCTATGAGCGGGAAATGTTGTTTGCCTTGTTGTCGTGGGCTGTGGTAGGCTGTGGCAGTGAGAAACAGCGCTTTGCGACGATATTATCATCTCCTCTGGGAGGTGCGTGGGACTTTTGCGGGTGGGATCTTAGCCGGGGTGGTGTATGGACTGGCAAGTGGTTTGGGTTTGCCGACCATGGTGAAATACGTGTTTCCTTTGCTGTTTCAAGATGAGAAGGGCATGAGCCAGATTCCCTCATGGTTGATGGATGCTTTGCAAAACCTTTCGCAAGGCTCATTGATGACAATGACCTTGATCGTCTGTGTGATGATTCCGTTGATTTTTTCCATCCGCGGTTTGTCGGGTTATCTCAATACTTATCTGATCAACAAGTCCGGCTTTTTGGTTCTCGAACGCGTGCGTTCTTCGGCCTTTGAAAAACTCCAACGCTTGCCGATGAGCTACTACCACGGCAATCGATCGGGCGATTTGCTTTCGCGTTTGACCTTTGATGCCGAGGTGATTCGCAATGCGATTGCACAAGGGAGCAATGATTTGATCAAACAACCCGCGACTCTGATTGCGGCACTGTCCTATCTTGTTTCGGAAGCGCTGAAGCAAGACAGCATGGCGATCGCGATGATTGGTTTGTTCACCGTGCCTTTGTGTGTGTTGCCGATTTCTCGCGCGGGCAAGAAAATCGGCAAACGCAGTCGTGCGGTGCAAGCGCAGATGGGCGATACGGCATCGACGATCAATGAGACGCTGCAATCGCCCTTGGAGGTGCGCGTTTATCAATTGGAGAAAAAGCAGGAGACCATCTATTCTCAGCAGGTCCGCGAGGTATTGCGGTTGATGATGAAAGTGGTGAAATACAAGTCGATGATTTCTCCCGCGATCGAAGTGGTCGCCTCGGTGGGTTTTGCTTTTGCTTTGTTCTTGGGCGTGCAGCGGGGCATGTCCTTAGAGCAGTTTATGGCGGTGGGCATGGCGCTGTACATGGCCTACGAGCCGGTCAAAAAACTCGGCGCGGTGAATGCTTTGTTGCGTCAGGGTGGCGCGGCAGCGGAGCGATTGGAAATGATCATGCAAGCCGAAGAATCCGTCAGCGAACCAGCGGCGCAAGACATTCAGAAAAGGGGAGCGGTGCGTGGTGATCTCGAATGGTCGCAGGTGCAATTTGCCTACGAAGAAGAGCAGGTGCTGCAGGACGTTTCCTTGCAAATCAAGCAAGGCGAGATGGTGGCCTTGGTGGGCCCGAGTGGTTCGGGCAAGACCACGATGGTGCATTTGCTGCCGCGCTTGTTCGATCCCCAGCACGGTGTGGTGAAGATTGATGGCTGTGATTTGCGACACTGGTCCTTGCGCGATCTGCGTCGCAACATCGCCGTGGTGCCACAGATGCCGATGTTGTTTCAGTCGAACATTTGGGAAAACATTCGGGTCGGTCGCGAAGGCGCGAGCGATGAGGAAGTCATGGTTGCGGCGCAGAAAGCTCATGCGCACGATTTCATTTCTCGATTGCCCGAAGGCTACGACACCGTTCTCGGCGAGCGCGGCACGGGCTTGTCCGGTGGCCAGCGTCAGCGCATCGCCATGGCGCGAGCGTTTTTGAAAGACGCGCCGATCTTGATTCTCGATGAAGCGACCAGCGCGCTCGATGCCGAAAGCGAAGCGGCGGTGACGGAGTCTTTGCAGACCCTTTGCCAAAATCGCACCACCCTACTGATCGCGCATCGATTTTCTTCAATTCGCATGGCGCATCGCATCGTCGTGCTCGAGCAAGGAAAAATCGTCGCCGATGGCACTTTCGATGAGCTCAAGTCGCAACCGGGCACCTTCCGCAAGCTGCTCGAAGCATCGGGCGAAGCCTAAGCGGTCGCTTGCTTGCGTGCAGTCCGATAGGCGTGCCAGAGAAAAGCAATGCCGGCGATGACCATGAAAAGCGAGTAAAACTGGCCCTTGGTGAGCGATAAAATCCTTTCCGCATCTGGTTCGCGGTATTGCTCGACGAAAGTCCGGAACACGCCGTAGAGAATGAAAAAGATGCCGCAGATCATGCCGTGCGGGGCCTTCGGGTAGCGATGGCGGAGAACCCACATCAGCACAAAAAGCAGGGCCCCTTCGAGCAGACCCTCGTAGCATTGCGAAGGATGGCGTGGTGTCAGATACTCTTCGCAAATTTGGTGAACGACCGAGGAATTTCGCGCGGCGAGTGCGAGACCCTCGCCGGTTTGAACCTGTACGAGCCACTCTGGCGCGCGCTCGGCGCAGGCATCGAGGATTTTCTGCTGTACCTCAAGCGGTTCCTTGTCCAGAGCCTGCGCAAACTGCACCGACCAAGGGACATGGGAAGTGACTCGACCGTAGAGTTCGCCATTGATGAAATTGGCGATGCGACCAAACATGAGTCCGAGAGGGGCGACAACACAAATGCCATCGCCGATGCCCGTCCAGGAGAGTTGATGGCGTTTCGCATACCAAAGCGTGAATAGAGCGACACCGAGAAAGCCGCCGTGACTGGCCATGCCGCCTTCCCAAACGCGAATCATCACCAGCGGGTCTTCGCGCAACAGCTCCCAACCCGCCTCGGGAATCATGTAGAAAAAAACATAGCCCAAACGTCCACCGAGAAAGACCCCAAACATCGCCAACATCGAAATGAAATCGCCGATGTTCTTCTCTTCGATCACCCACAATTGCTGTCGGGAAAGGCGCACCAACAAGTAGTAACCGACAAGGAATCCCATCAGATAGGCGAGACCATACCAGCGCAGTTTGACGAAATCCCAGATCTCAAAAATCACAGGATCGAAGTGATGGAGGTAGGCGAACATGCGACGACAACACTACAAAATCCTCTGGGGGTCAAGCTTGTGCTGTCGGTGAGCAATTACGCTGCTCCGGGTTCTTGTGCCGGATGTCCGGATTCGAAGCGCATCAGTGGCGCGATGAAGGTCAGGGGAATGTCACCTGTTTCGCCATTCCGGTTTTTCGCCAAATTGAGATCAGCCACGCCTTCCTCTTCCTTGCGCTCTTCATTATCGTTGGCGTAGTAGGCACTCCGGTAGAGCAAGCCCACCAAGTCGGCATCCTGTTCGATCGATCCCGATTCACGCAGGTCCGACATCCGGGGTTTACTGCCCGTCCGACCTTCCGGACCGCGGTTGAGCTGAGCGAGCACGATGACGGGAATGCTAAGCTCCTTCGCCAAAGCCTTGAGGCCCGAGGAAATTTCGGCCACCTCCCGTTCGCGCGAGTTTGCGGCTTGTTTGCTGAGCGAACGCATCAACTGCAAGTAGTCGACCGCAATCATTTGAATGTCCTCATCGCGTTTCTTGCGTCGAGCCTTCGCCCGCAGGTCGTTGATCGAGATGCCGGCGGTGTCATCGATGAAAAGTTTGGCATTGGTGATTTCCTCCGAGGCACGACGAATGTTGAGTAGGTCTTTTTTACTCGGCGTGATGCCCTTGGTCAGATCGGAGAGTCGATAGCGTGCGCGAGAGAAAAGCAGACGTTGCACAATCTGCGTGGTGGTCATTTCGCAAGAAAAGACCATCGATGGTTTTTTTTGATCGATGCAAATGTGCTCGACGATGTTCATCATGAACGAGGTCTTACCCATCGAAGGTCGGGCAGCGATAATGAACATTTCGCCGGGCTTCAGGCCGCCGCACATTTCATCGAGCTTATCATAGCCGGTAAGAATGCCTTGGGCTTTGCGTTCACTGCTGCACAGTTGGGCAAATTGCTCCATCACATCCTTCACCGCGAGAGAGGTGGTGATGGCGCGATTGACTTCGGCGTTTTCACGGATGGCGAGCACATTGGTTTCGACGGTATCGAGCAACTGCGGCACGTCCTCGGGATTGTCGTAAGCATTCGTGATGGCCTCATTGCACGAGTGAATGATCGAGCGCAGCGTGTGCTTGTCTTTGACAAAATTTAGGTGTGTCAGGAAGTGTGCGGCATTCGGCGCATAGGAATACAACTCCGTGATCGCTGCGGGTCCGCCGACGCTTTCGAGCAGATTCTTGTCGATGAGCTTCTGCACCAGGGCGACCACCTCGACCTGCATGCCTTTTTCGAAAAACTCCAACAACAACTCAAAAATGATGCCGTGAGCAGGAAGGTAAAAATGCTCCTTCGTGAGCTTTTCTTCAATCGCCGTGCTGACGTATTCCAGCGGGTTTTGCAGCATCGAACTGAGAATCGATTTCTCCGGTCCGAGTGCATGCGGCATGGCGCGCATCACGTCGTCGACCTGAGACTCGCCCGCTTTTTGAAGAGAGAGATTTCCTGTGCCGAGTGAATTGGTGGAATCGATTGCCATGAGCGTGGGAGAGACTTTGCGCCAGAACCTGCCAGCGCGTCAATCCGATGCGAGAGTTGGAGCAATATTTTTGCAAAAAAGCTTGTCCTCACGTCGCGAGAATCGAAAGATCAACCACAGCTTATGATCCCCTTAGTTGTTTCCTGCGAACATGCGACTTGCGCCATTCCTGATGCTTTCAAAGAAGCATTGCAGTCGGATGTAGAGCGCATCACCTCGCCGGAAGGTTGGGATCCCGGAGCTCTGAATCTGGCGCAGGCTTTGGCGATGAAATTTCGCACGCCCTTGGTGCACTGTGAGGTGAGTCGATTGATCATCGACTGCCACTTGCAGGATGGCGATCCCGCGCGCTGGAGTGAGTGTTCGCAAAAACTCACGGATCATCAGCGTGAAAAGCTTCACGAGCGTCAGCTCATCCCGCATCTTTCGGGGATTCGACAAAGAATCGCCACGGAATTGGTGCGCAATGCCTCGGTCTTGCATGTTTCTGTGCACACCTTTGACCCCGCGCTTCATCCGGATTTGCACATTGCCTTATTGCATTCCGAAGGGCGCGCCGGTGAAGCTGCGATGGCACAGCTGTGGTTGCAGATCTTGCAGGAGAAATTCCCGCAATTGGAAATTCGCAAGAATGAGATGTTTTATCCAGAAAACACCAAGACATTGTTGGATACCTTGCGCAAGGAACGATCTTCCGCGCAGTACCAGGCGATCGAGCTGCAAGTCAGCAATCAGTTTTTCCTGCAGGGCGCGCCGATGCGCTGGGATCAATTCAAAGCGGCGCTGATCGAAAGCATGCGCAGACTGTTGGAGTCGGACGATCAGCCGAGCTAGGGAGCCGTCGCCCAAACGCGAGCGCCCATCGCGCGGCATGCTTTGGTGGTGAAAAATCCTTCGATTCCGCGACGTTGCAGTAGGTCTCTGATCATGTTTTCGACGGTGCGAAAACGCCAGCGAAAGCCCGCTTGTTGCAGTCGCAGTGGTTCCACCCAACGACTTTTGCATATCAGCTCGGTCTCCGTACGCAGCAGCCAAGCACCGCATTCGAGCAGGAAACGCGGGGCGGGGAGCCCCAGTGGCATGGCCAATGCTTCGCGCATGCTGAGCTGCCAGTCGCTCTGCATCGGAGCCTCGGGAGCCGTGAGATTGATCACGCCGTCGAGGAAGGGGTCGTTGATCAGGAAATCGAGCGCCGATAACCAATCTTCCATGTGAATCCAACTGATTCGTTGTCGTCCACCCGCCCAGTCGCCACCCAAGCCGTAGCGGGTGAGTCGACATAAGATGTCGAAAACGCTCGCGGGCTCGTTGGCCATCACCATGCCCGTGCGCAAGGCCACTTTGCGTGTTGCTGCCGGGGTTTTTTCACCAAAAAACGCCTCTTCCCAGCGTCGTGCGACGTCGACCGAAAATCCCTCGCCCGGCTCGCCATGCCACTCGTTTTGCGCATGGTCCTCGGCATGCCGATACCACGTGGCGGTGCTTGCATTCATCCACAGCGCGGGCGGCTTTTGACATTGGCGGATCGCCCGACCAATGGCTTTGGTGCTATCGATGCGCGATGCCAAGATGCTGCGTCGATTTTCCTCGTGATAGCGGCAGTCGACCGATCGACCGCAGAGATTGACCACCACACTGGCACCTTCCAATGCGAGTTCCCAAGGACCGGCATTTTTGCCATCCCAGGGCAAAAACATGCCATCGCCACTCCAGCCCTCGCGGTTTCGGGCCACTGCTACGACTTCATAACCCTTGCGCACCCAGTGTCGACAAAGGTAACGCCCCAAAAATCCGTTGGCTCCAAAAATGACAGCGACTGGTTTCATGATGTTTTGTAGATTGGTGTTTACGGTTGATATTGTTTTTTCAGAAAAAAATGAAAATCGTGAGCCAAAAAACTAGCCGAGTAGCTTGGCAGCAAGTTGCAGTGCGAAGCCGTGTTTCATGCCCGAAACTTGGTCGGCGACTTTCGAGGCGAAACTGACAAACTCTTCGAGCTGGCGGACCTGTTGATGAAAAGCCTGAGCTTCGGCACTTTTCCAGGTGCTGCTTTTTTCCACGCATTCGCGCAGCACTCCCAGTGCCGGCTCGATTTCGCGACGCTTTCTCTCGCGGGCGACCGTGCGCGCAATTTCCCACACGTCCTTTTCCGCTTCGAAAAACTCCTTGCGTTCGCCGCGCACCACGACCTGGCGCACCAGACCCCATGCGACGAGCTCTTTGACATTGCCATGCGCATTGCCGCGGCTGATCTGCAGCTCGTCCATCAATTCATCGGTCGTCATCGGCTGCTCCGAAATCATCAACAGAGCATGAATTTGAGCCATCGTGCGACTGATGCCCCACTGCGAGCCTAACGCGCCCCATTGCGAAACAAATTCATCACGTGCCTGCTTCAAAGCGGCTTTTTCGGTCTCGTCGGTAGGCAAGTTTACTTTCATGTTTTTCAGTTTATTCTGAAAATTCAGAAAATCAACAAAAAAGACGATTTTTCTCTGGAGCAAGAAAGTTGACGACAGGGGAAGTCGCTGTCAGGGTCTGAGGGCATGGACGTGGTGTGTGGAATCGTGGTGCGCGAAGATGGGAAAATTCTCATTTGCCAGCGAGGGGAAGGGCGCGCTTTGGCTGGTTTGTGGGAATTTCCTGGAGGCAAGATCGAATCGGGAGAAAGCCCGCAGCAGGCCTTGGTGCGAGAACTGCGCGAGGAGCTTTCGATCGAAGTGTGGGTAGGTCCTGCGCTGACTGCAGTGGCTTGGTCGTATCCATGGGCGGAATTGCGATTGCTGCCATTTTTGTGCGTGCACATCGCTGGGGAGATGGAGTTGAGAGAACACCAAGCGATGCAGTGGGTGGCTCCTGAGTTGGGGAATTGCGACAACTGGGCACCGGCTGATGAGCCGATTTGTCGCGAATTGCAGGATTTGGCGTACAAGCACGGAAATTTGCTCGACATGTGTCAGCATGCGTAGTGTTTTGAGCCGATATTTTTCATCACAAGTATGACACTACAGAGAAAACTACGGATGGGAATGGTCGGCGGCGGACGCGGAGCATTCATTGGTGCGGTCCATCGCATGGCGGCGAATCTCGATGGCCAGATCGAGCTAGTCGCAGGATGTTTTTCCTCCAACCCCGAAAAGTCGAAGCTCTCTGGCGAGGATCTTTTCCTCGATCCTTCTCGCGTCTATGCCAGCTACGAAGAAATGGCGACCAAAGAGGCTGCCTTGCCACTCGGTGAGCGCATTGATTTTGTTAGCATCGTTGCGCGCAATGACCTGCACTACAAAGTGGCAAAGGCCTTTCTCGAAGCAGGCATTCACGTGATTTGTGAAAAACCGCTGGCTTTTTCGCTCGCAGAAGGCAAGCAGCTGCGCGAAATCGTGCGCAAGAGCGGATTGGTCTTTGCTTTGACGCACAACTACACGGGTTATCCGATGGTGAAAGAAGCTCGCGCGATGGTGCGTGAAGGCAAACTGGGTCGGATTTTGAAAGTGGTGGCAGAGTATCCTCAAGGCTATGCCATCACCGCACTCAAGGAGCAGTCCGATGGCGCGATCTCGAACTGGCGCATGGATCCGAGCGTTTCGGGTATTTCGAACTGCATTGGCGACATCGGCACACATGCCGAAAATCTGGCGCAATACATTAGTGGACTGGAATTGGAAGAAGTGGCTGCGGAGCTCAACACCTTCATCCCTGGTCGACCGCTCGATGACGATGGCAGCATGCTGCTGCGTTTCAAAGGCGGTGCTCGTGGTGTGCTTTTCGCCTCTCAAATTTCTACGGGCGATGAAAACAATCTCAACGTTCGCATCTACGGCACCGAGGCATCGATCGAGTGGCACCAAGAGCATCCGAATGAGTTGGTGGTCAAATTCGCCGAGCAACCACGCCAAATCTGGCGTCGGGGCAATAGCTACAACGGACCAGAAGCGGTGAAAAACACTCGCACACCCTTTGGCCATCCCGAGGGATTCATCGAGGCATTTGCGAACATCTATCGTGCCGCAGGCGAAGCGATCAGCGATGCCATTTTGGGCAAACCCGCACCAGCGGAAGGCTACGATTTCCCGTCGATCGACGACGGTGTCACGGGCATGGCCTTCATTGAAGCTGCGGTGAAATCTTCACAAAACAACGCGGCTTGGACCAAGCTGGATGTTTGATGGTTAGGTTTTTCTGAAAAAAACAGCCGTCGTTGGTCTTTGTTGCCAACGGCGGCTTTTTTGTGGGCGTAAAAAAAGCGAGACTCAAAAAAGAGGCTCGCAACAAAGGTGTAAACCGGTTGCTCTACCGCTGAGCTACCCGTGCATGGGTGGGCGCGGAGAATGAGGGAATAATGGGCATATGGCAAGAAGGAAATTGCATTTTTTTCTGCCAGCAGTTGTGTGGCGGTATGAGACCTCCCTCCGTCATGCGGGCGGGTTCCATGGGTGCTGCTGTGGTGTTGACGGTGTTGACGGTGTTGATGGTGTTGATGGTGTTGATGGTGTTGATGGTGTTGATGGTGAGGTCAATCGCTTTCGTCATATTGGTTTGGTTCCTTTGCAGTCGGGGTAAGAGGTGCAGCCCCAGAACTCGCCTTTGGCGGACTTGCGGCGTCGCATGGGTTGTTGACATTGCGGGCAAGCCGGGCTGGGCTCTGTGCTGCGTTGGCCCTCGCGGGCTTCGAGGCGCTTGCTCATCAGTCGCTCGTTGAAACCGCCTGTTTCCTCGAAGGCCTTGCCTTGCGCTGAGATTTGAGACTTCAGCATGTTGAGCGCTCGGCCAATGATCAGGTGCATGGCGTTGGCGACGATCACTGGGTCATCTGCGTCCAGCCAGCGGGCGTATTTGCGGCGTTGGGTTAGGGCGTGTTTGGCGGACTCGTGGACCACGTCGTCGGTGAACGGCGCGTGATCGAGGGAAATGGCATTCACGGCCTTTGCCTCCAACTCGTGGGCGGACCAGGGTAGTTGGCCGCGATCAATGATGAAAATCTCGTAGTCGCCGCGCAGCTCGCTGAGGCTGGCGCGGGCAACGTCGGTGAGTTTCATTTCCGTGTCCTTGGAGGTGGAGGAGCGCTCTGAGCCCTCGATGATGTTTTGGCGACCGCTGCGCGCGGCTTGTGTCATTTGGTCGTAGTGTCGACCTTTGGGGTCGTAGAGTTTTTCTGGAGCCTCGCGGTGGTCGTGGGTGAGAAATCGGCGGCAGAAACGCAGCGTTTCCAACTGGATGATGGTCGCCAGCGTGAACGAGTGCAGCTTGCGGAAGCCTCCGTGTTTGTCAAAAAGCTCAGGCATGACGAGAGGTTACGGGGTTGTGTGAGTTTGTTGAGGCGATTCGCAGCCATGAAAACCATAACGTCGAAGTCAATCTTGTCAGTAAGGTCACGAGCGTCATATCTGTCATTATGAGGCGGAGATCTCCTCCACCAGCGAAAGGAGGTGCGGCGTGATCGTGAATTGTGAGAAGCAATACACTTCGTAAGTCAAGTGTGTATCAAGTTTTTCGTCAAGTGATTACAGCTCCCTTGTCTCGAGAGCGATCAGGAGAGGCAGGGGAAAGTTCGGCAAAATGACAGGCTAATTCGAGAAAAGCGGGGAAAAAGCATGTGAGAATGTCATTCACAATTTTTTCGGCGACATCCTCGTTGTAAGTATGGGAGGTCAGATTTCGAGCCTTGATCATGTTCATCCAGACCTCACCCTTCTTGATGATGCCGTTTTTGAAAGCTTCGCGGGTAGCGTTTTTGGATCCGATGATCCCCACAAATCCTTGTTCTTCAAGATAATCCTTCAGCACATTCCATGCGAGTTCATGAGTGAATTCAAATCCCTGGATCAGACCTTGCTGCTCCAGCTCAGAAAGAGGCCTCTGTTCGGCCAACTCGACCGCACGTCGCAGGCTTTGCAGCGCTTTGCTGTAATTCTGAAAACGCTGCTTCCAGCGGATATCGGGCGAGTTCATGGTTCGATGATAGGGGAAAATGGCAAAATGGCAAAACATTCAAAGTTTTCCAGAGGACGATGAGGGCAGCAGTGTTTTTTTCAAGGGATGAAGGGATCGTCAATCGATGCGTGCGTTGTCTCAGTCCTTGATGAACACTTCGCGGGCCTTGTTCGAGGATGTCGATCATGCGCGCGGCACGCGTGTAGCCGAGGCGGAGGCGACGCTGCAACAGCGAGGTGCTGGCTTTTTGCTCTTGGCGCACGACCTCAATGCATTTGATGACCATTTCTTCATCGACGTCCGATTCGTCGTCGTTGCTGTCATCGCCGACGTTGCCTGTTTCAATGGCCTTCTGGATGTCGCTCTCGAAGTTCGGTTTGCCGAAGGTCGAGCAGTGCTCGACGAGTCGTTCGACCTCGGCATCGGACACGAAGGCACCTTGCGAGCGCTCGAGTTTCGCGGAGCCGGGTGGGAGGTAGAGCATGTCACCTTTGCCGACGAGTTTTTCTGCGCCTTTGCTATCAAGAATCACGCGGGAATCGAGCTGCGACGATACCTGGAAAGCAATGCGGCAGGGAATGTTCGCCTTGATGATGCCCGTGACCACATCGGCGCGAGGTGTCTGCGTGGCGATGATCAAATGAATCCCTGCGGCGCGGGCTTTCTGGGCGATGCGGGCGATGCAGCCCTCGACATCGGCGGGGGCGGTTTGCATTAGGTCGGCGAGCTCGTCGATCAGCACCACAATGTAAGGGAAGCGATCCGGCAATTGCTCGTCGTCGGGGATGATTTCATCCTCATCTTCCTCCGGTCCGAGTTCGCCCGATTCCAGGGCAGCGGCGATGGATTCGATTTGCTCCAAATCAGGTTCTGGCTCGGGTTCTGGTTCCGTTTCCTCAAAAGGCAGATCCGCCATGACCGTTTTCTCGGGTCGTGGTCGATTGTTGTAGCCATCGAAATTCCGCACGCCGACCTTGGCGAAAATCCGATAGCGCTTTTCCATTTCATTCACCACCCACTTCAGCGCAGCGACGGTTTTTTTCGGGTCCGTCACCACCGGCACGACGAGGTGCGGCAGTTTGTTGTAAATTTGCATCTCCACAACCTTGGGGTCGACCATGATGAAGCGCAGTTCATCGGGACCGAACTTGAAAAGAATGGAGGCGATGATGGAATTGATGCAGACCGATTTGCCTGATCCTGTGGCGCCAGCAACAAGGAGGTGAGGCATGGCTGCGAGATCGCCGATGACCGTTTTGCCGTAGACATCCTTGCCCAGAGCGAGCGGGATTTTTTTCTTCGCCGAACGGAATTCGGGGTCTTGCAGCAATTCACGCAGCGGCACAGCAACTTTCGTCGAATTGGCAATCTCAATGCCCACCGTGTCCTTTCCGGGAATGGGCGCAAGGATGTTGATGCGCTCGGCACAGGTCGAGCGAGCGAGGTCGGCTTCCAGTTGGGAAATTTTCGAGACCCGCATGCCAGCGGGCGGGTAAATTTCATAGCGCGTAATCGTCGGTCCACGCGTGATGTCGCCGGGGATGACATCGATGTTGAACGATTTCAGCGTCTCGATGATGTTGCGTTGGATCGAAAGCAATTCCTCCTTATCCGCCTCGGGCGCTTCTGCTGTTTCATCGATATCCAGCAAATCAAAGCCCGGCAATTCGTAGTTTTCAAAGCCTGTGGTCGATAGCGAAAGATCCGTTTTGGGCTTGCGATCAAAGGGTTTGTCGCCCGGTTGAGGGGCGACCGGACGGCGGGCCGAGGCGTCGATGATCTTCGGCACGGGAGTTGTGACAAGCGGTAGAAACTGCTGATCTTGTTCGACTCCTGTTTGAAACAGTGGCTTAAAATGACCGTTTTCCTCCTCGGGATCGAGCGTTGGCTTACGTTCACGGCGTCGGCGTTCCTGGGCTTGAGCGCGGGCAGTGGATTCATCGAGCATGAACGACTTTTGCTGCTTTTTCTCGCGTCGTTTCCCCCAAAAATCCTTGATGACAGCGATGCAAGCGCGGAGGAATTGCAGCGGTGGCACGCCGGTGACCATGATCAGTGCTACGAGGTAAATGACCGCCAGGAAAATGATCGCGCCAATTTTTCCGAGCAGCAGCGCAAACACATACGCGCCCAGTCCCTTGCCCAGCAGTCCGCCGGGGCTGGGGATGATGTAGGCTTTGGCCCAGTTCGGGAAATACTCGTTGGTGACGTGGAGCAACGATGCCGCGCTGAGGATCAGCAGCGAAAAACCCAGCAGCGTTCTTTTGCTGATGCGGGCATGGTAAAACAGCTTAGCGATGCCAAACCACAGCAAGGCGACAGGAATGAGGTAGCCTGCACCTCCTAGGAGCAAGAGATGGATGGCGCCGACCACCGCGCCGACGGGGCCAATGAGATTTTGGCGTTCGATTTGATCTGCGGGTGCTTGGATGCCCAAAACACTGGCGACAGGGGAATCGAAAGGAGTGTAGGAAATCAGCGAGAGCAAACAGACCAAACCGGAGCCAAGCAGAACGATGCCCCAAATTTCACTTTGGCGACGATCCGGTTCTGGGGGATCTTCCTTGCGCTTAAAATTGTCGTTCTTTGCCATGGCTGTGAAAACACCTTGATCATGAACATCTTTGAGCAATGCGGCAAGCCTGATTTTTTAGAAAGACGAAAGGTTTGAAGGCAGGAGATGGGAGATGGGAGATGGGAGATGGGAGATGGGAGATGGGAGATGGGAGATGGGAGATGGGAGGCGCAGTCAATACATCGGTAACACTTATGGCTCAGAACATAGGTAACACTTGTTGCGTTTTAGGGTTACACTTTTGTCTCGGTTTGTCCAGCT
>RDYF01000033.1 GCA_004293285.1 Verrucomicrobiota bacterium | reverse complement strand
GAACCGGGCGGGCTGGCACGTAGGGTTGAAAACGGCGTTCGCAGTTAGGCGTTAACCGTCAATGTATGATGACACGGATGGGGTGGGAATTGCGTGGGCACCTTTGAGCGCCTGAAGAACTGCGCGGGCTTTGAATTCGGGGTCGTGTCTTCTGCTTTTCCTTTCTTGTCGTTGTGCCTTTGGTATAGTCTATATTCCACTCCAAAAACACCAAAATCATCACTTAGCATGTGGTCACATTCTTGGGGGATCTAGTCAAAAGACAGTGAGATTTTTCAGTCCTTCAATTACCGAAATATCGACCAGAGATTCACAATTAGAAAGATCCAAGATACGCAAACTGCTCAGTCCGGATAGCGGTGTAATATCGACCAGAGATTCACAATTAGAAAGCTCTAAGTAATTGAGACGGCTTAATCCAGATAGCGCACAGATGTCCACCAGAGATTTACAGCCATAAAGACTCAAGATAGTAAGACGACTCAGTCCGGATAACGCTGAAATATCGACTAGAGATTCACAATTATAAAGACTCAAACTGTTGAGACGAACCAGTTCTGATAGCGCCGAAATATCCACCAGAGATGCACAATAATAAAGACCCAATTCGGTGAGACAAATCAATCCGGATAACGCCGAAAGATCCACCAAGGATTCACAGCCAGAAAGATTCAAGCTGGTGAGACGACTCAGCCCGGATAGCGCTGAAATATCCACCAGAGATTTACAATCGTAAAGATCCAAGCGGGTGAGATTGCTAAGTCTGGATAGCAGCGAAAGATCCACCAAGGATTCACTCATAGAAAGACTCAAGCTAGTGAGACAATTCAGTCCGGATAGCACCGAAATATCCACTAGAGATTTACATCCCTTAAGATTCAAGCAGGTTAGACTGCTCAGTTTAGATAGTACCGAAATATCCACCAAGGATTCACACTCAGAAAGATTCAAGCTGGTGAGACTTCTCAGTCCGGATAGCGCCGAAATATCGACCAAATATTTACAATAAGAAAGATCCAAATGGGTGAGATGAATTAGTCCTGATAGCACCGAAATATCTACTAGCGTATTATAATTACAAAGATTCAAGTTAGTCAGACTGCTCAGTCCGGATAGCGCCGAGATATCGTCCAAGGATTTACAAAAAGAAAGATCCAAGCTGGTCAGACTGCTCAGTCCGGATAGCGCCGAGATATCTATCAGGGATTCACATACAGAAAGATTCAAGCTGGTCAGCCCCCTAAGTCCGGATAGCGCTGATATATCCACCAATGACCAGCACCTAGTAAGATCCAAGCTGGTAAGAAAGATCAGCCCAGAAAGAGCCGAGATATTGACCAATGATTGACAACCCAAAAGTCCCAAGTTGGTCAGACTACTCAGTCCGGAGAGCGCCGAGATATCTACCAGAGATTCACAAAAAGAAAGATCCAAGCTGGTCAGACTGCTCAGTCCGGATAGCGCCGAGATATCGACCAATGATAGACAACCATAAAGTTCCAAGCTGGTGAGCCCCCTGAGTCCGGATAGCGCCGAGATATCTACCAGAGATTCACAACCATAAAGATTCAAGCTAGTGAGCCCGCTGAGTCCGGATAGCGCCGAGATATCTACCAGAGATTCACAATCATGAATATTCAAGCTGGTGAGCCCCCTGAGTCCGGATAGCACCGAAATATCCACCAGAGATTTACAACTCTTAAGATTCAAGCTAGTGAGATATTCCAATTTAATCAGAGACGTAAGAGGGAGTATCCCGGAACCAGTTAAGGATAGCACGGATAAAGAGGCAGGCAAATTCAGGATCATCTCATGAAGCTGCTCGGAATCGCTCAACAGCGCAGCCCAAATCCAATCCCCTACCGAGAACATTAGCATTCCCTCCTTTTGGATTAGACGACAGACCCAAGAACTCTCAGTCTGAAGTTCTTGGGGAATCGGAGCACCTATGTCAAACAATCTCACTGTTGTTTGAGCGCAAATCTCAGCCTCTTGCTCATCTGCCAAATTTCCCGCCTTGAGCCCGAACGATTCATAGAATTTTTCGTAAAATGATATTTGGTCTTCGAGCGGGCAGGAGTCCTGCGTAAAGCGGATCGTAATTTTTGACATTGGATAATTATAATTGATGAAAAATTAGGGAGTTTCGTCAAGTCTCAAATAAAGGATTTGACTCAAGGATAGCGGAATTAGGCCGAGGAGGAGTTGCAGAGCTTCGGTTTGGAGCTTGATGCGCTGCTGTGCGGTATCGCTGGGTTTAGGCCAGCTGAAGGTGCCTTTTTCCAGACGCTTTGCGACGACCCAGTATCCGGTGCCGTCGAAGTAAAGGATTTTGATGAGTCGCCTTGACTTGTTAGTGAAGAGGAATGCCGCGCCGCAGAGCGGATCGAGTTGGAGGTGGTTGCTAACGAGTTCTGCGAGAGTATTGAAGCTCTTGCGCATGTCGCATGGTACCAGTGCCACGTAAACCTTGAGACTTCCGTTGAAGGTGAGCATAGCGGTGGGATCAGGCGAGTTGACGGAGGAGCTCGACGACTAGGGGGAGTTGATCGCGCGATACGATGCGAGCAACGGCTCCGCCGGGTAACCGCACTTCCAAATCAGCACCATGCTGAGTCTCGACAGTAGTGTCCAACTCGGCGATGAGAAATGTAGGCCGGTTTTGCAAGGTTGCCTTGTCGCATTGGCGGCGTTTTGCCG
The DNA here is from genome assembly GCA_004293285.1 of Verrucomicrobiota bacterium. Lineage (GTDB taxonomy): Bacteria > Verrucomicrobiota > Verrucomicrobiia > Verrucomicrobiales > Akkermansiaceae > UBA956. Next base: position 40,028 of record RDYF01000033.1, on the reverse strand, counting down.
AGGCAAGCCATGAGGCGAAGGTAGGGTATTTGATTCCACATTGTGCAGCGAACTGAGGAGCGGTCAAGCTGCTCGAATCATAAGCGGTTGATGATGCTAGTGGTGGGTGGATCGATGTCAGACATGATCGAACATCATAGACAAAATTCCTCGGCAATGAATAGAGGGGTTCTGTTGACCGCTTACTCTAAATCAAGCATATGCTAATATTGACCTATAATCGTTGTATGAATTCATGCAGTAAGCGTCGCGCAATAAAGAAAGCAAGTTGAGCCTACGCTTTATAGAAAGCGTGCTAGTCTTCCTTCGCACATTAGTCTTTTAAAATACTGACTCAGTACTTTGGGCTCCAGTGAATTACTCAGTTCGACGCCAACCTCAATATTCTTTTTTTGCGCGGCCTCGGTAAAGTTGGCTGAGGTGATGAAGCAACGTTCCTCATCGGCGATCACGAATTTGGCGTGCATGGAAGCACGATCCGAGGAATTCAGATTGAGCGACTCCGGGAAATACCAGACCTTAGGCAATTGTGGCCAAGGCCAGTTCTTAGCAAATTCCTGTCTGGCAGCGTCGATAATTTCTTCGCTGCTTGTCCGGTCTCCGTATTTCCTGGGAATATTGAGGATTAGTGTCACTTCCAAGTTGGGATTGTTCGACATGGCAGTGTGAATTGGCTCAAGTATACGATCTCCTTGATACAGCGCGAACGTCGCCAACATCAGTTCACGCTTAGCGTGCTCAACCACCTGAATGAAACGAGCACCTGTTTTAAGGTTTTCAGGCTGAGAAGTTGTCGGACCGGTGACTACCAAGGTTTGGCTCAGGGAAACATCGATGGCGTGGCGTCGCGTTTCGATGATCGCTTCGATCATCGCCGCCAAAGTTTCGTGAGAATAGCCGCGCGTGCTTATGAAGCCAACAAGTTCATCCACATCGTTTATGGGAGCTCCGGCCCCTGTGAGTGCGTTTTTTGTGATATCGTATTTGAGAGAGCCGCTGATGAAGCCGGTGCGGAGAGACTCAAGGTTGCTCAATGGAAGCCGGACAAAGGGATTCATACGCTTAGTTGTTCAAAAAATTCACAACCCAATCCTTCCAAGGTAGGAACTACAAGGGACCTGTCGAGATACTGATTCATTTGCTCGCAAGACGTTTCCGGAAGGTGAGTACAGCAATGACAGGCACTTCCTTGGAGCCAGTGACTTGGATTGTCCTTTTCCGGCTTCGTGTGAGAACAAACTGGATCGGCGGAACAGATCGAAGCATTCTGGATGGTATTGAAAAGGATGGTGCGGATACGGTCGGCGGCGTTGACCAGTCCACCAAGTGTGCCCTCGGCGTCGGAACTACCCGTATAAATAAGGATTCCAAATTCACCAGCGGCTGCATCGCAGTAGATCCGTTCCTTTAGGGAGCTGGACGGATAGCCACATTCCAAGGTGATTTCCTGAATCAATAGATGAGCGAGAGTGTGAAGCATGTAAAATGGTGCCCCGTGGAATTTGAAGTCATCTTGACCTCTCTCTTCCGCTTTGAGCGCAAACCCTGCTTTCAAATCATCCGCCCTGTCCTGCACCGCTGATTTGGCGGCCCATTCAAGAATCCGCTTCGCGTTGAAGTGGAGAAATATTCCCTCCCCCCGGTTTTCGAAGGCGGGAATGATCTTGATCTTGTCCTTGGCCAGCGGAGCGGGCTGCAAATTAAGATCCAATTCTCCGTCTAGATTTGTCCCTCTTGATTCAAATCGTGTGAAGCCAACTTGCGCGACAACCTCCCTAAGGCGGTCCACAAGGACAATCTGATCAAGACATTCAGCTAGCATGGGATCTTGTTGCCAAAGGTCACTATCAAGATGACGGATCAGAAAGTCCCCTTCGACTTCATCATCAGAAAGCTGATTGGGCGGGCCAGTGAAAGCGTTGAACTCAAGAGATTTCGTCGCAATGCTTTGTTCGGAGTCATTATTCCGGAGCTTGCTCAAAATCGAGAACACCTCATCGTTTGAAGAGGTGCCAAGGCTCTTATCGAGATTCCCATTGAACTGACGTGCCATGGCCAGAAGATCCACCGATGTGACTTTAGCCAAGTCGGATTCGAATTTTTTCAGAACCGCTTGTAAGCCGGTAGCTCCGTCGGGAATGGAGATGATGGAGTAGAGTTGAGGAAAATAGGCGTTGCTGGCGCTGCGAACCAAAAGCTTCGATGGATTTGTGCATGGTTCCTTGCTCAAAGGACCTAACCAGGGCCTGCGGCCGTTACAGAATCCGAGGACGGATTTGTCTTTCCGGGCAAATGCCAGTGACCTCGATCTGCCGCAATCGCAAGCGACAATGATGTCAGCCAATGCTCCAGAGCTTCCCTTCTCCAGTAGGAACATACCACCTTGAGCGCGGACACAATTCCGCCCCTCGACTCCGTGGACGTAGCTCAACCAGTCGATGTCGTCCACGTGCCCTTTGTCGCAGGCCCTTACAAAGCGGATGGGAACCACGTCCAGAGCCTTGCCGTTTTGATCCCGGTATCTGCCGTTTTCAAGTAGCTGCTTGCTAATTAAACGCCTTCGCTTGCCTTCTTGCGTTTGTTCGATTTTCTGAACGACATACCACTCGGGAAATTTCCATGCGGTGACTTCAGGATTCTTACCTTGATACTGAAGAGAGCTGCGCATGCGTGGAGGACGCATGAGTTCGACATCCTGCAAATTGTATTGGAAGAACTCGTTCAAATACTGGGCTATCCGTTTGCTGAGGCGGGGTTCGCGAATGAGGTGGTCCGCGATTTCCTCCTCACGGTAGATCCAGTGGTCTGGCCCTCCGATGATCACGGATGCCTCGGGAAGATCCACCATAGACCCGGTGCCGAAAGTGGTAATGAGCTGGCTGCTGCGGAGTTGCTGAATGGCCATGATTCGTTGTGGTCAGATTTTTGCGCCCTTCGGGGCTAGACTGGTGAGAGGTTCGGTGAGCTCTTTCACTTTGAGCTCGGTATTCGTCTCCACGTCCCGCATCGAGCGGTTTGCGCGGAATTTCCTGAACTCTGGCTGTAGATTTTCAAGTTCAGGATCAAGAAAAGCGTGAAGTAGTGGCTTGGCGTTCTTGCCCTCTTCATAAAGTTGATACTTCAGGTTAACGTTGGCACCATTCAAGTATCCATGAGCGATGGCGCGCCAGTCGTCAATTAACCCGCGGCACCGCTTCAAGACATAATTGTAGAGTTTGTCCCGAGTGGGTTGATCAAGGTCAAGGCGATGCTCCCTTGCCCGCTCGGCCACAAGGATGCAGAAGTCATCGAGTGTCTTTTTTAGACTTGTATCAAGTATCTGTGTCGCTCCCAACGCCGGTGTCATTGAGTCGATGGAGTGCCGGATGACTCCCACGATTGTGGCCGCCAATGCGCGATCCAGCGCCCGCGGAGAATAGGGCGTCACACTCGTAGCCTCTACCGAACGATAGAAAGACTGGTGATAGACCTTGAATTGCTCGAAGTGGGAGCGGTCGCGCGGCTTGTGAGGATTGAGCAGGGTGACTACCAGACCAGGGCGTCTCGGTTCACGGCCCACCCGGCTGGTTGCCTGTATGTATTCAGAACTTCCTTTGGGCTGACCCAGCACGATCATCAGGCCTAGCCTTGTGATGTCCAAGCCCACTGAAATCATGTTGGTAGCGAGGACCACGTCACATCCTTGATCCGTCTCGTGTGGCTTGCTGATTTTTTCCTTGGTGCCGGACACCTCGTTTGTTGAAACCCGGGACGTCAGTTCCTTAATGTGAACCATGTCGATGGTTCGGTCGCTAAAGAGAGTATCTACCGGATCCAATCGGCGACGATTCGAGTAACGATCAAGTTGCATCAATACCTCGTCTTCCACGATTCGACGGCTTCCTCCGAGTTCCCGCAGGCTATTGAAGTAGCCGAGAGCGGTCATGTAGGGATCGACTGCATCCATCTCTTCCGCGCCTCCTGCCCGATAGAGAGTCTCTGCCCTGCTCATCAGGGTAAGCATGGTGCGCAGGAGGACCCTCTTGAGACTTCGTCCCTGGGCCGCCACTCCGACATATAGGCGTCCGTTCGTGGATGCATTCCGTTCATTGATTTCTACGGTTTCCGCAAAAAACGAATCCGAGCGGTTGACTCCAGGCGGTGGGAAAATCCGGGTTGTCGTCCGACCGAACAACGCTTGGATTTGGTGGCCAGCGCGGCGCACCGTCGCTGTAGATGCAATAATCTTCGGAATCCGTTTCTGTCGCCCATCCGAAGCGAATCTCTCACTGAGTTTTTCGATTGCCGCCTCATACACCCCAGCAATTGTTCCAAGAGGGCCAGAAATCAAGTGAAGCTCGTCTTGAATGATCAGGTCGGGACCTGGCAGGATGTCGTCCATCTTTGTTCCCGTCGAAAGGGGGTCGGTAGGTCCATAGAAGCCGTGTTTGTCGTATCGATTAACCCGTCCAAACAGCGCGCCAATTCGCCCTTCCCATGGAAGAGCGGCGAACTTATCTACGGTCGCGATCAAGAAAGCCGGCAGACGCCGGTAGATGGTTTCATCCACAGTCAAGATTGGCAGACCAACACCTTGGGAGAATTCGCAGTCGTAATTGGAGCAGGTGATCTTCAGGTGCGTGGGAGCCTTTTCATTGGGCATCATTTTGAAGCTGGTTTTACCAAACTTAGTATCGCACCACGGACAGCTTTCGAGGGGGATGGGTGCTTCCTCCTTGCCCTTCTCCCGGAATCTTTTCACCTTGATGTAGGCTGTCTGATCCGCGCCAGGGCCGGTGTAGCCAACATGGCCGAGTCGGTTGGGTGTAGCGGCAGATCCCACCCACAGTCCGATTTCAAATGGCCAGTCACCCAGGACCTCAGGTTGCCTACGGCGTTCGAGTTCCAGCGCACAAATCAGCGCTGACGCGCGGCCCAACTGGTCCAACGTCAGCAGCCGCAAGGTGTAGCGCATCAGAACACTCAATCCGCATCCGCGGATTCCCGGATGAGTGAACCTCCGGAAGATAATTTGGAAGGCTGCAAGTCCAAGGTAAGCTTCGGTCTTGCCACCACCCGTAGGAAAGAAGAGCAGCTCGACGATTTTCCTCTGTTCGCTCTTCGGATCAACAATTCCGGGAAGATTGAGTAAAACGAAGGCCAACTGGAACGGACGCCATGAAATCTGCTCGCGGGGCACGTTCTTCAATCGGCGTTCTGCCGCTTCTCCCATGCACTTGTTGGCCAACGTGAATGCCCTAAAAGCGTCGCTGTTGGTTTCAAGGAGCGAAATGCCCTCTTCAATGCGATCCGCTGCGGCACGGGCTTCGTTGAGTGCTGTGGAAGCGGTTGCCTTCCTGGACTCTGTATCAAGATGACCTGAAATTCTTTGCTGGTCCTCAACCCATGAGCGATATCGGGAAATCAGTGGCCGAAGGCTGTCTGCAAGTTCCTGTCCGGATTGAAAAGCAGCGAGAGAAAACATTCGAAACTCGACCTCATCGATCGTGCTAGGCACCACCCGTTCGACTTCGTGGATGGGAAGCCAGGATGTTCGCACTGTTTCAACAGCACTTGCGCCGGGATCCCTTGAATAGTCTGCGGAGCAGCCGTGCCCCACCGCGTATTCGAGAACATCACGATAATGAAGGTCCGAAATGCTGTTGTCAGGATCCACCAGATGGCTGGCGGCGGTTCCACGAAGATCGGCCCTTCCGATGAAACCGTTGAGGCATTTGATGGAAAATTCCGCCTGAAATGCACAACTTCGGTAGGAATGATCCGCATCCACAGCGCGGTAATTCACTAAGAACACGGTGAGCGCCTTGCAAGCCGCTCCGAGGTGGGGCACGGGACGCAGCACACAAGATAGGCATAGCCCACGGGCATCTTTTGGTCGAACCTTGCTCTCAGGCACATTGAGTAAGGTTTGGCGGGATGCATCGAGGTCAGCAAGACGGATTGATACAGTCTCTGTCCTTGGACTTCGGCGGTAGCCATATCGGACTTTGGCCGGGCCGTCCTTTGATGGCTCTTCGTACTTCTCTTCGACGTAGTCACCCCATGCAACTTCGACCGTAACACTATCGGCATCTGCGGGGACGATAGCCGTCAGTCCCATCGAAGAAGGCAGGTAATTGTTCCCCGAAGCAGAACGGTCCACGGGAGAGTCATCATCGAATCCGCCTGCTGTCGATGCTTCGTCGATATCTTCGTCGGAGCTGTCATCTAGACGCAGATCATCATCTGCATCCGCAGGCACGAGGTAGCCTGTGAGATACCAGCTTGTAGGCGTCTCACTGAGTAGTTCCCTCTCGAACCCATGTCCCTGCGAAGGGCCAATCAGATCGAGGGCTAGCGTGGCGACAAGGTCGGTTCGTGCTTCGCGTGAGTTCATTGATTAGAGGGTGATAAATTTGCAATATCCTCGGCCTTGTGACCGGATTCTATTTCAGAATGCCGCAGCCGATGCTCGATACCGAGGTTCTTAAATAGCACCAGATTTCGCTGGCGGGCGTCGCGCACAAGCTTGTCGAAGGTGATGATTTCAATGTAGGCTTTGAGGGCGGGGTTGTAGGTAAAGTAGCCCATTCCATCCGGAGTTGGGAGCAAGCCGTGATTGTTAATCATTTTATCGTAGTCCGAGCCCTTGATGATGTCGCAAACTAGATAGGCATAGAACGCGGTGTTATCTCCCACATGGATGGGGCGGCCTTCTTTGTCTTTCACAGTGTTGGTCTGAATGTCCGAGATGTAGTCGAGCATCTGCTCGATGGGGTTCTTCTTATCAGACCCTTTGTTGCTCCTACCCGGTCGCTTCAGTTCGACAATGATTACACTACTGAGCTTTTCGTGCCCGTCGGCGTTGCTCGAAAATGCACCGGGTCGGTTCATGATCAAAAGATCCGGACGTTCGCCTGATTCAGAATCCACTGTGTCTTGGGCTTTCAGAGGCTTGTCTGACGCCAGCCAGAAATGGTAGGCAAGCCGCTCATCTACCAGCCAAAGGTTCTGGTGGCCCCATGCACCGGGGTCATCGGATGTTGTCTTCAGCGGGAAGATCAACTCGTGAACTTCTTCTTCCAGTGGGTATTTGTCATTATCCCGCAGCTTCAACCGTTCCTCAAGCACATCCAGGATCGATTTGCGGTGCGTCACATACTGGGCAAGTCGTGTTTCCGCCGCCTTGGTCACTTTAGCTAGGTAGGTCCGGTATCTGGCACGGTATTCCTCGGATTCGCTGACAGGAACCTTTCCGAGTGTCTCTCCTTCCTCGCGTGTTTCGATCTCACTGAGAAGTTGGATCTCATTCACTTTCTTGATAATATCGAGTTTCGATGCGTTGGGCGAAAAGGAGTCGATTTGCTTTTCCACTTCGGGAAGCAAGGGACGGAATTCAGGGTATTCCTCTTGAATCACATTCCTCACTTCCCGGACTATTTGCTCCCGGATCGACTTGAGGAAAGGTTCCAACTTCGAAATTGAGCGGGCGATAGCCACCTCGCGAATTTCTTCCAGTGTTGGCTCTTCCTCGATCCTAAGTTCCTCGATCCTTGCCAGATCGAAATCGGTTCGGTTTTGGTTCACTCTCTCATCCAGTAGCGGTCCGGTGATCAGACCAAGATAAGAAAAGGCATGGCCGTCGGCGTCGATCAACTTCGAGCTCAACCCACCGTAAAACTTTCGAAGTTGGAAATCACGGACCTCCCGGAATCCTGCGCAGAGATGGATCCGGTGGGGGCTTGGCTCTGGAGTTAGAATCCGCAGGTGATGGAGAGTGAAGGCGTGACCACCAAGCTCAAAGGATTCCTCTTCACCATAGTCGGAGAAGTATTCGTGAAATCGTGAATTGAGATTAATCGGTTCTGCTTCGAGTCCATCCACGAGTTCGACTTGCGGCGCCTTTGGGTTTAGAAAATTCAAAACAAGGTGGTTAATGAGGCGGTCTGCAATCGTTGATGCCTTTTTTGGGCACTGGCCTGCATACTCGGGTCGAAAGCCTCCCAAGTGGACCGTGGTTTGACGAATGTTACCTTGCCTTGGACGGTCTCTTGGTTCTGTAACTCCTTGAGGAAGGGCGAACTCAAATTCTCTCAACCTGGCTTTGCCATCAAAGGTCAAATAGTTGCTGATGATCCTGATCTCTGTGAAAGCCTTGAGCCAAAGTAGGCGTCCAATTCCTTTAGCTCCCCGCGATGCCTTGAATCTGCTATCACAGGTTTCGAAAGATCCGAAGTTGTCGTCGTCAAATCCGGTTCCGTTATCGATGATTTCAAATCCGACAATATCAACGAGGCCTTTGGCATCCTCGTCTAGTGACAATGATCCCTCGATGTCTCGGAGGATTCTGATCGTGATACGACCATCAAGAATCCCGGCGTCTTCGATGGCGTGAATGCTGTTGGATACGGCTTCCAGAAGTGGGAGCAGCGGCTTGGTTTTTGGAAGGTCGAGATTTTCGACGCGGCCAGAGAGATCGACTTTCATGATTTATGTTGGATTAAGTCCCAGTAATTCTTCGGCAAAGGATGCCCATTCCTCATTGGGATCTACTGGAGTTTGGATTATAGAGGTAAAATCATCAAGGCTTCGGCCCCCTGTGAGGCTCATAAGCTCACGGTAGAACAAGTCGGCTTCGTTGATCCAGTCGTTTGATTTGTGCCTTGCTGTCCCCACCTTGAAACGGTTCTTTTTTTGGGCATTTGCGGGAAGTTCAACGTCGATTTGGCATCCGCAAAGCTTGAGCGCCACAAGAGCTTCTAGCGCTTGCTGAGTCCACTTTTTTCGGACGGATCGAACAACTATTCCTTCGGCTGATAACGCAGGGGCAAGAGCCAAGCTTGGCTTCCAACCGAGCTTCAGAAGAGGATCGTAGTTCCCTCTAACAATAGCCTCAAGCATAGCTGCATAGTCTGCCAGTTCAGTTTCGGAGCACACTGCGGAATGGATGGGCACGAGCTGGTCTTTTGTGGCTAGCAGCAGACATCTACCGATCAAATATCGGATTCTAGATTTCTTCCATTTCCGAATAAGACCTTTTGCCTCTTGGAAATCGGGCCACAGTGTCTCAAACTCTTCCAAATACTTGGACCGAAGAGTTCGTCCGCGAACAATAATGTCACTAACGGTGATCTCAGCGGTTGCACTATCGAAGTGGGCATGCCTTCGTCGACGTTTTAATGCTGTCTGATAGATTTCTTCCCGGACTGCAGCCTCGTATTTCGGAACAGGAACTCGTATTCCCTCGTTCGAAAATGCGGCGCGAATTGCGGGAGCTTGGTCTGGGTTGGCGACTAGGAAACGCTTCAGTCGATCAATGAAATACATCCAGCTCTCATCCCCTAGAAATTCGTCCGCATAGTCGGGTGCCTGAAATGGGGCATTCTTCTCCCACTTCTGTGCTCCCATCCAATGAGTCTTGTCATCATTCAGTCGAAGACCAAGTAATTTTAGTTTCTCTTTCACTAGCGTAATCAGAGATTCCTTATCTTCGTATTTTACGATAAATGCGAAGTCATCTACATATCGGAAATAGCGCTTAGGATAGCACTTTTCCATTTCGCGATCGAATTCCGCAAGGTAGAGGTTTGCTAAGAGGTGGCTGAAAAGTGGACCAACCAGAAGCCCGTCTTTATGTGTGAATTGGAGGTCAATTAGGTAATTTCCGAAGGTGGCCCAGAATGGATCTAGATTCGATTTCATGCATGCGCTCTTCCATGCAGTGCGAACCTTGGTGACCTTCACCGAAGGGTAGAATTGCTTGATGTCGAGATATACGACCGTGTGTTTCGAAAATTGCCGGCACCGCCGACCGATGTCATTCTGACGCTTAGCAAATAACTCAAAATAGGGTATGAAGACACCTTCGTAACTCGAACGAGACGGGTAGCGGTAGCTGTATACTGAATCGCTTGGGATGAATGGCCCGCCCGCATTGGCGCAGGCTTCGATCAAAGCGGCTTCTGCGAGCTGATGTGGTCCGCCGCAATATCTAACTGTCCGGAATTCAGCGCCTCCTGTCTGATTCAGCTCTTTGAATTGCATTGATTCTACAATGGTAGATCCATCTCGCCCCATCACGATTTTAGGGGCGACTTCTCTGGCCCACTCATCCTTGAGACCCACAGTCGTGGCTGCAGTGTATCGCAGGGACAAGTAGGCTAGCGGGTCCGTTCGCCGGGCTTCATTCAGCGCTCTGATTGCTAATCGTCTTGAAATCATTTAGTTAGTGGGGGCGAGGTGAATACCAGTTGTTCTCACAGCGAAGTTGCCATCGACCACAATAGGATCGATGAGATTTGCTGCGGACTTCGGATGGCCTTCGAATTGGCGGACAACTCTTGTGTATCGGGCAATCATAGAATCTAATTTGGGAAATATTCTATCGGCCAATTTCTTGCCCGGAGGCTCAATCCAGAAAGTGCTGAACTTTTTCAGTGCAACGGTCGTCAGTATCTGGCGGAGGGGGCTTTCAGCCTCGTCAATCCATCGTCTCTGACTTCCCGCTTCGATAGCTTGTCCTAAAAAACCCGAAAAATTGTTTCCTAAAAGCAAGCCCGCTTGGCCATGGAATGTTTCGGCCCAAGCTTCGACTAAGTCTCCTGTTGATTCGTCTGACAGAACATCCCAATCCAAAAATCGATGTTCGACGCGAATTCCGTAATTCAACCAATCGTCACTCATTCGTCGAAAAAGGGAGTTTGCGATGTTTCGGCTTGTTGAACTGATGTCACCTCCGAGAACCTTCACTTCCAGATCAATTCGGGGAAGGACTCGTTCCTCTCGCAGTTGGGCAATCATCGAGAGCAGGGTAGCAGTACCGGATCCTGCTCCTGAAGGAATGTCAAGAATGGTGACATGCCCTCCCGAGAAAATCTCCACCACCGCATTACGAGTGGTTTTGAATGTTTGATGAGGATCGAGATAGAAAAGTTGGGTTCGTCCGCATGAGCCTGAGAAGTTGCACGCAAAATGATCGTGGCTTTCTTGCTCGCTGATGCCGCCAATACAGCCATCGTCACGGTTTGCTATATCCTGAGCTTTCTGAATCAGTCCGAGTTCTTCAAGCGTTTCGCGATAGGCTTCGGCGAGTCGCCTTGGAAGCGATAATGCACCCTTGGGGGTTTTATCCCCCAAGTCGATGTCTGGATCCCAGAGTGATGTAGGGATGTCGGAAGTTTCCAGGAATAGATTAGCCATGGCAGTTCAGTAATGCGGCAGGTTCAAGGATTTCATTTTTCAACAGCGTTGAGCATCGCTTCAACTGATTCTTGCAGAGTCGGGCTGGGATGGAATGTCGTGCGGGCTGGACTTGGGACGAGCTCAAGCATCTCGGTGGATTCTTCGTTGCCACAAAATAGAACGTAACAGGTGCGTTCGGTTCCTTTGGATGAGCGGTAGCAAAATCCGTCGATTTTCTTATTCGCCGTGAGGAGTTTGAGCTCGGGTGACAATACCGGGTTGTTCAGATGGATGTTGAGGATCTCGGTCGCTCCTTGGGTTTTGAAGTAGCGGCAGATCGCCTGAGTCGGGACGTATTCCGCAGCATCGCCCTCGCCTTTGACTTCTTTACGGATGTCGGCGAGAAACCCATCAAGGAACTCGCTGATGTGATAGTTGCCAAGCCATTCATAGTCGAACTTGCCATCCGGGCGCTTGACCGCAGTGAAATCCACCAAGCAGAGTTCACGTTTCGTTCTGAAAACAGCGTGAGTAACGGCATCGCCTTCTGTCGCTCTAATTTCCAGACAGGCCGTGTCGAAATCCTTAGCTCCATAAAACATAGACTGTCCGGACGGTGAAAATCGGTTGGGTCTTTTCACGAGTTCGGGTCGTGGGCATGTGAGGCGCGAGAAGTTGAGTTTGTCATCTTCCAAGTGCCCCCAATGCACGCGATGAATTTCACTCCCGGAAGGGAGGATCGAAAGCGCGTCCGTGCGGCAGAGGAAGGCCGCTAGTGCTTGGTAGAACTCGGAAGGGCAGAGTTCGTCGTGATTACGATCTTCCGGTTCGGTCTTCGGGTAGAGACGGAACTCCCCATCCTCATAGCATACCACCTCCCGAAATTCCTGCCACTGGTAGTATCTTTGCTGAGTTGGCGTTAAGGATGACCACTGCCACTGACAATATCGGGCATCCACAAGATTATTGGAAAAATCCTCGTAGAGCTCATCGCAGACGGCGAAGTCGACGAATTTTTCCAAAGTGTCCCACTGATCATGCCACATGCCTTCGTCTTCTCTCAGGTAAGCAATCGGAAGCTCCTGATCGGCATCAGCATATGGGAAGAACTGTAGAATGTACTGTTGAAGCTCATCCACGTCTACCGTCTTGGTGGTTTGCTGACAATAGGAACACTCCTGAGTATTGGGAGGAATCTTGCAAGCAAGGAACTTTTTTAAGCCGCTGTCATTCAAACAATCTCCACACACCCGTTTGTCGGAAATCAGGTGGAAGAAAATGGGGTTAAGCATTTCGTCGAAATTCAAGTAAATGGACATTTTCTGTGCGCGAATTTAGATGATAGATTTCATAAAGCGATCTTTAGGCGTATCCGAAGAAAGTGGCGGGCAGACGAGCCATGGTTCTTTTTGAAGGTGTTTCGGTGGTGGTTCTGTAGTGGCGATGATGTATTGGATGGCCTGGTTTTCTGGATCTTGTTCTGTGCCGGCGATGAGGGTGAAGATGCGGCGGTAAATGTGGGAGGAGAGGTCGGCTTCGCGCGGGCTGTCGTGGAGGAGGAAACCGGGGTGTTTGGTGCCTTTACGGACACTGCCGAGGAGGCAGGCGAGGTCGAGGATCAGGAGGCGCAGGGTGACGAGGGCTGCGCTGCTCATGTCGCCATCGTAGGAGAGAGAGGTTCCGATGCTTTCCGCATGAAACTCGACCATGCCGTGGATTTCGCTTTGGGTGAGATGGGAGGCGACATGACTGAAGTCTTCCGAGAGGAGAGAGAGGACTTCCGTCGCCTGCTTGCGGAGGATGGCCAGATCTGCGGTTGAGGTCGTGATTTCGTCATCGAGCTCGCTCTGCTTCTCCCGGGATTCGCGGATTTCGATGGTGTCGTTGAGGGCGGAATCGACCGTGTCACAAATTCGGATCAATTCCTGAAGATCCTTGACGGTTTGCGCTTTGGCATCCGTGTGTTCCTTCTTTTTGTCATCCACTCGCTTGGTGATCTCCTCCAGGGCGGCTTCGGCAGCTTTGAGGTCCTTGCGAAAAGGAGCCAATCGTTGCTGAAGCGATTCGATATAGGCGGCCAGGCGTTCGCTCGAATCGGTTGCTTGCTGCAAGCGCTCGGCTTGGATTTCGTCGCGATCTGGGCGGGGCGCGAGCGGGCAGCCTTGCTTACGCGCGTCTTCGAGCAGCACGCTGCATTTTCCTGCAATGTCACCGAGCTTGGCGTGCTCAATCTTCAGTTCCTCGGCTGTGATTTCTTTCCGCTGATACCTCAGGTTGTTTTTCTGTCTCTGGATCTCCTTTTCGAGACCTTCCACCTGCGTGGCGAGTTGGTCCTTGGTGGTTTTTTGGGAATCGAATTGTGCCTGAAGCACTTCGCCCACGCCGTCATGAGTGTTTTGTTGGGTCTGCTTCTCCTCCAGCTTCTCTTTCTCCTGTTTCAAGCGATGTTGGAGTTCCATCAATGTGGATTCCCGGTCAAAGTTCGCCGCCTTTAGTTCTGGAAACTTCTTGGCGAGTTCTCCAATCGAACGGTCACGGGCGAATTGAAGCTTGGGAATCTTCGTCTTCAGGTCGGTGCGATCTTTGAGAAGCTTGCTGTGTGCTTCCTGCATCAAAAGTTCGCCTTCTTCCAGGTGGCCCAGAACTAGGCGGATCAAATTGGTCTTGTGGCTGTTGAGGAGGTTTCGTTCGCCATCGGAGGCGCGCCACTGGAGGTTGTCGGAGTAGCGGGCATCCTGATCCCTGCTGAGCCATTGGAGCAGATGAAGCCATTCAAGGTGCTTCTCTGTGCCGGGATAATTCTTCAGACCCAAGGGAGTAATGAAGGCTGCGTGAAGTGCTTCGGTGAAACTGCCGTAGTCCTTCTTGGGCAGATCCGCGTTGAAAAGCTCTTCCAACCGATGGCCAGGGGCACACCAATGGTGCCCTTGAATACTGAGAGGTCGGCAGATGAGCCAGGGTTCTCCGTTGAGAATCACTTCACCGGCCAATACAGCGTCAGGAAACTTGGCGCGGAGAGCGGGGCGAAAGGTCTCGGTGCCGAAGTGTGTATCACCGATGAGATAGCGGAGCAGGCGACAGAAGGTGGATTTGCCGGCGGCATGGCCGGAGGCGCCGGTTTCCGATTCCTTGGCCCAGATAATATTCAGCCCACGGCGCAGGCTGAGGTGACGGATTTCCTTGTCTGCCTTGAAATCCGAATAGATGGCAAACTCCTTGACCCACAATCTCGGCTCTTCCCGATCCGCTCGGATCGGGGGGCGGGAGAATGCGAGCATGGTTTGCTGGTTCATGGGGTCAGGCGGTGCGGGTTTGGGCAGCGATCTCTTCAATCACCTCGGAAGAAATCTCGGTGGCGCTTCCTTGGGCTTCGAGAGCCACGGCCGCCTTGAGCAGGAGGCGCGCGTCGGCGATGATCCAAGGGCTCTTGATTGGGTCTCCGGGTTGATCCCGAACCTCATACTCACCCTTGGGTCCGACGATGCGGATTCGTCTGCTATCTACCGCAAGACTGCGGAGCGCCTCACGGAACATTCCGGCATCCGGGTTTTCCTTGAAGCGGACACGCCAGCGCTTCTTGGCTCCCTCGGAGAGTCCATCGACAGCGGCAAGCAGGCTGTCCCTGTCTTCCAAAAGTGTGGCCGCAGCGACCAGCAGTTGCAGAGGGATGCTTCCTCCGGCTTCCTGTGTGAGTGTGGGAATGAGCAAGCGGTAATAACCAAGCGCAGTACCGAGAGAGGGTCTACTGTCGGTGGGGACCTCGACGGTGAATGCTTGGATAGCATCCAGCCATGGCTTTTCCTGCAAACCGAAAAGGACTGGCTCCGGCTGCTTCACCTTGCGTGGCGTGGCGGCTTTCTTCGCTGCCTTCTTGGCGGCCTTGGGTTTGGTAGCGCCTTTGGAGTGGAGGCCGGCGTTGACTTCGGCTTGATAGCGTTCGGCGTTGAGGGCGAGGAGGCGGGCGAGGATGTCGTCGCGGACTTCGTCGCGCCAGCGGTAGCGGATGTTTTTGGGGATCTCGTTGCCGTCGTCGTCTTCCTCGCTGAAGTCGGGGATGAACTCGCAGACCAGATCCTCGTCTTTGATGTCCCAACCGTAGGCGTCGATGACGGCGCGATCCATGGCGGCGTGGAGTTCGCGCAACTTTTGGATGGCGGGTGATTTCTCCTCGGGGTCGTGGAAGCGGTTGTAGGTATTGGTCAGCCCCTCGTCGTTGCGCACCATCAGCTCGGCGCGGTAGTCGTAATACTCGCGGCCGATTTCTTCCAAGCGCTCGTCTGATTCCCAATTCTCGGGAAACGGAAATGTTTCGAAGGCATCCGTTGGCGAGTAATTTAGACGATCTTCGAGAGTTGAGCAGAATGCCCGCGCCCAAAAATCGTGGGCGCGAGACTGTAGCGTTGAAAAACGAGCAAACGACGAATCAGAAAATACCGCCAACTTGTGAGAAAATACCTGCTTAGAAGTAACTCTTGAGAAGCTTAGATGTTTGGTTACCAAGCAAGTCACCAAAACGGTGGAAATTCCCGAAATCGAGCTGTAAAGGGAGGTCTGTCGCTCACCAAACCGCCACCAATACTTCCTGTAGGCGTCCCTCTTGGCTTTATCTCGCTGAGGCTTAACACGCTCCCGGACAATTCTATACAGTTCTGGAAACGCCTTCGCTTCTGCTTCCGTTCGATCTCCAAAATCAATAATGAATCTCCGGTGAGAGTGGTCAGGATTACTGTTGATCTCGTCGCCCCCGATAAATGGCTTTATCAACTCGCCATTTCGGGGGTCAGCTTGGATCAACTGGTTCATCTCCTCAATCGTCCCGCATTTGCCGTCGCGATCTTCGATGTCGAAAGTAAAACCCATCCCGAGAACATTTGCGCCTATGTTGGATATGCGCTTGTTCTTACTTAGAGCGTGAGGCGCGTCATCGCCTCCATCCTTAAACAGATAGGATGTGATCGTTGTTGTTGGCTTGCCGTCGAGTGAGTATGGAGGGTTTATTGAGCCCTTCGCAATGTGAAGCACACTTACAACCACAGCAGCTTCACCCGGCCACTGATAGCGCCGTAGAGCCGCAAAGATTGTTCCTCCGTTTAGTCGGATTGAACGTAGCCCTCCGGTGCGAGTGTCTCCTTGCGCGATGGTATTCGTGGCGATCATTCCCATAGCTCCGCCGTCGCGGAGTTTAGAAAACGCAGTTCTGAGGAAATAGGCAACTAGATCCATTCGATTGCCGGCTCCTTCGTAAGCGCTGTAGAGCCAGTCTCGATATTCATTTCCAGATATTCGGGAGATGATCATTCCCCCTACAAATGGAGGGTTTCCGACGAATATATCAAATCCAGGATTGGAACGCTCAAATACCTCAGGAAACTCAACTTCCCAGTGAAATGGAACGACTGGTTTTTCGGATTCTCGGGCTTGGCGAATCTCACGCTTGAGCGCGATTCCTTCTCGAATGCTTTCCTCCGATCCTGATTGATCGGTCGCCTTGAGCCAGCGTTCAAGAAACAGATCACGGGCTTCTTGACGCTCCTTAGGTTTCGATCCCGAGAAGAATCCTAACACCGCGAGGTCCCCTGCGCGACGAACCTTGTCGATTTCCTGTTCGGCAAGGTTGAGTTGCGCTGCTTTCAACTCCGGCAGGACCAGGTCGCCGGCGTTAAGGATCTCCTGACGGTAAGCGAGAGCTGCCTTGATCTTCTTCTCCAGCACATCCTGACCAAAGACACGTTGTTTCGCGGAGGGATGGGTGAGATCCCAGTGGAAGGCGAGGATCTGCTTCTTGCTGAGGCCGACGAGGGAGTCGCCGGAGCGAATGGCGTGATCGAGGAAGGTGAAGGGATGGTCTTTGGCGAGAGTGGCGAGCCAGAGGGAGAGCTTGGTGAGGTCGGCGGCCATCGGGTTGCGGTCCACCCCATACAGGCAGCGTTGGGCGACGAGGCGGCGGGCGTGAAGAACCTCGTCCTCATCGGGAGGAATGATGGGTTTACCACCATGGGCGGCCCAGGCTTTGACAAGTGCATCCGCGAGCTGGCGACATGCTTCCACGAGAAAAGCACCGGAGCCAACGGCAGGGTCGCAGACTTTGAGATCGAGGATCTGAGCTGGGAATGGTTGTTCGCCGAGACTGGCGAGTATGGGTTCGAGGGCTTTCCTAACGATGGGCTCTGTGAGTTTTCGAGGCGTGTAGTGGGAACCGGATTTGCGGCGGGTATCGGTGGGTTGCAGGAGGATCGAGTCAGGCTGGGCGAGGTGCGGGGTGGCATTGACGGCCACGAGGTTGGAATTGGCCGTGGTCCCCTGGAGGGCGGCGAGGAGTTCCTCGACGGTGGTGGCGGTGTTAAACGCGGTGAGCCGCGCGCCGGTGAGCGCGCGGCCGGTTTCATCGGTGAAATGCTTGTGGCGATCCGCGCCCTTGAGCGAGAGAACGTGATCGAGGTCCAGATTGACCGGGGCACCGTGTTTCTTTTGCGGACGGATGGCGATGGTGCGACCCTTCGCGCGGGTGAGACCGAACCCCATCATCGTTTCGTAGACCGAGCCGATTTGCTCGACATCGAGTGTGCGGTAAGAAATGCGCTCGCCATTGAGGAAGAGTAGGCGCTTGAGGAGACGGAAGATGGTGCCGTCGGGAATCAGAGGGATTTCCGATTGAGGATTCTCGATGGTTGATTCCTGATTGTTGGAGTCTGTGTAGCGGCCTTCCAGAAAGGGGAAGCGGTTGGGATCGAAGAGGTAACCGTAGCGGGCGGGGAGCTGAAGGTCCTGATGGCGGTGGCCATGGAAGACGAGGCGGAAGAGTGCGAGGAGCTGCGCCCAAGCACCGTAACGCGCATCCATGTTCTCGTGGTCGATGGAGTCATCCAGCCGGAGCCGTTCATAGAGAGAGTGGATGGAGTAGTGGCGGTTGTAGAGTTCGCTATTCGGCATGAGTCCCCGATCCTCGGCAAAGAGGAGGAACACGAGCCGCATGAGCACGTTGAGCTGGCCTTCGTAGATGAGGTTTGGTTTGGTGGCTAGGAGGTGCCGGAGTAGCTTACCACCTGTGCGCGCATCTGCGGCCTGAGTGCCGCGAATGAGATCGTAAAGGCCATCGAGCACTTGGCGGGCTAGTTCGACGGATACATTCGCCTGCATGTCCCGGCTGTGCTTGAGCAAAGCAGGTAGCTGGTGGGATTCCTCCCCGAGGAAGAGCATCTCCACACCCAGTAGAAGGTCGAAGGCCCCCAGGATGGGCCTTCCCATGGTGCTGAGCATGTCCGCGAATTGGAAGGTGAGGCTGCCGGGATTCTCGCCGACGGGTGCATAGATCAGCCGCAGGCCGGTAGCGGAAACCAACAAGCCGATGGGCACGCCGGTTTCCCTCAGCAGGCGCTCCATGCGACGGGTGGCGTTGGTGGACCAGGTGTTCTGGATGACTTCGTAGGAGGTATCGAAATCGACTGACTTGCCGTTGATTTCCGCAGGGAGTTCCCAGATGAGGAGTTGATAGGGCTTTTCACCGTCCGCAAGCTCCTTGCCGCGCGGCCAGCGCAAGGCGGCGGTGGGGCTGAGGGTTTCGTGGGATTCCTTGAGCCGGATGTGGAAGTCGTCACCGAGGTCGGCGGCAGCTACCCACTCGCGCTCCGGCCATCCGAGGAAATTGGTGGCGAGAGCCTTGAAGTCGGTGATTTCAACCGTGCCTTCCTCTTCGTCATACTTTTGGAATGAGGAAAGATGATCGCTGAACTCGATCTGCCGCGCGCGTTGGCCTTCGTTGTAGTAATGCCCCTTGTCCACCAGCGCGGCAGCGGAGACGACGAGGCCGTCCGGCTGGAGATAGCCGAGCCAGCGCTTGTGGGCTTCGATGGAGCGTTGTGTGTCGGATACCATGCTTAGAAGAGTTCGGGTTGTGAACCACGGACCGCATCAAACTCTTCGTGGAGCTTGAGTCGGGGAAATGCGGTAGCGGCTTTTTCGCGGAAGTCCGCGTCTTTCAGGGATTCGTAGGTGACACCCTTGAACTTTACCGTGACCTTCATCGCCTTGATCAGCTGTTTGGGATCGCCGAAGGATTCCAGGAGGGTCAGATGCAAGGTTTCCTTTACCTCGGATTTTTTTGGATTCGCTCCGAGGAAGCTCGTCCACTTTTCAGGCGGGTTTTTGGCAACTGATTCCAGAAGAGCATCAGTCAGACGTTTTGCATTGGTCGCATAGATCTCTTCCAATTTGGTTGATAGCGCGGCTTGGAATGACTCGACCATCGCCTTCAGGCCTTCAATTTCATTTTCAAAGGCTTCCTTGTTAGAGCGAAGAATGACTACTCCGTGGTCCTTGAGGGGGACGAGAAACTTGCGCGTAATCCGAGTGCGTTCTTCCAAGAGGGATTTCTCGGAAATCTTTGCTTTCGAGTCGATAATGTCGTCTTTTTCAATCAACCGGAAGGTGCTGCGGAACTTGTTTCTCGTGGCCGGATCTTTCTGGGCAAGTCCGACGAGGTCAGCGGGAATTTGAACCGTATGACGCGAGATGTAGCAGCCCTCTAATTCGAACTCCACGAATTCGAGCTTCGCGTTGAAGACGCGTTGGATACGGGAGATGTTGAACTTCTGTGGAGGGTTCTCCTTCAGATCCGCCTCTATTACATTCACTTTTTGTTCGTCGATGCGCTGGATGCCAATGGTGCGATCCGCTTCTGCATCCGGGCCGATCCCGAGTTCCTTGGCCAGGGTTTCGGGGGGTGACTTTAGCACGATACCGTTGGGATGATCGGGTTCCGTTGATTCGGTTTCGATCAGATGCGGTGTTGGTGAGAATACCAATGTGTTTTGATCGGCGATCAAAACACAAAGCCGGACCCCGGGTTGATGAGCGATGAGTTGACCATGCTCGGCTGCAGATTTCTGAGCAGCCTTGATAGCATCCAATGTTCCGTAACCGAGACGACACACTTCAGGGTCCGTATCAATGATAACCGATACGTTGCCCGAATGCATTCGGCCCCATGCACGCGACAAAGCATCTGCGACTGGCATCGACAAACCTGGAGCCAAAAGGACGATACGTTGCATCGCGGAGTCGATGCTTTCAACTACATCGTTTTCAGAAACATTGCGCAGACTATTCATGAGGAGGCAGGCCAGAGGTAAACAAGTCCGATAGGTTCGATGCGATCGACTTCGATCTGATAGAAATCCCGAATGCGGGCGGGTTCGTCAATGAGGTCCTGATCGACGGTTTCGAGCCACTTCCGCCAGTAGGCACGATCACGGTCGAGCTGGCGCTTTTCGTCATCGGTGAACCCGAAGGTGAGTTGGTCTGAATCCTCATCGGCCCGGGCGAGCTGGGTCTTCACCCGTTTCTTTTGGGCATTCAGAATGTCTTCAATCGCCTTGGCTTCGATCTCGGCGCGGTCCGCGAGCTTGATGCGTGCGGCCTTGGCTGCAGATTCGGCGCGGGCAGCAAGTTGAGGGCGGAGATCGGTGACATCGGCCTCGATGGATGACTGGAGCTTGGCCCGGACTTCCTCAGATAGGGAGGCTTGATCGGAGAGTAGCGAGTTTTCCAAAATCTCGATGGTGCGGGTCTCTGCCTCCCGGGCGTATGGTTTCAATGGAGAGTTGCCGCGTTTTTCCGGTGGTTCCCAGCGAGCGGTGATGGTGATGATTTCCTCATGCAGACGAGTGGCTCCGGCACCAAAAAGGCCGAGTCGCCCCAAAAGCACAACGCGCGGAATGGAATCGTCCGACTGCCCCAGACAAGCGCGAGAGATGTCGTGGTGGATGAAACCTTGAGAGAGGAAGCGGGACAGAAGACGCTTGGCGATGCGGTGACCGAGGTGAAGCTGTACACTGGACTCGTCGATGACATCCGGAGCGGTGAAACGCACCGGGCGGATTGGCGATTCACTGCGCCAGCGATGGTCGAATTTTCCATTCTTCGGCGGTTCGCGGAGGGAATCGAGAGTCGGCCCCCATGTGGGGTCGAGGCCTTGGCCGGTTTCGAGATTTGGGAACTGATAGAGGGCGTCGCCAGCGGTTGATTCGACCTGAGTGAGCGGCGAGCAGTGGGCCAGCTTCAGTGAACAAGACAAGGCCTGCTCGAAAGCGTTGTCGGAATAGTTGATCCAGCGGCGAGCTTGGGTGATCCGGTTTTCGAGGAGCTGGATTTGGGATTTGAGAGCGTCCTGGCGGTCGCGAATGCCTTCGAGTTCCTGCTGGGTCGCCATTTCCTCATCTGTCACGGTGTCGCGTTCGATACTGGTGGCGAGGAAATCGACTTGGTCGGCAGTGATACCGAATTCGAGTTTGGTGGTGAGTCGCTTTTCTAAAACCTGAGAAAGACTGCCGAGTTCGTCCTCGATGGTGGCGGTCTTTCTTACAAGGGCATTGAGCACGCGATCCTGGGGTCGCTGTTTGTAGAAGAAGTAGTGGCAAAAGACACGGGGCTCTGGCTGGAGCTTGCGGTCGATGCGGCCATTGCGTTGCTCTAAACGGCCCGGATTCCAAGGCACATCGTAATGGAACAAATGGTGGCAGTGGGCTTGGAGGTTGAGACCTTCGCGCGCGGCATCGGTAGCGAGCAGGATGCGGACGGGATGTTCAGAAGGATCGGCATTGAAGGCAGCCTTGATCATTTCCCGGCGGTCACTTCCGGTGGAACCACGATACATCTCGATGCGTGCGTCGGCCTGATCCGTGCCGGCGATAGCGTGGGAGATTTGTTGGCGCAGGTAAGTCAGGCTGGCATCCCACTCGGTGAAGATGATGACCCGGGTATCTGTCCATTGGGCTCCGTCCTGCGCGGGTTGATCGCCGTTTGCTATTCCCGAGCATTGGTTTTTGGCGATCCAGTCGAGCAGTTTCAGGATCTTTGCATCCGGCCGATATCGCGCCTCTTCGGCGATGCGGACCATTTCCTTGAGGAGTCCAGTGGCTTCGGCGTTGAGATTTTGAATGGGATCTGCTTTGGCGAGTTCGCTGGCTAGGAGCTCTTCCTGAGCATCTTCGTCGAGAGTGGCTTCCTCCGAATCGGGATCAATGCCGCCGGTGATGACTTGCAGCTTCGCGCGGGAGTTGAAGCGCTTGCCCGCTGTCTCGGCGTGCTTGCTGATCGTGCGGGCAAAGGCCTCAGGGCTGGAGAGGAGGCGTTGCTGGAGGTGGGAGAAAACGATGAGCGAGCGGTTTCGGATGTGTTGCTTTTCGTTTTTTACCTGCTCGCTGCGGAGGGCTTGGTAACGGTCTAGCATATCAACCAGAACCAACTCCGGAGAGTCGGCAGGGAGCCCGTCGATATCGATTTGCTCAACGATCCGTTCAGGGAATCCGCCGGCCAAGAGGCGGATGTCATTTTTGAGGCGACGGACCATCACATCGTTCAGGTTGGTTTTGACGACAGGCACACCCCGGGTGAAGCGCTGTGGATCGAGAATTTCCAGCAGGGCGGAAAAACTGTTTGAGTGACCGTTGTGAGGAGTGGCACTCAAGAACAGGCGGTGTTCGAAGCACGGGGAAAGTTCACGGACCGCGCGGGTGATGCGCGAGTCGATGGCGTATTTCGACGCGCTGGACGGTGCGGCGTGGTGTGCTTCGTCGAGAATAAAAAGCGACTGTGCGCTGCGGGCTCCGAGAGCCTGCTTCAAGGGCTCCGCATAAGTATCATCAATCAGGAGACGGTGGGAGACGAGGAAATAGGGGTAGGTGGTCCAAGGGTTGACGGCGAAACCTTGCTCCTGGCGGACGCGTTCGATGTATTCGCGGTCTAGGATTTCGAAGGAAAGGCCGAAACGGCTATCTAGTTCGGCTTTCCACTGATAGAGCATGGAGGGCGGGCAGGAAACAACGATGTTTTTGATTCGCTTGCGTAGGAGTAGTTCGGAAGCGATCAGACCAGCTTCGATCGTCTTGCCTAAGCCGACATCGTCAGCGATGAAGAGGTTCACCCGGGGAAGGCGGAGAGCCTTGTACAGGGGCTCTAGCTGATAAGCATCGAGCTTAATGCCCGCCCGGAACGGAGACTGAAAGATGCTGGGATCAGTAGCGGTAACACAGTGCCAGCGAAGTGTGTTAAAAAAGGAAGCAAAAAACTCCCGAGAGTCGAAACCCTTGCGTCCGATGGAGTCCCAAGCCTGTTCGGTGATAATCTTGGGGTTGAGTTCGGCCTCCCAAAGTACGGACGAAATTTCACCCTGCGCCGAGTCCTCCAGGCAAGCTAGCTCCACGGTCGTACCGTAAGGAGCCCATTTCGAGCCCTCCACGACATGGCAGCGAGAGCGGACGTGAACGATGTCGCCGCGCTTGGGTGGTGGAACTCGATGTAGTAGGATCGACATTTGGGAGACATTATGGGCTATTAGCCGTTGCAGTAGTGATTACTCGGGAAAAGTCTATTCATTATTAATTGCTGAGCCAAGCCCATTTTACCAGGAACCCTCACTTGAATTCGTCACAGATGCAGAAAGCAAACGTAGTGCCTGGTCATAGTATTTCTGCATAGTCATAGCTGATGGAATGATTTTAAATGTTACAAATGCCTTCAATACATAGTTTTAACTTCGAAGCAAGAATCGAATGCGTTTATTACGAGCTGTTTTGCAAGTTGTGTGTAAAATGCGACACATGGTCAATACGTCATAGAATGGTTCCTGGGAATAGACTTCTGGTAAATTCATTCATTTCTCCCGAAATCCTCTGGCGGCGGCGCATCGAAGGGCAGGTTGAAGTAGAGGAACACATCCCGGGTGCGGTGGTAGATGTCCAGCTCGCTCATGCCAGCTCGTTCCATCATGCTGTTGAGGGGCGCGAAGTTTTTTTCGATGAAGCGGATGAGCTCCGAGATGCTTGATGCCGGTGAGATTGGGGAGAAGGCATAGGGTCATCATTTGGAGGGTCTCGGTCTCCAAATCGCAGAAGAAGAACCAGTAGGGCCAGACTTCGTGGAAGTGTTGGTAGAATCGGCGGATTTCCGGGATGGCGTAGAGTTCGTTCGGATCGTCGTTCCAGCCATCGACTAGGAACTGGAAAGTGCCCATCATGTCGGCCAGTGCGGGGCCAGTTGGCAAGGCCGCCGGTCCGAATTTTTTGAGAAAGTGGGCGAGCTTGCGCTGGCGCACTTGCTCTTTGCTGAACATGACGACGTAGAGGTTTCGATCAGGCATATCACCTAGGAGTTTGGTTCGGAGTTTCACCGCCATCGGCCTCGGTCCAGTCATACCAACCGGCGATGCCGAGCAGGCTTGCGACTTCTTGGCAACACCCGGAATGGATTGCTTGAGGTCGTCGATGGAAAAGGAAACGATCACGGGCGGAGGGTAAACGAACCGATCAGTTTTGTCGCGCCTTTAATAAGACAAGGTTGGTAATCAAGAACGAGAACATCTGTATTTAGGCTGAAAATGCTCGTTTCGATTGCCGGAGTGTTTGGGGGCTTTATGGGTGTCGGCTCTGTGGGTTATGGCTCAGTTGAGGGTGGGGTCGAAGCTGCGATTGATGGCGCTCAGGCGGAGTTTGGGTGCATAATCCCTAAAACCTCTCTACTCAATTTATGCCCTGTCGCGCAATCGAGGGAAGTCGACCATCTCTAATATGTCGCGCCCCGACCGTCTCTTGGCGACTCCGTTCCGCTCGCTCCGCTTCCTGCTGTCCTAGGGGGCTAAACTGCGGGCCACACGAAAGCCGAGGCCGTTGTCCGCGTATGACGGGGGGTCGTAGTTGCGGTCCGCGGCGCGGCAGAAGAACGCGAAGTAGCTCCAGCTGCCGCCCCGGATCACCCGGGTCGCGCCCGAAGTAGGGCCTCTTGGATCAACTCCACCTGCTAACTGATCATCGTACCAATCCTGACACCATTCCCAAACATTCCCATGCATGTCATATAGACCCCATTCATTAGACTTCTTAGTTCCAACTGGGTGCGTGTTAGATCCACTGTTGTCAGAATGCCAGGCTACCTCATCGATTGTCCCTCCTGAAAAAGGTCCCGCCTCCCCAGCACGGCATGCGTATTCCCATTGCGATTCAGTTGGCAGAACCATCTTCCCTCCGTCTTCGCTTCCTATCAATGCATTCAACTTTTGCAGGAACTCTTGAGCATCGTTCCAACTTACATGCTCAACGGGCAAATTTTCGCCTTGAAATTCACTAGGGTTTGATCCCATTACCGCCTGCCATTGCGCCTGAGTCACCTCCGTTTTTGCCATCCAAAATCCTTTGGTTAAAGTCACCTTGAATTGTTTTTCGTCAAATGATCTACCTCCCTCTGATTCTGGACTTCCCATGGTAAAGTCACCAGCAGGACACCAACAAAATGTCATCTTGACCCCAGGCGCTATGTCGAAAGATTTTTCTTCTCCATTAAAATTCCCTTTAATAAACTTTTCATAAGCAGCCTCTGCTTTCGCTTTTGCCTCTGCGGCCTCTGCTGCCTCTTGCTCTGCTTTCGCTTTTGCCTCTGCTGCCTCTTGCTCTGCTTTCGCTTTTGCCTCTGCTGCTTCCAATTGCGCTTTTTTATCCTCCTGAATCACATAAGCGAGCAACGATCCGACCGCTACAACAACGAGAAAAATCCCTATTAATGTCCGCGTAAAAGATTTCTTGTGTGCTTTATAATGGACATCAATAGACTCCTCAATTGATTTCCTCAGGATCGAAACGGCCGCTTCTAGTTCGGAAACTGATTTAATATCAATTCCATTAAGCTTTCGCAGATTTTCGCGCGCCTCCCTAAAGTTACCAGCATTTAGCTGAGCATCAAGATCAGCAAATTTCTTCCATACAGCAAGTTGTCTCTGAAGAAGAGAATCAACTTTGTTGTATTCGATGTCTGGAAATCTCTGCTTGTCATAGATTTTGACCACTCTCTCTGCGCTGCGGAAATTTTCATTGGCTAGATGTGCCTCAGCCTCGACCAGTAAAGCATGATGTTTCTCGTGCAAGCATATAAGCTCATCGATACGTTTATCGACCTTGCCAAGGTGGCCAATTACTTGGTCGTGTAATACGCCTGCAGAGTGTGCGAACTCATATTGGTCAGCGCAGGCTCCAGATTCAGGTAGATATGAACGATAAGACTTTTTGCTGCCAGGAAGAATAATTCCTCCCGTTGACTCACCTCGGTCTTCAGTTTCCTCACGCGGCATGAGTTCTGCGCAAATTCGCAGTTCTTGATGTAGCTCAGGTGACCCACCGCTGATGCCCCAATCCAATGGATTGAGCATGCTACGTAGGCGTTCTTGAATGCTAGGCAGTTGGTTTTTGAGTTTAGCCAATTCCGTTTTGGCGCGCTGCAATTCCGCTAGACTAACTTTCGGGAATTGACTCAACCAATCGGCTTTCCAGATAAGAAGTCGATTCAACTCTTTATCTGATTGGACGAAAAATGCCTTAACGGATTGCAAGCGATCCTTGATCATTTCCAACGGCTTATCGGGCAAATTGCCATTCGCTGATTGTTCTGCGATAAATTCTGTAAGTTTTGAGCGCAAGACTCGAAGCTCTTTCATGTCAGACATTTCAGTAAGAATGTCCGACTGACTGTCCAAAATTTTCAGCTGCGCTTGGAGCGCTGCTGTCTTCCTAAGAGCACTTTGTTTTAATGCGTCATCAATAGACTGAGCTACCAGCGAGATTTTTACTGACTCCAACGTCTCCATGCTGTCGACCATGAGGTTGCGTAATTGCCTGACTTGTTCAGCTTGCTGGCGACGCATTTCCCGCTCTGCCTCGTCTGCGAGCAATCGTTGCTTCTCGATTTTAAGGCGTTGCTTTTCGACTTCAGCTCGATCTGCTTCAATACGATTAGAGGCTTCCAATACTTCCGTCTGTTTACGGATCGCTACCGCTTGTTCTTTTTGCTGGGCAATTTGTCGATTACGCTGGCTGATGGCTACCATATGGCCCATCGCGTTCAACATGCCATCGTTCTCGTTGAAAGAATCTTGTAGATCACTCATATCTTGCGAACACTCATAATATTCTCACAATCATCAGTAAAGGACTTTTGTAATGGATATCCGCTCGGTGTCGACCAAACGAAACACTTCTACGAGTCTACCGTATAAGTGTTTTGTCCAGACGAATTTACTCAAAGTTGGTGATTAGACTACCGGGAGCGCTCCTCCACTTCTGGTTGAGGTTTATCGCCACCCTCCGGCCTCGTCTCGAGACGGTTAGCGGGTTGTCCGATGCCGGCTTGATCAGAATTGGGTGTTTTCTCTGGCGTGAGTATCGCACGTAGGCTAGGATCAGAACGAAAACTCCATGGCGCGTTCATGAAGATGTCAGATACTCGCCAGCCCTTTTCAGAGCGTTGCAACACGATGACGTCGATCCAACGAATCTTCTCGCCGTCGCACACCCGGCACACATGTGTAAGCAAATCTGGTCTACCACCGCACCCTAACCCCATATACGATGAGGCGCTTTCGGGAGTCTGAGAGAATTTCGGATTCGAGGCTCAGGCCTCGGAGGCGGTGTCAAAATGGCGATTATGGGCGAACCATTTGGCTGTTCACTCCTTGGTGAGTCTTTACCAGGGGGTATTACAGCCTATCTTTTGACTTCTAGAAAAACTTTTCCCTCGGCACGCATCCTCTCGATAGTATCGAGGTTATCCCAATTAAAAATTGGGACATCCAACTCAATCCCGGACACTGTAATTGTCGAGGTGACTCTTATAACTTCGCCTTCCTTGTTAATAACAAAAATAACTCCATCTTTATAACCCGCGTAGCCCCCATAGCTATTTTTCGCATTGATTGATGTGATGACTTCGTAGCCGTAAAAAAGTTTTGATTCCGAAACCACTACGACAACAAAACTCCGGACGCGAGTGTCTCTTAGTTGGAGTGAATCTGGATCCTTCAAATTACGATTCGCCCAGTTTTGAATACCAGATTTGCATCTGGCTACACTTGGTGCTGGAAACTTCTTTAGTTCAATCTCCTCTTTTGTTGGGATTGCGGGACCCGCTTGACTAGTTGGAGAACTGAGAGTAGCAGGCCCTGGGGCACACGAGTTGAGGCATAGAGCAAGGAAGAAGGCAAAAAGAATACGGGTTGGGACGGTATATGGTCGCATGATGGAGATAACTGTAGTGCCCCCCTGAGATTTGGACAACTTTTTTTTAAAAAAATTATGCGGCTTTGTTGCATAGGTGTTGGCGGCATAGGTCACCGACTTTGATGCCGCTATCGGCTTCTTTGAGAATCGAGACGATCTGTGTCTCGGTGAATCGACTTTTTTTTATAGTGGTATTTGGAGTTAACCCTACAACCTCTCTACTCTATTTATGCCCTGTCGCGCAATAGAGGAAGTCGACAGAGTGAGTGTCGCTATGTAAGATTTCCGATTTGTTTACGGTTCGACAATGCGATTCACTGTAGCTTTTTCTTCGTCATAGAGTTTGGCGTGGTTCACTCAGGGCTTCATTCATACGTGACTTATGATGTATGAGAGTTCATGGACCAATCCAACTACTGCACTCACTGCGGAGCCGTTATCATTGCCGACTCCGATCGCCCACATCTTGAAATCGGACCTCGCTTTAAGACATTGGAGCCACGCTGGGCTACCATGGAAGGCGCTGCTGTTTATTCAGGGCTGTCTCGGGGACTACTGTGGCTGGCGGCGAAGGAAGGACACATCCGCACAGCCAATGTGCGCCGGGGAGCGGACAAGAGACGCGGGCGACGGTTAGTCGACTTACGCAGCCTTGATGCGTGGATCGAGCGCTGGATCTGTTCCCGGTAGCAAGACTGTGGTTTGATTGCTAAACATCACGGCCACGATGCCTTTTCCCATGGCTGAAATCAATTGAGGGTGGGATCGAAACCGCGATTGACGACGCTCAGGCGCAGCTGTTGTAACACCGCTTTTGCTTTGGCAGATTGTTCTGCTGTGGGGGCGGAGCCTTTCATCAGGCCTGCGAAACGTCCTTCGGATTCGCCGAACTGAATCGGACCCGGGCTTGCGAGTTCGATGAATTTCCCTCCTGCATCCCGGATGATGGGCAACAAGCTGGTGGCGCTGTGGATACGGTCTTCGAGCATGAGCGCAACAATTTCCTTGCGGTCGGGTGCTTGGGACGGCGGAGTGTTGGTATCGAGGTGGCCATTCTTGTCCGGCAATCTAGCCCATGCTTCGACAACCATCACAATCGCGTTGGCATTGTAGGCGACAGCCATCAGGCGAGCTACCTCTGCAAAACGATCCTTGGCAGCCTCGTCGGTCAGGGAGGTGGGCATGCAGAAGATATAACCTTCATTTGTATCGGCGATCACAGTGGGCGGCACAGAGCCTGTGGTGCGCATCATGTGCAGGGCGTAGTCTGTTGCCTGTAGAGCTAGGTTTTCGAGGAGCTGAGGGGCATCCTGTGATCGGCTAGGTTGCATGCGTCGATGCTATCGAACGGGTGATGTGATCGATGCTTGCTAGGGCTTTGGTGGAATGTTACCGTTGGCTCAACAGAACACATGCCTCTTCTCGCCGCCACGCAACAACTGATCCGCCAAGTCGAACAAGTTTCAGGCAAGCCTGTTCATGTGCAGGAGGACGCTTCGCTGAAAACGATGGCAAGGGTCAGCCCCGCTCGTGGGTCGGCTCCCGCGCATTTTCTCAGCTATCGACCCGGCACGCAGGCAGTGGATTACCTAGTAGCCTACCAACTCGGCTTCCTAGTGCGCCTGTATTCTTGCCCAGCAGAGGAACGCCGGGAGGTGAAGGCCTTCGCTCACGAGCAGCAACAAGCCATAGAGGTGATGGGTTTGACGAACTCACCACCTGATATTGCTGTCATGATGATCACACAGATTATGACCCAGCTCAGAACCTATCCCGTCGGTGCCCGGGTGGATCAATGGATTTGGAAAAACCTTCCAGAGTTGCGCGAACAACAGGAGCACTCGGTGCGGGCGCAACTCACGGAAAATGCCAGCGCTTTAGCACCCGAAATCCGTCGCCAGTTTCCGAAACCGTTGGTCGATGCCAACACGTCGATGAATGCGGCCTACGCGGGACTGTGGGGAGTCTTGCTGGACGATGCGCGTTTTTCCATCCCTTACAAAGCGCTCGGTTACGGAACCAAGGCTACGGCATTGCTGGCAACTCTGCGCGATGTGCCCGACGACCCTGTGCATGACAATGCTTTAATCGAACGCTGGGCTGAACTTGTCGGTCTCGCTGGTAGTTTTCATTTTTCACCACTCAGTTGCGCCTGATGTCCGAAGTTCTACAAGAAGTCCAACTTTCGCTAGCGGAGTTTGACCGCGAGCAACTGCCAGAAGATCAACGCGATCTGCAAGGCGACGAGTTTTGCGAAGCTGTGCGCGAACATCTGGCGGCACAATTCGCTAACGAGCGGGGGGCTGCGGAAGTGATTGTCACCGGCGACCGCATCATCATCCGTTGGATGGATTCCGTGGCAGGTCAATCGCTCGCTGGCATCGGCATCGAACAGCTCAAAGCCGGGCAAGTGGATAAGGGGATAGCAACCTTGCGCCAGGCCCTAAAACGCAATCCCTCCGACCACGTAGCGCTGCTCAATTTGGGCATGGCACTCACGGAGCAAGGAGATTACGAAGAATCGATCGCAGTGCTGGGAAGCCTATTGGATGCCTACCCTGATCACGCACCGGGCTGGGTAGCCTTGGGCGTGGCACAGGCACGCGTCAATCGCAATGACGAGGCGATCGCATCACTACAGAAGGCCACAGTCCTTTATCCCGGGGATGGATATGCCCATAAGAACCTCGGCGCTCTGCTTGCGAAGAAAGGACATTTAACCGGTGCCATTCCGCACCTGCAACAAGCTGTGAGCATTCTCCCCCGGGATGGACAGGCCTGGCTCAACCTCGCCATGGCATGGGAACAGTCTGGGGAGGCGGATCGAGCTTGTCTCGCCTACCAAAAAGTGCTCGACCTGGATACGACTAGCGAAGTTGGTAAGCGCGCCGAGGAGAGCTTATCTCGCATGGCTGCCGCTACCTTCCGCCAGCAAAGCACAGGCCTCCGCCCAGATGCTGTTACCTATTGCCTAAAGGCTCTGGAGCGATTCAAGGGAATGCCGAAGTCTGAAGTGCAGAAAATCGCTTTCGAAATTGCCATGCTCGGTAGTCGCGGCATCGATGTCAGCGCGCCAGATGAGAAATACCAACTCCAATCGATCCCCGGCAAGTTTTCCGGGCTGAATCTCCTCTGCCTCCAATACGTAGGATTTCAAATCATCGACCCGTCGATAGACTTAGGCTTCGATCTTTCAGCTGAGTATCAGGCGGCTTTGGCAAAGCACAGGGGTGGAGATGTGTAGCTTTGCCTGCGATCATTGGGATTGTGGTGAGCATTGATGCTGTGGTCATGTCACAAAAGCGGATTTGATCTTTGTATGTCATTCTCCTCCAATTGATCACCGACCTCGACTGGATTTGTCGCAGCCTCCTCAAGGGCGAGGGCGCTTCGCGCCCCTTCGGGTTGGCGTGCGGTGCTTGTTCCGGGCCTGCTTCGCTACGCTTCGCGTCCCGGAACTGCGCAACCTTCGCCAACCATCGCCCTTAGGGAGGCTCGGACGGCGGGGGCTTCGCCCACCGCCGGAAGGCAGCGGTTTGCAGGGCTGCGCCCCGCAAACCGCTGCCTGTATGTTCGCTCATACTCAATACCGCGTATGATAAAAAGTCATAGCACCTTCAAAAGCTGACTCGAAATCTCTGGCTCTGGATAAAACCATTAAGCTTTATCGGACGGTGAAAAGAGCTGGGCCACTGGAATTTCTTTCATAACAGCAAGAGCTGCAGCTGTGTCTTTGTTAAGGCGGTCGATCGTGGACTTAGATGGATTGCGGATCTCCTGATCCCAATTGATCATTTCGGTAACCGGGATGCGAGTTGCTTTTGAGTAAAGTGCGATAGCTTTAGCGCTGGTAATCCTTTTCCCCATGGTCATCCATTCGAGAGGCAACGGCAAATAGATCCCTTCTAGCTGTGACATCAGTCTACCATAGATGTTACTTGCGTCATCAACCGTCAAATTGACTACGCGGTTCGTTGCTCCCATGCGTCTGATAGCGCTAACTGGAAACTGCCGTGCCAGCTCAGCCTTTTTGAGCGTCAGTGTTACAGCTATGCCCTCACAAGGAATCAATCGACCGTTTTCAAGTTCATGCCACTTTTCGTCTTTAAATAAGATACTGAAATCTTTTGGGCGACTGACAAGCTGGATGCGAGTTTTGGTAGCGCCCTCCGCTGATCCTGTCAGGGGGTGAGACAAATGGTGCAAATAATGCACTTTGATGTCTTTATGAAAAGCCTTCACTTCCAATTTGCTGAAGTAGCTACAATCTTTGTTACTAGCACTACTTGGGATCATTTTCTGAGCATCAACAGAAGATTCAAGCAGCGGAGTGACTTGAGACTGCATGATGCTAAGCGCCTCGTGCAAGTAATCTGAGGAATTATGATTTTTGTCGTAACTTGCCTGCAAAATCTCAAGCGGCTCAATTTTGATGCTCGTGATACAGGGCCGTCCATCATCTTCGAGGAAGAAGGTGATCGGGTTATCGTGCCCGATACCGATATTTGATTTCTGCTTCACAAGCTTTTTTTGGCTTTTGTAATCCGTCGTGAATGATGTCTCAGGCGGCATACAATGGATATGATCCCAATTTCTACTATACACGAACTTCTCAGGGTTCTTGGCGAATTCAGGGTTGGGTGAAAGATTCGTGGATATACGGATCTCGCTGATGAATGGTTGCGAATTATTATGATTTGAAGTGATCATGAAGTATTATGCTTGATAGTTTTTATATGCGTATGAAGGAAGGGGTCTACTAGAAGGGATGTATCCCGGATCTAAATAGGCCGTCTCCAGCAAAGGGTGGCGACGAATGTCCTGGCTGTAATAAGATACCTTGCGTTCGATTTCATGGATGGCAATTGAAGGTTGTGCACGCAATGATGCATCCGAGAATAGCGATTCGGGTGCAAGGGGGCTTTTTCGCTCCATCTCAATCTTTCCAGCGCCACGAATTTTTTTGATGGTGCTTTTTGAATTTGTAAGCGTGTAGGTCTTGAGAAGGTCAATCAACTCTAAAAATGTCTTGGACTCTCTCCGATCATCAGCAATTTTTGTGATAAGGGTCGCAAGCATGGCTAACTGTTTTGACTTCGCTGTTGGCTGATCAGAATGCCAGACATTCTCCAGATGATAGAAGAGGGACCGAATGGCTCGAAGAATTCTATTAGGGGAAAATTTGACCAACTGCTTTTTGCCATCCATTTCTGCGACTGAGTTCGCGTCTCCTAGGCAATCCACAAGATGCTTATCCTTCAGTCGAACTTCGAAACGGAGAATATCGTCATACATGCTGAGCAAATGATGCGGCAGTTTTTTCCTGTCGTACATTTCAATCGCTTTCCGGTAGATGCAGAACTTCGTCTTGCTCCTCTTGCCGCCGAGTTTGATGGTGGTTTTCCAATGTTGCGCACGTTTCCTAATTTTTTGACAACGCAACTGCCTCATTAACCTAAAAACCTTCCCGTCTGGATCACTGATGTGGCAGAACATTTCAATATAGGTCCAGTAGGCAGGTCCTCCATCCCGAATACCAGGAATAAGATCGAACCAATCGTCTGGATCCTTCAGCAGATGACGTGCGTATGAAGCATAGATGGTCAGAGCATCCAGAAATTCATCAGCTCGTAGGACACGGCCATTGTGCCCGTAGAGAATCTTGCATGGGTTGATTGTCACATCCACACAGCAAAGACCGTCAGCTCCGGGCGCTGATACGTTCATGATGACTCCTCCGTAACTGAGCAACTTCTTTTGAAAGCCGGCAACGCCACCATGCGACCAATGGTTTTTCTTTGGCTGTACTGACCTAGGTCGCGTATTGCTATTACCAGCGAAGGTCGATGGGGCAGCAAGAGCAGCCCGTGAGATTCTTAAACGAGTCCTAAACTTCAGTTGATCCACTAAGAATAAGTCAAAAGTATCACTATAGTGCGCTATTATACGTGAAGCATCTGGCTGGATCGTAATCAAGGTATTCTTGGCAGTTGATCGCTGGCTGAATTGATCGCTAGCGATAGAAATGAGATCTGGTTCATTGATATTCATGGGTGTATTTGTGTTTTTACTGGTTACCTCTGGGCAACGCGTATCGACGCTATGGAGGTGATACGTAGCAGGTGAAATTTTGGTAGATTTTGAATTTTTCATCGGATTTGTTATCGCATGGATTTTAGTATGGTATT
Source organism: Verrucomicrobiota bacterium (assembly GCA_004293285.1). Lineage (GTDB taxonomy): Bacteria > Verrucomicrobiota > Verrucomicrobiia > Verrucomicrobiales > Akkermansiaceae > UBA956. The sequence goes on along the minus strand of RDYF01000033.1, from coordinate 5,647 downwards.
GCTGGCGCAATGAATTTTGTTGAGTTGATATTACTTTAGGCAGTGTAGATTGGAATGAGGCGGCACTAGCGCACCAAGCACTTCATAACGGGGCGAAAATGCAGGATTAGAAGCATGCTCTTTTGGTGGAAGTCCACAGTTCAGCAGCATCAGCTGGTTTCCAAAGCTGATACTGCTTTTGGTACGCATCATGCCACGTCAACCAGAGGTCTTAATCGTCCATCTTTTCTTCGCCGAGAACTACAGCACCTCGGTCGCGAAGTCCGAGCCAGTAGTCCCGATACTCGGGCGCTGGATAAACGAGGTAGCGGAGTTTTTCTGGTGGACACACAGATGCCAAAGCCTCGAAAAGTGGACGATTGTATTGTGTCTCCCACATAACTCGAGATCGAGATACCCGGGCCAAGAGGTTTGCTTCATCATGGAGCTCGGCTTTTTCGAGGGCAGCAATCGTGTTTTTGACTGAATCGCCGCGCAGGTTCAAAGCTTCTCCCCAGACCAATTCGTCGGCTTGCCAATTCATTTCAGCCGCGAGTTTCTCCGCGAATGCGGAGTAGTCAGACTGAGGAAGAATGGGGCAGTGCATCGAGTATGTTCTCAATCCCTGCCTCTGCAATTCGCGATATGCTTTCATCCTTAACCTCGGTGGCGAAGTCAGTTTTTCCACTACTCTTGAAATGCGGTCATCGAGTGTCCCGATGGACAGACCGTAGATGATACGATGTCGGTATTCATCAGGGATTTTCGTCGCAAGTTTCTTGATGAGCATGGACTTCGTGAGGATGCGCACGTCCCAGTTCGTCAATTCCATGATGGCGAGGATCATCTGAAAGGATTCCTCCATAAGTTCCATGTTGGCCAGCGGATCCACGATTGGGCTGAGGATCACGACACCATTGTCATCTTTGTAACGAGGAAGACCTTTTTTGTCGCTCAGTTGCATTCGTAGAATTTTCACAGGTTCGAAACGGCGAAGAATTACCTCGGAGTGTTTCACGTTAAGAACCCTGAGAATGCGCGTGTGCATACTTCTTGACATCATTGTCGGCGACGAGCAATAGACGCAAGTGAAGGCGCAAGCTGTGCCTCCAGTGATGGAGCCACGTGTTGTGAGGTCTTTATCGTTGAAGCCGCTTGCGATATTAAGAATCGTGGCGGTGGGGATTGACAGGATCATCTTTTCTCCCATAAAAATGGGCTTAAGGCAAACGCTTCCCTTTACGATGTTGTTTTCATCGACTTCAAGATCCCAAGTGCTCTTGATCGCTTTTTTCATCGCTGTATACAACAACTCTGAAGACTTTGCGTCTTGAGACAGGGTCTCGCTATTTGTGTCGCTCACATAGCGTGCGACCAATTCGTCGATGTGAATCCCTGGGGAGTCATCATTACGACGAACGAAGACGTCACTCCAAGCTTTGATGCTTTTTGGATCGAGCAAAAATCGTCGGGTTTTTGGTGTCATTGTGCGTCGCATGATTCCAGTTCTTTGTTGAGGATTTCGATGAGTTCTTCGATCAAGATGCGTTTTGACTCCTTGTCGTAGTTTTCACACTCTTTCAGCGCGGCCTTTGACATCATGACAGCTTTTTGTTTAGCCGAAGTGGTGGTCAACTTCAAAGCTGGTGGTGACGTTTGATTGCTCTGGGATTCTTCGCTAGCAGCCTTGGATTGGGACTTCGCCTGCTTTTCTCTCTGTCGGATCTCCTCTGCTTCCGCCAAATTCGACACACCTTCGATTTTGCCCTGTTCATGCAGCGTAGCATAGGCCATGGCACGTTCTGCCGTTTTCAGGCTAAAGTTGAGCATGTTGCTTTTGACCCAGTCGTCGACACTTTTCATGAAGTTGCCGTGGCCAACGAGATCTTTGAGCTTCTTAAGAATGCGGCCGATTTCAATGCGGTCAGCGAGCAGTGTTTGCTCCATGGGCTTAACCTTATTGAAAAGTTCGCATGCTGATTGCAGCAGCTCCTTAATGTCGTCAGACGGGGTTGATGTTTGTGATTCCGATTCGTTACGCTTTTGCGTAATGGTATTAACGTTGGTAATATAGTTGTTCATATCGACAAATGTGACAACCCGTGTGAATAAGTAACGGGTATGATTTTCTCCGCTGTGGAGAAAGGCACGTGACGCATTTAGAACTGACGTGGCAAGAGAGAGCAAAATCCGAGTGCGATGGTCGACAACTAATGTCAATCACCTACGATCATCAGAAAAGACGAGTTTTCTGCGTTAGCGCATGTACGCGGATCTCGTGCTACCGACTGGGTAAACCATTTAAGGAATCCATATCGGGTAATTGAGCCGCAAGTCAGCGCCAAGAGAATAACTCTTGTCTGTTCTCACTAGTCCGACGTCGGAGCCTATCATGTCAGGGCCGATCGTTGCGGATAATCTTTCGTCTTCGTGCCACTCAGGGCACCTTCAATTTCTTACTTCGTGTCAGTCTCGTGCCGACGAGGGACACCTACCCGCAGCTCGCAAGGTTGTCAAATCGCTTCCTCAAAAAATTACGCCTCAAAGAGTCGGATTCTTTTGCCAATGCCCTTGCCGGGGTAACTCGATTCCCTGTTTCACACAGTGCATTTTGAGCGCTGTATTCGACACTCCGATATCTTTGGCTGCATGGATCAACGGTTTATGCCATACCAACTTCTTCAGAGTCTTCTTGTCAGGCCACTCCACGCGGCGTTTGATTACTAGGTCAACTTTCGGCGGCTTAGCACGGAGCGTTGCCGGCGTCAGGTTCCAGAACTCGGCGATGGTTTTTTCGTCATCGATCGTGTCCCGGTAGTGGCTGTCCATCATCTTACTGGATGTTCCGTTGTTGTATGCAGTGAACGACTCGTTCTTGTCACGCTCAGTCTGAAAGGTGATCGAAGTGTGACGTATGATGTCCGGCACCCACTTGCGGGCTTTGGTCGCTTTCTTCAGCCTCTTTAACTTGCTATCCCAGCCCTTAGGCAGACCCTTGAATGGAAATTCATTGAGCCATGCGAGCAACACGGGAGGGATGGGGATTGAGCGTTTGATCTTACGGCGCATCTTGCCCCCGGCGACTCGGATCTTGTCCTTCATGATGTCTTCGGCTTTTAGGTCACGTAACTCGCTGGGCCTCAGCCCCGCGAACAAGCCTATGGCGACCGTAGCCGCTGACGCCCCGTCTTGGAGCTTCATCGCAGCATAGAGCAAGCGCTTGCTCTCTTCGACTGATAGCGCCGCAATCTGGCTCATGTCACGCGGCAGATTATCGAGCCGATCGCATGGGTTTTCCAAGCAGTAGTGGTGGCGAACCGCCCAGTTAAAAAAAACGGAAAAGATGCGGCGATAGGTTTTCTTGGTGTTCAGGTTGCTGTAACGCCTGATGACCGCTTCGACATCCGAAACCGTGTAAGCGTGTACATGCTTGTTTGGGTCAGGTTTCAGTAATTGACTCAGCCCTCTCTCATAATTCACGAAGGTTTTTTCAGCAAGCGCATCCCGGGATTGTAGAAATTCCTCTTTGGCGTTCATCATCGAGATGGCTTTTGTTTCCGGCCGATAGCGGACCTCAAAAAAATGAATCGCGTCATCCAACTCCACGCCCTTGGACTTGGCTCGGCTGCGGAGAGCTAGATAGTGGGAAACGATTTTCGATAGAGGCATGCCACCCGCCTGCAGAATTGCGGATTCCGCATCGCTAAGTTCTTCCTGGCTCAGGGTGGTCCGCAGAGAACGCTGGCGCTCTGGCGCGCCCTCGACTTTCAGTTCCAGATCTGACAACTCCTTCAGCGCATCCGTTTTATTTGCGAAATTCTGGCGGACACGTGACCCATCAGGGTTGGTACCAGTAACGCGGTATGAAATCGTTCCAGAGGCGTTTTTGAACTTTTGGATCTTAAAATGAACTATTTTTTTAGGGCGGGCCATGCGAGTTTTTGGCAACTATTTTGGCAACTGCCAAGTTTTTTCGCCCTAAAAAATTCTAAAACCGTTGATTTTCAGTAATTTGAACTAAAATTTCTCATCATTCGTAATGAATAGGTCGACGGTTCAAATCCGTCCAGCGGCTCCATTTTTTGAAAAAATGGTTTAGGGTCGCTAACTCCTATTAGCACCCATTACGCGCCATCATTATCTCGTTTCGCACACAAAATCCTAATTACGCGCCATTTTCACGCTGCGAAAAATCCGAAAGATCGCAAGTGGCTCGAACCCTTTCGCCAGTCCGTGAGTCTAACGGCACCGGAATACGGTGCTGCGTTCTCCCCCGCCCTGCCGCGTCGCACGGCACTGAATCGTCTGCAATACTTGCGCTCTGTCGGCATGATCACCTTACACGGCGCGACGAGAAGTTCGTTCTACGCTCTGACCATGCACGGAGAATGGGTGCTCAGCGAAAAGCCTTCGGCAGGCCTGCGGGAGGAGCCAGCAAAGGCCACCGAGGATCCCCGCGTGTTTTTGTGCAAACCTCTTTTCGAACGCAAGCCGGTGGGCTACCACATGGAGTTTCTGGAGTCGTACCAACCCAATGCGAGCTTTTATCTGCCGCTGAATGTGCGGGAACATTTGCATGAGATTGGCAAAAAAACAGGCATGTATGCAGAACCGGCAGGCACGTACGCACGCCACATTTGCCAACGTTTGTTGATTGATCTTTCATGGAATTCGAGTCGATTGGAGGGCAATACGTTCTCGCTGTTGGAAACCGAGCAGCTACTGCAAGCAGGCGCGGCGGATGATCGCGCTCAAAGCCATGAAGCGATCATGATTTTGAACCATAAGGCCGCGATTGAATTTTTGCTCGAGTCGATTGAAATCGCGGCATTTGATCATCGCACCATTCTCAATCTTCATGCCTTGCTGACAGCGGATTTATTGCAAGACGCATCGGCTGAGGGCGCGCTGCGCACGGTCCCTGTGGGCATTGGCCGCTCTTGTTATCTACCGACGGCCATTCCTGCAAAGATTGAGGCGTGTTTTGAGCTGATTTTGGCAAAGGCGCAGCAAATTCAGGACCCATTTGAGCAAGCCTTTTTCGCGATGGTACAGATGCCGTATCTGCAGCCGTTTTTGAATGGAAATAAGCGTGTTTCTCGACTGATTGCGAACTTACCGCTATTTCAACGCAATCTTTCGCCACTCTCGTTTGTCGGGGTTTCAGAAAAGGATTACACGGAGGGCATGTTGGCAGTGTATGAGCTGAATGACGTTAGTTTGCTGCGCGAGGTCTTTGTGCAAGCTTACGAGCGCTCGACGCAACGCTACACGGTGATCCGTGGTGCTATTGGCGAGCCGGATGCTTTTCGCGTGAAATACCGTCAATCGATCGCCGAGCAAGTGGCGGCCGTCGTACGCGCCCGCTGCTCTCGTCGCGAAGCGGTCGCCCTGCTGCGCCGTTGGGCGGAGGAGGGTGTGATGGAAGCGGATCGCAAAAAATTCGTAGCGGTCACGGAGGAGGTTCTGGCGGGATTGCATGAAGGAAATTTTGCGAGATATCGCCTTCGTCCCACGGAGTTTGATGCCTGGCACGCCTTGTGGCATGGAAAATGATGTTTCGCCGATGCCCAGGGCTCCCTCACTTTAGATAGTGGTAAATATTTCTTGATATTTTACTTGTACACCATATGTAGTGGTCTATAATTCCCGAATGTCTAACAATAAA
>RDYF01000221.1 GCA_004293285.1 Verrucomicrobiota bacterium | reverse complement strand
TTTGCTCTCTCGCAAAACCTTCGGTCCCTCGGTTTTTCCACCGCAGCCAGAAGGCATTTGGAAGTCGGTCTACAACGGTGCGCAATGGACGACATCTCAGGGCGAAGATCGCTACCGTCGCGGCATTTACACCTACAGCAAACGTACCAGTGGGTATCCCTCATTCCTGACCTTCGATGCCCCCAGTCGGGATGTTTGTTCACCACGTCGACTCGGATCGAACACCCCGCTGCAAGCTTTGGTTACGCTCAATGATCCCGCCTACATCGAAATGGCGCAGGCTTTTGCGAAGCGCATGACATCGCAAGGCGGCGACCTCGGGCAGCAATTGCAAGCAGGCTATCAGTGGTTGACGCTGCAAAGTGCTCCGCCAGCTGTGGTCGATGCCTTGCGGAAGCTGCATGCCGACGCGAGCATCGAGCTCGCGAGTCGGCCAGAGGAAATGAAACGCCTCGGCGCGACCGCGGAAGAAGCGGCTTTGGTGATGGTGGCCAACACCATGTTCAATCTCGATAGTGCCCTCAACCGATAAACTACAACGATTATGATCGAATACTTGCAGTTAGAACATCGCACGCGTCGTCATTTCCTCAGTCAATGCTCGGTGGGGCTTGGAGGTTTGTGGCTTGCGTCCCAGGGAGTCAGTTGGGGCGCATCGGGTGCTTTCTCTCGCACTTTGCGCCCAAGGCCAAACGGGTCATTTACTTGCACATGGCGGGTTCGCCGAGTCAGTTGGAGCTTTTTGACTACAAGCCCGAGTTGCAAAAGCTCGATGGCAAAGAATGTCCGCAAGAATTTTTGGCAGGCAAGCAATTCGCCTTCATCCAGGGCGTGCCGCGCATGATGAGCTCACGCTTTCCCTTTCATCAAGCAGGGCAAAGTGGACAGTGGATTTCCGATCGTTTGCCGCATTTGGAATCGGTGATCGATGAGCTGTGCATCGTGAAATCGATGTACACCGATCAATTCAATCACGCCCCAGCGCAGTTGTTGATGCACACCGGTGCACCGCAGCTCGGTTGGCCTTCGGCGGGGGCTTGGGCGACCTATGGCTTGGGCTCGGAAAATCAAAACTTGCCGGGTTTCATTGTGCTGACGTCCGGTGGGGTGAATCCCGATGCGGGGAAATCGGTCTGGGGCTCTGGATTTTTGCCGTCGGTCTACCAAGGCGTGCAATGTCGATCACAGGGCGAGCCGGTGCTTTTCCTAAAAAATCCCGATGGGGTATCACAAGCTTTGCGGCGTCGAACGCTCGATGCCATTTCCGACATCAACTCGCAGATCGCACAAGAGGTCGGCGATCCGGAAACCGTGACGCGAATTGCGCAGTATGAAATGGCTTATCGAATGCAAATCCATGCGTCCGATGCCTTTGACATCAAGCAAGAACCAGAATCCGTTCATCAAGCCTACGGCACACAACCTGGACAGGAATCTTTTGCCAACAACTGCTTGCTCGCGCGTCGATTGGCGGAACGCGGTGTGCGTTTCATCCAACTTTTCGACTGGGGCTGGGATTCCCACGGCACCAATCCTAACGACGACCTGATGCATGGCTTCGTCAACAAATGCAAGCAGGTCGATCAACCCATCGCGGCGTTGATCAAAGACCTACGTCAGCGCGGTTTGCTGGACGAAACCTTGGTCATTTGGTCCGGCGAATTTGGTCGAACTCCGATGCGGGAAAACCGTGGTGGGGTCGAAATGCAATCCTTGGGCAGAGATCACAACCCCGGAGCATACACCTTGTGGATGGCGGGTGGGGGAGTCAAAGCTGGCTATTGTCATGGCGAGACCGACCCGATTGGCTACGAGGCGATCATCGATAA